>JBIKJV010000077.1:0-11737 GCA_044360755.1 Phycisphaerales bacterium
GTGCGGGGCCAGCAGGCGCTGCTCGCGCGCGGGCGCTGGTTCACGCCGCAGGCCGACCCGGTGGACGGGCTGGCGATGTTCGTCGCCCTGCCCCGCAGCGGCACCACGCTGCTCGAGCAGATGCTCGACGCGCACCCGGAGATCAGCGGCATCGGCGAGTACGACGGCATGCGCTTCCTGGGCGAGGAGCTCTCGGCGATGGGCCGCACCGGCCCCGCGCTGGCGCAGCTGACGCGCCCGGACGCCGGGCGGCTGCAGCGCACGTTCCTGAACGACGCGCAGCGCCGGCGCCGCCCTGGCGCGCGATGGATGCTCGACAAGAACCTGCGCGCCTGGCGCATGCTGCCCGCGCTGGCCGCGGTGCTTCCCGGCACGCGCTGCCTGCACATGGTGCGCGACCCGCGCGACATGGCGATCAGCATCCACCTGTCGTACTTCACGCCCGACCGCGAGGGCTGGACGTCGTCGCTCGAGACGGTGCGCCGCGTGGTCGAGGCGCAGGAGTCGATCCTGCCCGGTGCACTCACCGCGCTCGGCCTGCCGCACGAGACGGTGGTCTACGAGGACCTGGTGGCGGACCCGGCAGGCCACGCAGCGCGGTGCCTGCGGCTCCTGGGGCTGGGCCCCTCCGAACGCGTGCTGCGGCCCGAGGCGAACGCGCGCACCGCGCTGACGCTGAGCCACGCCCAGGTCAAGGCGCCGATCAATGCGTCCAGCATCGGGCGCTGGCGCCACTACGAGTGGGCGTTCGGGCCGGCATGGGACGCGCTGGCGGCGCGGCACGACGCACGGCGCCAGGCGCGCTGACGGCAAAAAGAATCCAGGGCGACCCAAGCGGGCCGCCCTGGAGATCTCTCCGAGGAGGTTTGGATACGTCAGGCGCGACGGCGGCGGCCGGCGGCCAGGCCCGCGAGGCCCAGCAGCGCAACCGCACCCGGCGCGGGGACGGCGACCGCGTTCACGCCGTGGAGCGTGACCGTGCCGGTCCAGGTGCCCGCGGTGCCCGAGGCGCCGTAGCCATTGCCGATCCAGATCGTGCCGTCGGTGGCCGCGTTGCCCGTGAAGTTCAGGGCGGTGGTCAGGTTGACGGAGCCGATCGAGGTCGCGCCGGGCGTCGACGAACCACCGTTCGGCCAGCTGTAGCGCTGCGCGGCGCTCAGGTTGCTGAAGCCGCCGATCTGCAGGAAGCCGCCGCTACCGAGCGGCTGCACGTCGACGTACACGCACAGATCGTCGGCGTACGTGAAGTTCGTCGAGGAATTCAGCGTCACGTTGATCGACGCGCCCGTGAGCGTGCCGACGATGTTGAACTGGGTGTAGTCGACGAACTGGCTGAAGTTGAAGCCCGTGAACGTCTGGTTGGTCAGGGTGAACGTGATGTCAGCGGCAGCGGCCGAGGACAGGGCCGCAACGGCGGCGCCGGACAGGATCATGCTCTTCATCTGGGAACACTCCAAAGGGGAAGGAGGACGGAGATCCGGCCGCGAAAGGAGCGGGCCGACTTCCGAACGTACCCCGCGACGGGCCGGAAGCAAGCGCGGAGCCGAAAATCGGACAAGGTCCGGCCCGCCCGGCGCTAGCCTGTACACATGCCCGCGGACCCCGGAAACCCGGAACTGGAGCAACTCCTTGCCGCACGGCAGTTTGAGACTGCCTACGCACAGGCCAATAAACTGACCCAGCGGCAGCCCCGGCTGGCAAACGCCTGGTTGGCGATGGCCCGCGCGGCCATCGGCCTGGGCCATCTGGGCGCCGCCGACCGGGCGTCGTCCGCCGCGCTGCGCCTTGTGGCAGGCGACCACCGGGTCGAACTGATCCGGGCCATCGTCGACCACCGCCTGGGCCGGTCCGACGCCGCGATCGACCGGGCGCGTCGGCTGGTCGACCGCAACGCACCCAACGCGGTCGACGCCGCCATGGTGCTGGCCGAGGTGCTGCACCGCGCCGGGCGCTGGGATGCGCTCCGTGCGCTCGTGAACGCCGGCGGTGCGTGGACCCAGGACCCGCGGGCCGTGGTCTTCACCGCCCGCGTGCTGGCCCGCGACGACGCGCCCGCGGCCGCCGTGCAGCTGGAGGCGACCGCACGCGGCACCGGCGAGGCGACCCTGCGCCGCATTGCCGGGTTCGACGCCGTGCGGCTGCTCGACGCGGCGGGCCAGTACCGCCAGGCGTTCGAACTGGCGATGCACGTCCACGCGACGACCGGCAGCGCCTTCGACGTGCGCGGGCTGGCCGCGGAGGTCGCGCAGCAGAGCGACCTGCTGGCGCGCGGCAAGCCGTGGTTCGCCCCGCGTGCGCCGGCCGTGCAGGGCACGGCGCTGATCGTCGGCATGCCACGGAGCGGAACCACGCTCCTGGAGCAGATGCTGGACCGGCACCCCGCGATCACGGGCATCGGCGAGTACGACGGCATCCACCAGCTTGGCACCGCGCTGCAATCGTCCGGCACCTGGCCGCGGGGGCTGGGGATGCTGGACCAGCCGTCCGCGGCCGCCATGCAGCGCGCGTACGTCGAGGGCGCCCGAGACCGCGCCCGCCCGGGGACGACGTGGACCTTCGACAAGTCGCTCCAGACGTGGCGCTGGCTGCCGGCCGTCGCGGCAGTGCTGCCGGGCGCCACCTGCCTCTGGATGGCCCGCGACCCGCGCGACACGGCAATCAGCCTGCTGCTCTCCAACTTCCACCCCGCCAGCTTCGGCTGGACCCGCAGCCTGGCGGACATCCGGGCCGTGATGGAACTGGAGCGCACGCTGGTGCCGCAGGCGCTCCAGGTGCTGGGCATCCCGCACGAGGCGCTGGTCTACGAGGACCTGGTGGCCGACCCCGCCGCGGACGCCGAACGCTGCCTTCGCCGCATGGGGCTCGCGATGGACCCCGCCATCCTGGCCCCCGAGGCGAACACGCGCACGGTGCTCACGCTCAGCCACGAGCAAGTGAAGCGGCCGATCAACCGTGGGTCGATCGGCCGCTGGAAGAACTACGAGTTCGCCTTCGACGGCGAATGGTCCCCGCTGGCCGCCGCGCACGACGCGCGGCGGGTGCGGTGAGGGCACTCACCACTTCAGGTTCATCGGCCCCTGGTACTCGGCCAGCGGGCGGATGATGCGGTTGTTCTGGTGCTGCTCCATGATGTGCGCGCACCAGCCGGTGATGCGGGCGGCCACGAAGATCGGCGTGTACTGCGGCACCGGGATGCCCATGATGAAGTAGGTCATGCCGCAGGGGAAGTCCACGTTGGGGTGGATGTTCTTGTCGCGCAGCATGATGGCCTGCACCTGGTCGCCCAGGTCGAACCACTTCTTGGCATCGGGGCCCATCTGCTCGGCCAGCTTCAGGCCCCAGCTGCGCAGGATGCCCGCGCGGTGGTCGCCGTTCTTGTAGACGCGGTGGCCGAAGCCCATCAGCTTGCGCTTCTCGGCGAAGGCGCGCTGCATCCAGGCGTCGGTGGTCATGGCGCCGCCGGCGCAGTCGCGGTCGATGTCCTTGAGCATCTCCATCGCCATCTCGTTGGCGCCGCCGTGCAGCGGGCCCTTCAGCGCGCCGATGCCGCCGCAGACCGCGCTGTGCATGTCGCTCTCGGTGCTGGCGATGCAGCGGCAGGTGAACGTGCTGGCGTTGAAGTCGTGCTCCGCGTACAGGATCAGGCTGACGTCCATGATCCGCGCCTCGAGCTCGGAGGGCTTCTTGCCCGTCATCATCCACATCAGGTTGGCCGCGTGGCCCAGCGAGGGATCCGGGTCGAGCGCCAGCTTGCCCTCGACGGCGCGCTGGATGATGCCGATCAGCGTGGGGATCTTGGCCAGCAGGCGCTTGGCCTTGCGCAGCTCGGCGTCCGGGGCGTTGGACTCGCACTCGGTGTCCACGTGGCTCAGCATGCTGACGCCGGTGCGCAGCAGGCTCATGGGGTGCGCCGCGGGGCTGTCCTTGACGACCTGCTGCAGGCGCTCGCGGACGTTCGCGGGCACGTCGCGCATGCCGCGGATCTCCTTGTTGAACGCCTCGAGCTCGGCCGTGGTGGGCTTGTGGCCGACCAGCACCAGGAACGAGACCTGCTCGAACGTGGCGTTCGCGGCCAGGTCGGCGATCTCGTAGCCGCGGTAGATGAGCTCGGTCTGCGTGACGGCGCAGATCTTGGTCTCGCCGATCACCTGGTTCGCGAGTCCGCGGGTGTCGACGGGCTTGGGGGTGGAGACGGGGTTGGCGGGGGTGGCGGTGGCCATCGGGGACTCCTTTTGGAATGAAAACGGGCGGAATGGGTAGTCCCCCGATCGTAGCCCAACCTGCAGGGACGGGGAGGCGGCGGTACGATCGACCGCGCATGCGCCCCACGCGGACCCTGTTTTTCCCGGCCGTTTCCGTCAGCCTGGCCGTTGCCGCAGCAACGCTGCCGGCCGGCTGCCACGACACCGAGGCCGTGAACGGCGGCGCGCTGCTGCCGCCGCCCCCCACCGCCACCGGCAGGGCTGTCGACGATGCCACGGCGTGGATGGCCGGCAACTGGTCCAGCGCGGCGCAGTCCGCCACCGACCCGAACTACTACGACGTGCGGCTGCACATCGTGCGCATCTGGCCCGACCGCACCGACGGCCCGTGGTTCTATGTCGAGCAGGCCATGGCCGACACGCAGGACGCGCCGTACCGCCAACGCGTCTACCACCTGATCGACGCCCCGGGCGACGCCTGCGAGAGCGTGGTCTACGAACTGCCCGGCGACCCACTGGCGTTCGCAGGCGCGTGGCGCGACCCGACACGCATGAACGCGATGGACCCGACGCTGCTGGAGCCGCGCATGGGCTGCAGCGTGACGCTGCGCCGCGCCGCCGATGGCACGCTGGCGGGCGGCACCTCGGGCGACGGCTGCACCAGCAACCGCCGCGGCGCGACCTACGCCACCAGCCAGGTGACCGTGGCGCCCACGCTGCTGCTGAGCTGGGACCGCGGCTACGACGCGGCAGGCAAGCAGGTGTGGGGCGCGGTGACCGGCCCCTACCGCTTCGTGAAGGAAGGAACGCAGCCATGACCACCGACCGTCCCAACGCCACTCACCCGGGCCGCGCCCTGCGCGAAGCATGGGAACGGGGCACCGTGATGGTGCCCGGAGCCTTCAACGCGCTCGTGGCGCGCGCGGTGGCGCAGGCGGGATTCGAGGCCTGCTACATCAGCGGCGGCGCCACGGCGAACGTGGCCGGCTACCCGGACATCGGGCTCATCACGCTGACCGAGATGTGCCGCACCATCCGCGAGATCGCCGACGCGAGCAAGCTGCCCGTGATCGCCGACGCCGACACCGGCTACGGCGAGGTCGAGTGCTGCATCCGCACCGTGGTCGAGTACGAGCGCGCCGGCGCCGCGGCGCTGCACGTCGAGGACCAGGTCTTCCCGAAGCGCTGCGGCCACCTGGACGGCAAGGACCTGGTGCCGGCGTCCGCGATGGCCGACAAGGTGCGCGCGATGGCGCGCTACCGGCTGAGCCCGGACTTCGTGATCATCGCGCGCACCGACGCGCGGCACGTGACCGGCTTCGAGGACGCCGTGAAGCGCGCGAACCTGTACCGCGAGGCCGGCGCCGACATGATCTTCCCCGAGGGCCTGCAGACCGAGCAGGAGTTCGCCGACTTCGCGAAGGCTTCGCCCGGCCCGCTGCTGGCCAACATGACCGAGTTCGGCAAGACCCCGGACATCCCGGCGCAGCGCTTCCAGGAGCTGGGCTACCGCGTGGTGATCTACCCGCTGAGCATGATGCGCCTGGCGATGGGCGAGGTGGCCCGCGGCCTGGCCGCGCTGAAGCGCGACGGCAGCGTCCGCGAGAGCCTGCCGCGCATGCAGACGCGCAAGGAGCTCTACGCGCTCCTGGACTACGCGCCCGGCGAGCAGTGGAACTTCCCGAACGACCGCTGAGGCACGCGGGGGCCGACGTGGCGCACGGACGCACGGGGCGCGCCGGCGCGCCCGCATCACTTGGTGGGGACCGCGCCGATCTCGTAGTCGAAGTGCGTCGGGTCGCCTGCACGGCGACGCCACGCCACGGCCACGTCCTTGGGCGCCAACCCGCGCGTGCGGATGGCCGGCGGGAATGGCACGTCCGGCGTGCCCTTGCCGGGCTTTGAGGCACCCTTGGCCGGCGTGGCGGGCACCAGCTCGATCGTGACGGGCTTCGCGTTCACGTCGTCGTCGGGGACCGCGAAGTTGGCGTCGTCCGCGGCGCTCAGCTGCAGCATGTAGCCGTGCGTGGTGGCGACGTACGTGAACTTGTCCTCGCGCAGCGCGGATTTCAGTTCGTCCAGCGTGGCGGGGCGCGCGCCCTTGGCCCACACCTCGGCCAAGCCCTCGGCCAGGAACTCCAGCCGCCCGCGCGCCGCGATGTAGGCGCCGGGCTTGGCCGCCGCGGCGTACTCCTTCCACTTGCTCTCGAACACCGCCAGGTCGCCGTCGTCCCGGAAGCGGAACGCCTTGCGCATCGCATCAAGCGGCTTGGTGCCGGCGTTGACCAGCTGCAGCAGCGCCTGGAAATTGGGCTGGTACTTGCCGTCCGCCCCGTAGACCAGGAAGTGCACGACCGACCAACTCTGCATGTACTGCAGCGCCGCCTGCCCCGACCGCACATTGGCGTTCCAGCGCGCGTCGTCCATCGAAAGCAGGTCCAGGAACGGGATCGACTGGCCGCGCTTCACCGCGTCGCGCACCTGCGCCACCACCTGCGGGCTTGCCTGGCCGATGACCACGGTCCGGCCCTCGACGACCGACTCGCCGAAGAACTCGGCAAGCCCCTCGTTCAGCCACGGCGGCAGGTCGTTGCCGAAGAACGCGGCCGCGAACTGGTGGAAGCCCTCGTGCTGGATGACGTGCTCGACGCGCTGCCGCGGCAGGTCCTCGACGAAGAACGCCAGGCCGGCGCCGCGCTGCGGGGCGACGAAGAACATGCCGCCGGAACCTTGGGCGTTGATGCCGAACCGCGTGCGCATCGTGTCCAGGTAGTCCTGCTGGCGCGCGAACATGTAGACGTTCAGGAACTCGGGCGAACGGCGCCGCAGGCCGCCCCCCTGCACCAATCGGCGCGAGTACTCGTCGTACATCGTGTCCAGGTGCGCCGCGTACTGCGTCGAAAGGTCGCGGCCCAGGTCGCTGCGGATGCTGTAGTACCTGCTCTGCGGCAGCTTGCCGCGCCCGGGGTCGGTCCGGTCCCACCACGAGCCGATGGCGGCGCGCTGCGACTGCGTGCGCGCCGGCGCGGATGCCGATGGCGCAGCTGCCACGCCCCACACAAGGCCCACGCTCAACAGGATGGCAGGCACGATGGCGCGGGGGAGCACGCCGAAGATTCTAGAAGCGCGTCGCGCGCACCCCGCCCAGGATGGCCGTCCAAACGCGGCTGGCCGCTTCGGAACGATGGCTTTACCGGACACCCCGCACGCGTCCGATTTCGCCAAAAACCCGCTGCAATCACTTGCATCTGCCCGCGGCGGCGGCATACTGAGGACAGCCTTTCTCCAGTTGAAAGGGAACTGGAAAAGGGTCAGCAGTCCGCTGTGGCGGCTTCCAATGGTTTGGTGCTGAGGGAGAAAGGGCCCAAAGCGCCGTATAGGGAAGCCGGGAAAAGGGAACTCTTGGCTGCCTGGTCACTCCGGTGACCGCCGACAGGCCGCTACGAGGATTGCGAGGGATTGAGGGAAAGGGAGGCCGGCCGCGACCAAGAAAAGGGCGCGGCCGTGCCTGCTTTTTGGAGACATCGATCGATGCAGGCCGGGAGCGCGGATCCGATCGGGGTCACGGCGCGGATTCGTCATGACGCAGGAGCTGGGCACGCGTGGGCCACGGCGGCCTCATCGGAAGGCCGTCCGTATACTCACCCCCCTTCGATTGGACCCTGCGCCACCCGGCGCCACGGAGAGCACGCAACGATGCCAGACCAGACGACCGACGCGCCGCGCGCCACCGCCCTGACCCGTGGCCTTCGCGCCGCCCTCGCAGCCGCGCTCGTGGCGACCGCCGCGTTTGCCGGCGAGCAGGGTGCCGTCCCGGTGCCCGCGCCCGCCCCGGCACAGGCCCCAGCCAAGACCGCGCGGCAGATCCTGGACGAGCAGTACGTCATCGGCCCCACGGCGTCGGATGCCCTCGGGTATCGCATCGCATGGCAGACGGAGCCCCTGGTGACGATGGGCGCGCAGACGCAGGTCGTCTGCACGGACGCCGACAACGTGTGGTTCGGTGACAGTGCCGGCAGCATCGTGCGCCTGCGCCGCGAGAGCGGCGAGATGGTGTGGCGGAGCTCGACGTTCAAGGGCCTGGAGCGCATGCTGGCCGTCCAGCGGTTGCAGCGTGGCAAGCGGGACATCACCTACGTCGTGACCGAGACGAATTGCGTGGTGCTGGAGACCTCCACCGGCGAGCTGATTCGCAAGGCCAGCCTTCCCGCGCTGCCCAGCAATCCCCCCGCGATCGAGGGTGACTTCATGATCTGGGGCACGCGCGCGGGCATCCTGGGTTGGTACGACTACACCCGCGGCTTCCTGTGGCGCACCACGATGATCGGCGCGACGATGCAGGCGCCCGTGACGGTGGGCGAGGGCGTGGCGCTGGCCGCAGGCATGAACGGCACCGTCCTTGCACTCGACGTCGGCAGCGCGAGCATCCGCTGGACCCGCAAGCTGGCGGGGGCCGTCGAGTCGGCCGTCGCGATGAACAACCGCGCTGCATTCGTGGCCAGCAAGGACCAGAGCCTCTGGGCCTTCGACCTCTACCGCGGCCGCGTCCTGTGGCAGTACTTCACCCCGACGCCGCTCGTCAACGAGCCGGTGCTGGTGGCGGATGGCCTCTACCTGCAGATCCCGGACCAAGGCCTGGTCTGCTTCAACCCACTCCCTGAGGGCAAGCCTGACGGCGAAGTCCGCTGGAAGAGCACGGCCCCTGGCAAGGTGATCGGCCGCCTGGGCAGCAACCTGCTGGCCTGGGAGCAGGCCACGCACGTGCTGTCGTTCGTGGATGCCGGCAGCGGCCGCGTGGTCGAGATGCGGACCCTCCCGCAGGTGGAGTGGATCCAGTGCAGCCCAAAGGTCAACGGTGACCTGTGGGCCGCCGCCTCGGACGGCCGCATCGAGCACCTGGAGCCGCTGGCACGCCCGACGATGGTCGAGGAGTCCGCGGCCAAGCCCGCGTCGGCCGCCAAGGCTGCCGCGCCGGCCCCGACGCCCGCCCCCGCCGGGCAGCAGACGCCGACCGGCGACGAACAGCCCCCCGCCGCCGACAGCGGCATGGGTGCCACCGCGCAGCCGCTGAACCCGCGCCTCCGCTGAGGCGCACCTACGCACCGACCACGCGCACCCAGGCGGACCCGCGGGTCCCGCCAGCGATCCGATCCACGGAGGGCCTCCCATGTCCGATCTCGTCCGCATCCGCCGCGCGCTCGTCTCGGTGAGCGACAAGGCCGGCTTGGTGGAGTTCGCGCAGGCGCTGGTCGCGCAGGGCGTGCAGATCGTCTCGACCGGCGGCACCGCGGCCGCGCTGGCGAAGGCAGGCGTGCCGACGACGCCCATCGAGGAGGTCACCGGCTTCCCCGAGATGATGGACGGCCGCGTGAAGACGCTGCACCCGCGCGTCCACGGCGCGCTGCTGGGCGTGCGATCGAACCCCGAGCACGTGGCGGCGATGGCCACGCACGGCATCGTGCCCATCGACCTGGTGTGCGTGAACCTGTACCCCTTCGAGCAGACCGTGGCCAAGCCGGGCGTGCAGGAGCACGACGCGATCGAGAACATCGACATCGGCGGGCCCTCGATGCTGCGGAGCGCGGCGAAGAACTTCGAGAGCGTGACCGTGGTGACGGCGCCGGCGCAGTACGAGGCCGTGATGGCCGACCTGCGGGCGCATGGCGGCTGCACCACGCTGGCGCTGCGGCGCGCGTTCGCGGCGGCGGTGTTCGCGCGGACGGCGGCGTACGACGGCGCGATCGCCGCGTGGATGCAGGGCGCGGGCATGGCGGGCGAGGCGGCGTTCCCGGCCGACCTGACGCTGCGCCTGCGGCTGGAGGAGGAGCTGCGCTACGGCGAGAACCCGCACCAGCGCGGCGCGGTCTACCGCGATCCGGCCAGCCATGAGCCCAGCGTGGTGGGCGCGCAGCTGCTGCATGGCAAGGCGCTGTCGTACAACAACATCCTGGATGCGGCAGCGGCCCTTGAACTGGTGCAGGACCTGGCCGAGCAGTGCCCGGACGGCGCTGCGTGCGCGGTCATCAAGCACACGAACCCCTGCGGCGCGGCCACGGCGCCCACGGTGCTGGGCGCGTTCGAGCGCGCCTGGGCGGGCGACCCGCTGGCGGCCTTCGGCGGGATCGTGGCGTTCAGCCGCACGGTGGACGTGGCCACGGCCGAGGCGATGGCCGCGGGCGAGCGGTTCCTTGAGGTGGTGGTCGCGCCCGGCTACGAGCCGAAGGCGCTCGAGGCGCTGCAGGCGCGCTGGAAGAACGCACGTCTGCTGGCGACGGGCCCCGTCGAGACGCCGCGCACCCCCGCCATGACGTTCCGCAGCGTGCCCGGGGGCATGCTGGTGCAGGATCGCGACCGGCACGCGATCAGCGGCGCGGCGTTCACGCACGCCGCGGGCCCCGCGCCCGATGCCGCGATGCTGGCGGACGCGGCCGCGCTGTTCACGGTGGCCAAGCACCTGAAGTCGAACGCGGTCTGCATCGGTGGCGGCGGCATGCTCTTCGGCGCCGGCGCGGGCCAGATGGACCGCGTGGCGTCGTGCCGGAACGCGGTCGAGAAGGCGCGAGCGAAGCTGGCCGCGCTGGAGCCGGGCGTCCGCCCGGTGGCCGCGAGCGACGCGTTCTTCCCGTTCGCGGACGGGCCGACGCTGCTGGCAGACGCCGGCGTGCGGTGCATCGTCCACCCGGGCGGCAGCAAGCGCGACGGAGACACCTTTGCCCTGTGCAACGAGCGCGGAATCACCTGCCTGCTGACGGGTTCCCGGCACTTCCGGCACTGAGCGCGGCGGGGCCAAGGGCCGGTTCCGAGCACCCCTGCCGCGGCCGGGGCGGGCGGCGCCGGGCTACACTTCACGCCCCATGAAGCTCGACCACCCGACCCTCCCGGTCCTGAAGGCTGCCTTCCCCGACATCACGTTCCGCGTGAGCGAGTTCCGCGGCCAGGTGACGGTGATCGTGCCGCGCGAGCGCATCAAGGACGTCTGCCGCCACCTGCGCGACGACCCGAACTGCGCCTACGACATGCTGACCGACGTGACGGCGGTGGACTACCTGAACTACCCGGCCCCGCAGCCGGCGCGCTTCGCGGTGGTCTGGCAGCTGGCCAGCTACCCCAAGGAGACGCGCCTGCGCCTGAAGGCGTACTTCGAACCCTCGCTGGACACCAGCGGGATCGAGGCCGACCCCGAGTTGGTGGTCGACACCGTGACCGACGTCTGGCCGACCGCCGAGTGGCTGGAGCGCGAGACGTTCGACATGTTCGGCATCCGCTTCAAGGGCCACCCGGACCTGCGCCGGATCCTGATGTGGAAGGACTTCCCCGGCCACCCGCTGCGCAAGGACTACCCCCTGCGTGGCCGCGGCGAGCGCGAGGAGCACCGCGTGATGGGCCGTCACTCGGCCTGACGGAACGGCCGGCGCCGCCGCGCGCGGGCGCGGGGCACGGCACCGACATCGCATACGAAGGAGAGCACGATGCGCGTCCTGGTTCTTGGCGCCGGCATGGTGGGGAGCGTCATCGCGGCCGACCTGGCCGCGACG
>JBIKJV010000434.1:0-32898 GCA_044360755.1 Phycisphaerales bacterium
ACAGTTGTCTCTTTAAATTTTTTCAAAAACTCATACTGCTTTATACCACTTTCTTTTATTTCTGCAGCCAACTCAGATGCCCTGATAGAATTTTCAATACTGTCAAAATAATACATCATAAAAAATAATTCATTCAAAGGTCTGATGCTACCAACCATAAATATAGATTCTCTGGCTGAATTGTAATCAACTCTACTTTTTATATTTTTTACATTAGCCTTGTAAAAATCATATCCATGCATCAATTCATGTGTCAAGCTTTGAACAAATTCAGATTTATCACTCGATATAAACTCATATAATTTAGATGGAAGATACTTTTTAAAACCTTCAACAAAAGTCTCATCTAATTTGAAATCTAATGTAATATCAATACTTATATCATTCTGCTCATGTTTTTGAAAATATTCCTTTCCATCTTTAGAAGATTCAATTTTATAATCATTAGGTTTATATGACATGCCACGATAAGAAAATATCTCATTATCATCAAAATAACCTGGATTCGATTCAATATCTATATTAAATGATATATTAATACTCTTAAAGTTTACATCCCCTATAATACCACCCCTGACAGTATACACACGTTTCATAATATTATCAAAGTCTTTCTCATTATTGATAATATCCAATACTTTATTATACAACTGCTCACCTAACTTTAAAATGTTATCTGGAACTCCTAATGCCTCATTTATTCTTCTCATTTTTCTACTACCCATTCTCTATCAAGTCTTCAACGTGTTTTTCAAACTCATTAATTGTCAATCCAGAATACATCTCCATACCCTCATCATCTAATTCAGTACCATCAATATACTCCCCATCAACATATATACTTATAATGTCAAAATGAATATCATTCTCACCGTAATACTCACCCTCAACGTCAAAAAGGTTGCCATTCAACTCAAAATCAAATGCAAATGATTCATCGTCTGGATCCTCATACACATAATCAGATCCATCAAATCTTATAGTCTCACTGATGACAGACTTAACCAACTGTCGCAATTCATTAATAGTTATTCTCATATTATTTTATCATAAATATACCCCAAAAACCAAAATTTCCCCAAAAAATATTATTTACTTTTTTTAATTATTATAGATATTTATTAAAAAATATATATGAATAGGGTCGTAAGATTAAATGAACAAGATTTAGTAAAACTCGTAAAAAGAATTATTTTAGAACAAACCACCACTAAAGATGATCTCAAAATTTATAGAATTGATCCTTCAGTGGCAGGACCTGCAACATTACATGTGGCAGTAAAAGATGGCAAAATATACTTTTACGACAGATTCTCAGGAAAAGTTAAACAACAAATTGGCGGTTGGGCTAATCAAGAAGAAGCTTATGCTGCCCAAAGTAGAGGAGACGCAATTTATGAAGCAGGATTCAATTATGTCTATAAATCAAATGGTAATAATTCTCCATTGAATTATTTCGCAAATAGAATGGCTGGATTTTCTGGTTATGCCTTTATTTTTAATGAAAACGGTGAACCAACTTTAGTAGGCTTAGTTAGTACAAAAAGAAAGAAAAATGAAGTATCATTGGTAATGTCTAAACCTGGTAGTGAAGTTAAACTGGAACCTACGACATCAAAAACTTCAACTTCAACTGTTACCACTAAAACAAATGCGCCTCAAAACTTAACATTAGACTTACAAGACGCATTTTTCTACGATTGCCCAAATATGCCAGGTTGTAATAGTCAAGGTGGTAGCAACCAAAGACCACTGATAGATAATAGCGCATATAAAAAAATTGAAGACTTTGGAAGTATTTTAAACGAATATTATAAAGATAATACTCCTGTTTATGTTCTTGGATTCGCCTCAGCAGAAGGTAACGCACAACATAATTTAAGACTATCTCAAAATAGAGCCGATTTTGTTGCAAGCCTAATAAGAACAAAAATTACTAATCCAAATATCAGAATAATACCAGTAGGTAAAGGTGCAACCAGAGCATTCGATTCAACTAATTTACCACCAAACAGAAGAATAGTTGTCACCCTGGATCAAAATAGCACAACCCCTCATGTTTTTAAATTTTCAAAATAATCAAAACCCCCAATTTGGGGGTTTTTTATTTTAACCCCCATTCTGATCTAATATTTATAACGTAAAAGTTACAAGTTACAATTACCATTTGCTCACCATTGTAAAATTTATAATTAGAATCACAAGAACAATATGTCGGATATGGTGTATTATGAACTAAGGTATTATGTATTAATACCCAAAATCTATGACCCTTTGAATTTAACCAACTTTTGATGGCTTCTTTATTTATCAAAGAATCTGGACTTTCTTTTGAATGTATAAAAATCACCTCCCCAATCTGTGTGTAATCCCTGATAAATCTCCAATCATCCGCAGACTTATATTCAAAGTGCTTGTCATTTGTCAATCTTCTATACTGATTGACAAAAATTCTTTCATACCGCTCAAATGTATCACTGTTATGAAAAATACTCGGATGATATAATCCGCTATCATTCCTTAGAACCCTATTTGTTCCCTTTGAAATCTCTAAAAGCGTGTCATTCCAAATACATTCCATCAATCCAGCCCTCTTTCGCTCCATATTGATTTCATCAAAAACCATTCTCGATAATTTATCAAAATTATGCTCCACTTGCGAAAATAAATTCACAGAAAAAAACAAAAATAATACAATAGTTATACTTCTCATAACTTCCATTTTTTAGTATTATTAACTGATAACTATAACCAATAATACACTTGAAAAATTCCAAAAAATCAAAAAATTTCTAAAAAAAATTTTTCATTTTTCTTTTGAAACCCTTTTTTACGCCCTTGAAAACATATATCGCCCATCGCAACGGTATTTTAATATATCGCACATTCCAACGATATTTCAGGGTTTTATCTGTCGCAAATATTGTACATTTTTGCGACAATATAATCGATTTCTTTGGAAACATTTTAATTTCTTTGGAAACATTTTAATTTCTTTGGAAACATTTTAATTTCTTTGGAAACATTTTAATTTCTTTGGAAACATTTTAATTTCTTTTGAAGATAGGATTGCTTTCTTTGGAAGATAGCATTACTTTCTTTGGAAGATAAGATTGCTTTCTTTGGGGAATTTGAAAATTTTGAAAAAAATTTTTTTAGCAGGTCGGCTGATCCATGACCAGATTTCGTGTACAGGTCAGGAGGGGGGTTTCGTATATGGGTAGGGGGAGATGTCGTATATGGAGGGGAGGGGTATTTTCGTATACGGTAGGGGTATACTTTCGTATATGGTAGGGCTATGCTTTCGTATATGTTATATATGGTAGGTACTACGTATATGACGTATATGGTAGGGGCTTCGTATATAACGTATATAGTAGGTACTGTCGTATATAACGTATATGGTAGGTACTGCGTATATGACGTATATGGTAGGTATTTGCGTATATAACGTATATAGTAGGTACTGTCGTATATGACGTATATGATAGGTACTGCGTATATGACGTATATGGTAGGTATTTGCGTATATGACGTATATAGTAGGTACTGTCGTATATGACGTATATGATAGGTACTGTCGTATATAACGTATATGATAGGGGCAAATTTTCGTATATAACGTATATTGTACATACTTGCGTATATGTTGTATATGGTAGGTAGTTGTGTATATAACGTATACAACGTATATCATTGGACACCATACATTTTCAATTGTTCGTATATAATAAAACTTTAGTATATCGGACAACTTCTAAAGAAAAAATATTGATTTTCTAAAGAACCTTATATGCCTTCAGAAGTTACAAAAATCAGGTTTTGAGCCACTTTGCATTATTAGTTGGACACTATGTTGACTTTTGAAAAATAATGCTTCAGAATCGAAATTTTATATTTCCAAATTTTTTATGTTAAATTTTTTATTTTTGAAAATAAAGCAAAAAAAGTTATAATAATATAAAATAAAATAAGACCTTTGTAAGGTCAATTATTTAATTCACTTTAAACACTATTAGTTATGACTATTCAAACAGCTATCGAAAAAGCAGTTGCCGTATATGGTAATGCAGTATTAGCCTTAATTGAGGCTACATCAAAAATCGGTGTTACTTTTTGTAGCATCAAAAACTATAAATCAGATTTTTCGGGTAACACCGAAAATTCAAACCATCTTGTAAACATCGGTGTGCGCTATGAGAATATTCTCGCAAAGGATGAGAACATATACCAAAATTTTGATGTCAACAGCATTGATGTCAATAATTTCAACTACAACAGCATAGACCTTGCAGGTCTAAGCCTTGAGCAATTCAAAGCAGCAGTTAAATTGGCATTGCCGACAGCACTCGCTGAACTACAGCAGCCTAAAAAAGAACGTCAGTCAAATGACGTATATCTTAGCAAGGTGGTGGTATTCAACGTATCAACCGAAAGGTTGTCTATACTTGGACAGTCAGTAACTAAGACAGTAACCGAAAAAGGCGAATTTAAAAAGGTGAAATCTGCGCCTAAGACAATCGCCAAACGTCTAATTGAATTTGCCGCAAAACCTAAGTCAAACGATATAAGACGTTTCGCAATAGATAATCTTGAAGCAGTCAAATTGTTTGGCGATACAATCGAAATCTAACAACAGCTGCCTTAGGGCAGCTTTTTTTTGCCCATTGGACATTTTTTAGTATATCATAAAGCAATGTTTTATATTATCTATCGGGGTAATTGAATGTCGGACAGATTTACATTCAGATGCCTTCAGAACCCTCAGATTTGCCTTCAGAGAGCATTTTATTGGCATTTGGACATCTTATACCTTCTGAAGAAAAATAGTGCCCCAGAATTGAGATTTGACATTTCCAAATAAATTTAGTTAAATTTTTTATTTTTGAAAATAAAGTAAAAAAAGTTATAATAATATCAAGATAAAGTATACCTTTGTAAGGTCATTAATTTAATTCACTTTTAAAATTTTTATAACTATGAACACTACTAAAGCAATTCAATTACTTTCTCTCGTAAGAGAGAGATTTGCGCAAGACTGCGAAATACAATCAATTTGCAACTTAGCAAGTGATATGTATAACGAGGGAATATACACATACCATGAACTTTTAAAAGTTCGCTTTTTTTTGATGGGCGAAGTTTCTCATCGCAATCCTTACAAATGGTGGTACAATAAACAAGATCATCAAAACTTGTTAAACATCTTAGATGCGAAAATAAAGTCAATTGAAGATTTTTCAAAATACTTTGAGTCCCTATAAGGGACTTTTTTTTTATGCTTATATCAGTTTGTCGTATATCAAAATCTGGCTATCAATTTTTCGTATATGTCGTATATGTCGTATATTAAGAAGCACTTTTTAAAATTGTCGTATATCAAAATCTGGCTATCAGTTTGGATTCAGATAGCCTCAGATTTACCCTAAGATAGCCTCAGATTTACCCCTCAGAATGCTCAGATTTGCCCTCAGAAGAAACTTTTTTTTCTTTTGATATATAGAGTCATCTTTTGAGAGAAAATGGCACAGGCGGAAATTTGATATTTCCAAATTTTTTGATAAATTTATTTTGAAAATATTTTAAATTTTCTTTTGAAATAATTTTGAAATGTCAACTATTATGCATACCTTTGTATAGCTAATTGATAGAGCGTATCTCTGAGAGTAAATTCGAAGGTAGGATTAATCCAAACCTACCTCAGATTGAAATCTTCGTATATTAAAGATATCGCAGCGAACAAAGTTCGTATATGTCGTATATTATACAATTTGTCGTATATGTCATATATTATGCAATTTGTCGTATATTATACAATTTGTCGTATATGTCATATATTATGCAATTTGTCGTATATGTCGTATATTATACAATTTGTCGTATTTGTCGTATTTGTCGTATATGTCGTATATTACAATGCCAGAATTTTTTTTAGTTAAAATTGTTAAAAAATTTGGAAATTAAAAAAGTTCTTTTGGAATGAAAATAAATTTTTTTATTTGAAAAACTTGTTATATCTTTGTCTCAAGATAATTGCAAAGGTAGTTACGGCTACAAAAAATATTTTAAAAATTTAACATTTAAAATTTTGCCGTTTCAAAACTTTTGAATATTTTTGTACTTGTTATTACTTCACTATTAAATTTAACTATTATGGCGTACACTAAAAATGCTAATGTCGAAGCTTCTGTCGAAGCTAAAATTACGGAATTATTTATTGAGGGTTTAAAACAAGGTGTTGTCGGATGGCAAAAACCTTGGGTAACAACAGTTGTAGGCAATGTCGCTTACAATAGCGTATATACAGGCTCAAACGCTTTTTGGGCTAACTTACACGCTGCAATGTACAATGTAGCACCGCACTATGCAACTGTTGCAGGTGCAATGGCTAAACTTGGCTACAAAAAAGCGGGAAATGGATATGTCGATAGCAAAGGCAATGCAGTGCCGTTCCCGATAAAAAAAGGTGCTAAAGGTCTGCATTTGATTAGGGTTATGCAAATAACCAAAGATAGCAAAGATGCCAATGGCAATCCTATCTTGGACAGCGAAGGCAATGCTAAAAAATACTGTTTTCCAACAGTCAAAGGGTTTTGCGTATTTTCAGTAGACCATTTGAATTGGGATTTAAGCAAGTATGTTCCCGAAGCTAAAAATAACCCAATTTTGGACAATGGCGAAAGCATCTTAAAAGGCTATGCAAATTGCCCCAAAATTATCGAATCGAATAGTGCTGCATACAGCCCACAATTTAACATATTGTATATGCCGAGTATTGGACAATTTGTAAGTTCCGATGCTTACTATCAAACCCTATTCCATGAATTGGTGCATAGCACAGGTCACATGGACAAATTAAACAGACAAGGTGTAGCGCAATTTGACCGCTTTGGTAGTCATCAGTACAGCTACGAAGAATTGATTGCAGAGATTGGTGCAGGAATGCTTTGTGAGTTGTCAGGCATCCAAATGAACGTTCAAAACTCTCAAGCATATCTGAACGGTTGGATATCGAAACTTCAAAGTGAGCCGAAATGGATAATCAAAGCGGTTGCAGAAGCTAAAAAAGCAGTTGAACTGATACTTGGACGCTCACTAGCAACAGCAGTTGAACCAACCGAAGCAGAAGCAGAATAATTATTCATCGGGGGGCGAAAGCCCCCCACAAATAAAAATAAATATGAGAAAAATAATTCAAATGAATTTCGATCTGTTCAACAGACTATTGGACAAACCAACTGTCGCAGATCTAAAGATAGCTTCAGAAACTTTGAAGCTAATAGAAGAGATAGCTGAAAGCATTGAACTTGAAACTGAAGTTTTTGAACATTCTGAGTCTGAACTTAGACAAAAGTATTTGTTCTTATCTGAGGTCTATTTCAGACTTGGACACAGCCGAAACCAGTTATCGTATATGTCAAGCTTGAACTGATATATTTTCTAAAGAAAATAATTTGAATTTTCTTTTGAAATAATTATGATTATTCAGAACTAATCACTACCTTTGTTGGACACTATTAAAAATTGATAATTATGACAAAGTCAGATTATAAAGCAAGCCAGGCAGATTGGCAGTATATTCAAAACATTATGGTTCAATACAACAGAACCTATGGGTTTGTTGATGTTATTGAAACCAATAACGGAAAGTTCAAGTTGGAATTTTTTGATTCAGACCCATTTCTGGACAATTGCCATGCGTTCTATGTGACAGCCAGTTGTGTTGGACGTATAGTTGGCTCGTATGAGCCAGCAGAATAGTCATTCGGGGTGCAGCATCCTACACTGCAATTTTATAAACAATTTAAATTTAATTACTATGACAAAGTTTATACTAACAATAGCACCATTGAATTGGTGTGGTTCTAATGATGAGGATTTGTTCCAATTCATTGGGTCAAAAGAAGAGTGTCTTACTAAAGCAGCTTCTTTAGGACTAAATATGGAATTCATTGGAGGCAATTGGACTGCTTCTAATGGGACACAAGAAGCAGGTTTAACCCTTGCTTCTGATTGGGAATAAAAAAAGTTATATTATTTCAAAAGAAACTTTAAAAAACATTTGGATAATTAAAGTTTCTTTTGTAATTTTACATTACAATAATTTATTTCACTATTAAAACTTACTACTATGACTTATTACAGAGTATTTGATTTGCAAAGAGGTTGCTATTTTGCAACAGGATACAATTCAACTTCAATGGAAGAATTGATTGAGGATTTTCAGTCTTATATACTTGGTGCAAGTGAAATTGAATTTGATTTTGAAGAGGGCACAAAGGAATATGAAGAGGAATTGAATAATTTTCTTGGAACTTGGGAACTCATTGCAGATTATTTGCAAGGTGCTGAATTGGAAACAAGTGATGTTCCTTTTGAAGAAGATGCTGATTGGGAATAAAAAAATATAAATTATTTCAAAAGAAAATTCAAAGTATACGAAAGAAAGTTTGAATTTTCTTTTGAAATAATAAAACTAATCACTACCTTTGTAAGGTCAATTCATTTCACTCACTATTAAAATTTTATAACTTATGACACCATTAGAAAGAAAAGAAGCGTTCATTACTGAACTACAGAACAGAATTGAAGGCTGGTTAAGTGGTAATAGTTTAACCACTACATTTACAACTTGCAAAGATGCACCCTCATTTGGTTGGTCTGTAGAGGAATTTATGTATATGCCTATCGTAGCAGATAGGCTTAGAAAGAAAGGCTATTCTGTTTCCTCTTCAGTCAATTGGGGGGTTACAGATTGGCTTATTGCTGTATAAAATTCCTTCAAAAGAAAGTTGGTAATTTATTTTGAAATGCCAACTTTCTTTTTTAAATTTGTTCTCTATGAAAGTTAATATATCAAAACTCAATTATAAGATTGAACTTTCAAAAGAAAATCAATCTGAGTTCGACAGAACGTTTGCTGAACTGAAAGAAAAAATGTCTGAAAGGACAGCATTCGTTTTAGCTATAAGAAAAATCATTACTTCAAACACAAAATAAAACTTATTATGAAAAAGATTTTAATCGCATTATTTGTCATTACAGCAACCTTTTCTTTCGGGCAATCAATTGATAGCACCGATAACAAAAAAGTTCCTTGTGTGCCTGATAGGATTGAGTATGCAGTACAGATAGCTTCAACAGCTAACTTAGAACTGCTGATGCAGAAACCTAAGTTTCATGAGCAGGTTATTGATACCTATGAATTTGAAACTGCTTGTCTTAAAGACGGAAAGGTAGTCTACAGAGTTTTAATTCCTTCAGAAGATTTAGCTGATGCCTATGAAAAACATTCTTATTACAGACGAACTATGTTCAGAGACTGCTTTATAGTTACATTCAAAAATGGTGTTAGAATAAATTAAATTATTTCAAAAGAAAAATTTTGGGTTTACACAAAAGAAAGTTGGTAATTTATTTTGAAATGCCAACTTTCTTTTGTAATTTTACATTACAATAATTTATTTCACGATTAAAACATTAAAGATTATGACTGCGCTTCAAAACATTAAAAGAATTATTAACACTTTTGGAAGTTTCAGTATTGCAGATTTGGAAAGTTATTCAAGTCCTATTGTTGAGTCTATTGGCAATACCGTTATATTGGCTGAAAGATTTTATCCCGATGGAGTTGATGTTATTACCTATGTAAATGAAACAGAAATAGATGAAGAGTACGATTGGTATGAAAACTTAAACGATGATGTAATTGGCGAAATAAATATGCTTGCAGAAGTTTTTGAAGCTATTTGTTTAAAAACTGAAAAAAGAATTTCTAATTAAATTAAATTATTTTAAAAGAAAGTTGGTAATTTATTTTGAAATACCAACTTTCTTTTGTAATTTTACATTACAATAATTTATTTCACTATTAAAACATTAAAGATTATGAACACTAAAATTAAAATTGGTTCTGGAAAAGAACTTCTTAAAGAAGCAATGCGAGTTCAAGAAGAATTTTTAGCTTTAAATACTTATTGGAACTTGGAAGAGTGCATTCAAGAGGTATGCAAACATTTCGATGTCAATAAAAATGCTATTAACAGTGCAATGATTGTTGCAAAAACACTTGGTAGAGATTGAGTATAGAACCTTATTAAGATAATTAAATTCACAAATTATGAAAGATTTTCTGATATTAGTAGTCTTAGCTGTAATTGCTTATTTTCTGCTGCAAAATTTTGAACCTGCATCTGCATCTGCTGTAACATCAGACAACTACCAATGGAGCGGTGATGATACGCTCAAGGTGATGATTGTCAAAGATAGTGCATACATTGTAAGATAAATTAAGGCTACCTTTATGGTAGTTTTTTTTTTATAATAGACTACCAAATGTAGATTAATAATTTTCTTTTGGTAGTCTATTTTTTTTGCGAATGATCATTAAATTTGTCCCAATTATAGTAATAATTTGTGACAAAAAAATCTTCGATCTAAGACACCTTTATACTAATCTGGGCTAAGATGTTACTGAATAGCTAAAAGCGTCTCAGATGGCAAAATTTTAATCATTAGAGTTGTATCTGGGCAATCTGGACCTGGGTTCAAAAGAAACAAAGATCTTTCTTTTGAAAATTATTTTAAAATTTTAACTAAAATAATTTGGTAGTGTCAATAATAATATCGTAATTTGTACTCATTAAATCGCTATTAAAATTTTAACTTATGACACTACAGATGAAATTAAACAACAAAAAACTATTCAATAGTTTTTGTAGCACCTTTAGAACCTCTGAATCTTTACTGGGTAAAGATAAAGAAACTTTGACAATTCAGTATGCGGTAATTGACAGATTTGAGGCTGGGCAAATATTAAACATACTTAGTGACTCAGTAATTAAATGGGAACTTATATAATAACTTTAAAAATTATGTTTATGAAAAAGAGTTCAAAGCAAGTTTTAAAATCTTACACACCTAACGAAGATGAAAGGTTAATCTTCGTTAGGGAAGAGTCAGAATGCAATGTATATGCTGTTTATAAAGATTATCTTTATGACAGACAAATAAAGATAGCAAAATAACTTCTGAACCCCGAAAGGGGTTTTTTTTATTCCTTATACCAGCTTGTCGTATATTCGATCTGAGACGTTTTTACATCTGGATCGAGGTATTAATCCAGACTGATGTGAAAGAGTCTCAGATGGCAAAATTTAAGCAAATAGAGGTAAATCTGGGTTCAAAAGAAACAAAGATCTTTCCTTTGAAAATTATTTTAAAATAATTTAAAAATTTAACTAAAAATATTTTGAAATGCCAGCTATTATGCATACCTTTGTAACAGCTAATTGATAGAGCATATCTCTGAGACGAAGTTCGAAGGTAGGATTAATCCAGACCTGCAACAGATTGAAATCTTCGTATATTATACATTCTGTCGTATATGTCGTATATTGCAATGCCAGATTTTTTTAGTTAAAATTGTTAAAAAATTTGGAAATTAAAAAAGTTCTTTTGAGGTAAAAATAAATTTTTTTATTTGAAAAACTTGTTATATCTTTGTCTCAAGATAAATGCAAAGGTAGTTACGGCTACAAAAAAATATTTTAAATTTTCTTTTGAAATTATTTGTAGTTCTAATATCTTTTACTATCTTTGTACTTATTATTGTTTCACTATTAAATTTCATACACTATGAAATCTTTCCTTAAAAAAATTGCAGGTGCTGTAGCAGAAGTTTCTGCATCTAAAGCAGACTATCTTTCAAAAATGAAAGAAGTTATTACTATGCTTAGGAACGTTGAAAACAAAAAGTTTGTTAACCGTTCAAAGGCTACAAAAATGACAGGTTTGTCGTATCTTGCTGGCTTGAATAGTTCAGCTAAGATTGTCAAAGGCGAGAAAAAAGACTATAATACCTTAGTAATGTATCTTGCAGCAGCAGATATGTCAGGTTTCAATGTGTGTCCGAGAGCTACATCAGGCTGTAAACAAGCTTGTCTTGTTGAATCAGGTAGGGCAAAAATGCTTGTCGAAGGACAAATTATTAACCAAATAAATTGGGCAAGACTGAAAAAAACTTGGTTATTTTTCTTTAATAGAGAATTTTTTATGTCTTGGCTTAATGCCGAAATTAGTGCTGCAAAGTTTTTGTCTGCATCACAAAATAAGAACTTTGCTGTTCGTTTGAACGGCACATCAGATTTGAACATTAACTTGTTTAAAACTGATAGTCAGTCATTATTGGACATTCATTCAGATGTTCAATTCTATGACTATAGCAAGATGCAAAAGCAATTGGACAATAGCAAAAGCTATAGCAATTACGATGTCACATTCAGCTATGCAAATACCAATGAGCATAACAATATAGCTACAGCTATGTATGCATTGTCAATTGGACAAAAAATAGCTGTAGTGTTTGACTTAGCTTCTTTCGGTGGTCAATTCCCCGAAACGTTTTTAGGTTACGATGTCGCAAATGGCGATGAAACGGATTTAACTTTTCTTCAAGAGAAACAAGTCTTAGGTTTGAACTTGAAAAAAGTTTCAAAAAATCAGTCGGACAATAGCTTCATTGTGACTAAGGCAATGTACGAAGCGATGTCTGCTGCGATGTGAGAAAATAAGTTTTGGACAATGCACCTGGGATCATCCAGGTGCAGGACCAAAAAAAAAATCTTTTGAAACTGAAATTATTTCAAAAGAAAATTATGAAATGTGAAAAAGATTTTCTATTTTTGTAGGACAATTAAATTATTTCACTATTAAACATTATCACTATGAAAAATTATTCATTAGAAACCATTGAAAAATTGATTAACCAATACTTGGACAAAGGTGGTGAAATTATTCAAATAGAAGAGGGCTGCTTAGGGTACGGTAAAATGTTATTATCAGCCAATGGTTGCAAATATGCTGTTGTACAGGAAAGATTTGTAAATTCTTGGGTTTCAACACACACTATTAGGTTCTATAACAAGTTACCTAAGAAGTTTGAAAACATTATTATAAACAATTAAAAATTAGATTATGAAAACTTTCAAAGCTTGGACACGCAAAGCAAATTCAAACGACCAATTTTGCACTCAAGAAATTAAAGCAAAAAACATTAAAGAAGCAAAAGCTTTGATTATTGAAAGTGGAAGAGAAATTCTGCGAGGAACTAAAGTTTATTTGTACTAAAAAATTATTTCAAAAGAAAGTTCAAATTGAATTTGGACATTTGAACTTTCTTTTTTATTTTTGTTGGACATTACTATTCACTATTAAAACTTATATTCTTATGAGACAACTTATGTTAAATAGGATAGAACAAATAAAAAGAGTTGAAAACGGATTTAGTAAATCGTTAATGAAATGGAAACAACCATTAAGTCACGGAACTATTACTAAGTATGCGGAAGAAATAAATTTTGATGAATTATCGGATAATGATTTACTCTTTTTATTTGAGCGTATTTTAAGGAGACACTATACCCAATAGTTAAATTATACTACTATGGCACACTACCTTTTTTCTCAGGAATTGGACATTATGATTTGCTCTTTTGACAAATTCAATAAAGATGCTATCAAAGAAGCTATTATTGGACATTTGCAGCAAAATCCTAATGACACAGTTGAACACTGCAAAGATTTCAATGCTTCGGACATTCGGAAGTATTATGGTTATGACATTTTGAATACCTACGAAGTAAACAAAAGAAACAGTAAGGTTTCTAAAGTAATAACCAAAGGTAATAAGATTGCTTACTCTTCAATTGAAAACTGATATGTTACACAAAAACATACAAAAGTTCTTGGACAAACATTATAAAAGAGTTGTCCAGAGATCTTCAGCAAACTGGGGAGGAAACCCAGTCTGGTCTGTGAAAAGCGATGGTGTTACAGAGGGGACATTTATATATCAAGATGATGATAAAAATTTTATTCTCTTGAATAGGACAGAAACCGATGAAGAAACGATCATTGAAGATTTATTCGTTTATGTCATTGGAAGTGGGACTATAAAAAATTTAATTATTTCGAAATAAAAATTTTGGGTTTACACAAAAGAAAGTTGGAAATAAATTTTGAAATGCCAAAAGTATTTTCTATTTTTGTTGGACAATTTATTCACTAATAAAATTTTACTACTATGAACATGAATTTTGAAACACTCAAAGCTATTCTTGATGACATTCAGCAGGACTTAGCAGATTTCCAAAACCAAAAAGGTATTGGAATGATGGATGATAACCAATGGGCAGATTTGTTTATAGAAAGAGTGGCTGCTTCAATAACCACCTATGAACAGTTAAAAGAAAATTAAATTATTTCAAAAGAAAGTTGATGCTTCTCTTGGAAATGTCAACTTTCTTTTGTAATTTTACATTATATTTATTTCACTATTAAACATTATCACTATGGCTCTCACTAAAAAACAAAAGGAAATTGCAGACTTTTTAGAATCTTTGGTTGGTCAAAGATTTAATATGGAAACATTGACAAAAGAATTATCAAAAGCTTTTGACGAAGAAATTGAAGCTGAAATTGTCAATGATGATGATGAAACAAATACTCTAACAGATTGGAACATAATGTTCAACAGCGAAAAGGAAGATACCTTTGGTTATTTTGACATATATGTTCTAAAAATGAGAAATGCCAATCTCGATGGCTCTACGTTTTATGTAACCGAAGTTGGTTACGAATTTGAATAAATTTTCTCACTATTAAACATCATACTTATGGAATTTTACACAGATGAATTGACACTTGATTTCACAAGCTATGCCCAGCTGTCTTACTTAGACGAGAACAATGAAGATATTATATTGTTTCTCAATGGAACACCAGTTGGATATATAATGGTGTACACAGATACTCGAAACGATAACAGAGAATATATTTGTGTCAACAATGAAATGATTTACTTAGACACCATAGAAAAAAATTAAAATTATTTCAAAAGAAATCTTGGATTTCATTTGGAAGTTCGAGATTTCTTTTGTATCTTTACATTACATTAAATTATTCACTACTTAAATTATACTATTATGTTTACGAAAATAAATGATAGTCTTTATGACAATTTAATAATACAGTATGAAAATTCTGTAAGTGTTACAGCATATAAACGAAGTGTACATTGGGTTAAAACCCATTTACAAAGATTATGTAGTGAGTTTAGTTGGTTGCAAATTGGTGGATTGGTTAAGCACAATATTGATGGAACTATAAGAGTTTCAAAAGTTTTAAAGTTCTATGTCAACGAACATTCAGTATTGGTTGATGTTGGATTTGGAAATGTATGGTATTATGAATGCATCGAACCCACAAAAAATGAAATTGAAAATTTTGATGGTCATTGCTTGGTAATAGAAAATTAAATTATTTCAAAAGAAATCTTGGATTTCATTTGGAAGTTCGAGATTTCTTTTGTAATTTTGTAAGGTCATTAAATCATTTCACTAATTAAATTATGCTATTATGTTTACCAATGAAAGCTTTTCAGTTATTTCAATAACAGAAATTCCAAAAGATGTATTGTTGGAAGAAGTTATTAAACTCTTAGAGGGAAGAGAAATGTATGTCGATACAGATTGTGACTTAGAAGAAAAAATTTATAGTGGCGATGTTTTTGAAGCCTTAGCTTGTGAAGCCGTTTATAAATATTACCCTTTAGACGTTGTCTTGCAACTTAATAACCTTGCTTCTATTATTAAAACAGAACTCATAAGAATAAATACAATATGAAAACATTTAATTTGTTCTATAAGAACATCAAGTTGAACAGAGTTCCTTTGACTGAAAAGGAAGCTGACTATGAAATTGGCTTGATAGTAATGAACTATGGTTATAAACCTGTCAAAATTGAACTTTAATCTCTTCACTAAACTAAGTTGAAATTATTTTTAATTATTTCAAAAGAAATCTTGGATTTCATTTGGAAATGTCAACTTTCTTTTGTAATTTTACATCATAATTATTTTATTCACTATTTTAAAACTTTAAAGATTATGGGTTACTACACATTGCATCAATTAGAAATTGTAAAGGGTAACGATGGTGTTACTGATTACGAAAAAGAAATCAGCGAGTTATCGGAATATGCTGATTGCTTTAGCGATTCAATCAAATGGTATGAACACGAAACCGATATGCGTGTGTACTCTTTGAAACATCCAAACACACTCTTCAAGTTGAGTGGAGAAGGAGAGGAAAGTGGTGATATATGGGCTGAATATTACCTTAATGGTAAAATGCAAAAGGTGTATGCTGAAATAGTGTTAGCTCCTTTTGACGAGTCTAAACTAAGTTGAAATTATTTTTAATTTTCACAAAAGAAAGTTGGAAAAACTTTTGGAAATACCAACTTTCTTTTGTAATTTTACATCATAATTATTTTATTCACTATTTTAAAACTTTATTATTATGGGACTCGATATGTATCTGACAAAGAAGATTTACATTGGTGCTATTTATGACCACCGTAATGTTGAAGCTTCTGTTGAAATCAAAGTTAATGGCAATGTCATTAAAATTAACCCGAAAAAGATTTCGGAAATTAGTGAACGTGCTGCCTATTGGAGAAAAGCAAACCATATTCACAGATGGTTTGTAGAGAATGTTCAAGATGGCGAAGATGATTGTAGAGATTACGAAGTAACCATTACCCAACTGAAAGAACTTGTTGCCCTTTGTGAAGAAGTATTAGAGAAGAAAGATAATGCTTTCAGTGAGGCAAATTTGCCCACAGAAGAAGGATTTTTCTTCGGTGATACGGAGTATGGAACGTACTATTACGAATGTTGTGAAGAAACAATACAGATGCTGAATGAAGCATTGGAAGGTGTCTTTGAAAATGACTATGAAGTTTCTTTTGAATACCATTCTTCTTGGTAAAATATACAAGGGTTTCATTAGAAAGCAAAAAAAGTTTTGAAACCCTTGTTTTTTTCTAAAGAAAAATTTTGAAATGCCAAATGTAAATTGTACCTTTGTAAGGTCGTTTAATTCACTCACTATTAAATTCTATTTTCTTATGAAATTCGTAACACACAATCAGTCAAACATTGATGTCATTGGAACTCATTTTCAAGGTTACATTGATGCGGAGTACAGCGTACTCAAAAAGATTTTCGGAAAACCTACATCAAGCGATGGATACAAGACCGATGCTGAATGGGAAATTCTATTCGAAGATGGTACTGTTGCCACCATCTATAATTGGAAGAACGGCAAAAATTATCTTGGTAGAGAGGGTACTCCCAAAACAAAAATAACCCATTGGAATGTTGGAGGAAATTCTAAGGTGGTTGTTGAAAAAATTCAAGAGGTATTAAAAAGTAATTTAGTTTCATCCATATAGTGTTTTAATTAGTGAAGTGGGGGGCGATTTCCCTTTGGATATTTGCCCCCTTTTTTTTCACACTAAACCCATTGCAGGCAAAGCAGCATTGAAAAAATTTATTAACAATTTAAATCTTTACTACTATGACTGCTACATTCATCAATTGCACCCCACACGATATTGTTTTCAACGATGGGACAGTATTTGTAAAATCTGGGACTGTTGCAAGAGTATCTGCGACATTCTCTGAAATAGAAAACGGAATTTGTTCCCAAGTGTTTGGGACAGTTCAAGACCTGCCCGATCCAGCAGAGGGAACTTTCTTTATAGTTTCAGCAGTGGTTCTGACAGCTGCAAAGCTTCAAGGGAGAACTGATTGTCTTGCACCTGCAACTGGACATCCAGCTGTTGTAAGAAATGAAGCTGGACATATAGTTTCAGTACCTTGTTTTGTACTTTAGTTTGTAATTTCAGTTTTAGTTATAATTTTGAGTATTTAAAGGGTTCTTAAGAAAATTAAAATTTTTTCCTTTGAACCCTTCTTTTTTAAAAAATAAAGTTGTACATTTGCAATTAAAATATTTATTATGCAAGTAACAGAAGTTTCAAATCGCTGGAGTGAGTTGACCGAAGATGTAAAATACATCTGTATGGAATACACAAACTCCAAAGGAGAATCAGCACAATACCTTATAGATATCAAGAAGAATGTCTATGAATGCATTGGACATGACATCGATACACTTTCAAACCTTTCTTTTGAAGAGCAGGTTTATGAAGAAGCTAGACAAGAAATTCTTCAGAAGATTATGTTTCCTAAGAAAGTTTCTGAGGACTCCAATTGGAAGGACCCTTACGAAAATATCGGGGTTGGACTACAAAAGAAGGATGACAAGTTGTACTTGTTCGGGTTCCTTGAATCCAAAGAACAAATATCTGAATCTACTAAAGAGGACACAAGAAGACCCCTCACAAAAATAAAAGATGACATCAGATTTAACTATATGCAAAGCACCCAATTTAGAAAATTTATAGTTTCTGAAGCCAGATTATTTTCTGGCACCAAAGTTGGTGATACACTTTTTATATAGTTGGATACTATTTATAATATGATAAACAGCCACTTATGAAAAAATCAAATAAAATTCTTGAGAAAGCTTGCGGTTCTGGTGCAAGAGAAGTCTATCTGGAGAAGCATCCGCATGGGTTTTATGCGATTAACAAAGTCCATAAGAACGCTAAAAAATACAATCGAAAACAAAAACGCTCCTGGGAATAACTCATAAGTTCCCAAAGAAAAAGTTCTTATAGTTTAATAGTGAATTGCCCTTGGGAGATAGTGAGCCCAAGGGTTTTTTATTTAAAACAATTTTATTATGAAAACATTTTTTACTTTTATTTTTTTATGTATCACATTGATCGCTACTGCGCCAAAAAATCATACTTATTCAATGAAGATACCACTTCCTGTTGAAATTGAACACTCAGATGTCAAAGAATTACTTTGCAAGGTTCCAGATGATCAAAGGGAAGAGTTTGTCAAAGTATTAAAATCTTTTGGTGATGCCAGAGAATTGGATTGGAAATTTTGTTTGCTTATAATGTGGGGGGAATCTCGTTTGGATCCAAAAGCTGATGGTGGTGGCTTTGCAGGACTTATAATGTTCGGGTACCACGCAAGACAACTTTTAAATGTTTCTAAAGAAGAATTGCTTCAAATGAATTATGTCGAACAAGCCAAAGCAGCTGTAACAATCTGGGAAGCAAATGAAAAGTTTTCTGGTGTCAAGCTTAATAGTTTTATCAGGTTGGAAATGTCAACATTCCTGCCAGCATTCATAAATCATCCAGGCAACCCATATCCAGCTTCTGAAATCATCAGAACGCAAAATTATCCACTTTGTGATGCAAGTGGGCAACTTACACAGGAAAGTATTTTAAACTTCGTTAGAAAGAAAATAAACTATCACGAGGAACTTAAATACTTCAGAGGAAGAATCTAAAATAAAAAAAGGTTCTGTTGAAAAACAGAACCTTTTGTATTATCTAAAGAATTGAAGAGCTAATATATCTTGCTTCTTTAAGAATTCCTGAAGTAGTATTACTTTCGAAACTATTAAATCTTTCAAAAACTTCAAAAAGCCCTTGTACAAATTCTGAAGCTTTTCCTACCTTATTAGAACCATAATCGTATGCTGCTTTAGCACCGCTTTTAACTGAATTCAAAACATTAGTACCATATTTTTTTGCTTGCTCCCATCCGATGCCTACACTTTTTTCAATAGAAGCCCATTCTTGACCTAACCAATTACCTAAATTATTTGCGATTTCAGGAACTGCTGCAGCACCTGCTAAAAACGTAGCATAAGCTTTTACGCCTGCAGACTTAACAAGCCCAGCAATATACATACCGAATTCTCTTTTATTTTTACGAGTAGGTCCATAGTTTCGTACAAAGTTTTCCAATGAAAAATTAATTTCTCGCATCGCACCTATTGTAACCTTCTGCGCAGGTTGAAGGATGGCGGCATTGAGCGAAGTCAGAAGTTTTAAAACATCATTGGAAAATTTTGTATCAATTTCATACATTTTATCTTTTCCTATTATCCAATAAGTTGCTGACACTGCAGCTTTGTATTGAGGTGCTGCCATAGTTATAATTTTTAATGTAGTACCTATAATCTTAACCTCTGTTTCTTTAGCTTTAGTTTGTTGTTGAGGTTGCTGCATTTGTTCATTGACAAGTTGTCTGATAATTTGTCTTAATTCTCTCTTTGTAGTTTTCATATTTCTTTTTTTTGTAATTGTTTATTATAAATATCTCAATAGAAACAAACACATTAATTTTGAAAAAAAAAGGTTCTGTTTTTCAACAGAACCTTTTGTATTAAAATAATATTTCTTTAGAGGATTGTAAAGTTAATGTCTCTTGCTTCTCTAAGAACGCCTGAAACAGTATTACTTGTGAAACTAAGATATCTTTCAAAGATTTCCATTAAACCTTGTACAAATCCTGAAGCTTGACCTACAAGATTAGCACCGTAATTTGCTGCTGATTTAGCACCGCTTTTTAGGTAATTATAAAGATTCTGACCTTGTTTTTTTGCCTCATCCCAGGTCATTTTTACGGTGTTTTGAACAGTGGTCCATTGCTGACCTAACCATGCGCTTACATAAGCACTGATAGCTGAAATAGTAGAAATTCCTGCTAAAATTTGCGCATACGTTGCCTTACCTAATCTTGAACCAAGATCAATAACAAATTTACAAACTGCTGCGGTTTGATCTTTAGCATTTTGATATTGTTCCATAGTGTATATTTGAGCTGCTTTAAAAGCGTTAATAGTTCCAGCCATAACTGCTTGAGCTGCATCTACAGTCATATTGTAAGAAGCTTTAAAAAACTTTATAAGTTCAGTATGAACGGTATTATTAATCTTATAAGCAACATCTCTAATTACCCAATATGTTACCAAAGCTCCACCTATAGATACAGTAACAACTTTCCATGCTAATCCTGCAAACTTAATTAGATATTCTTTACCGATTCGGGAAAGCTCGTTAATTTGCCCTGTAATTGCTTGTTTAGTAGCCTGTCCTTGAGCTGTACCAGTTCCAACACCTTTTTGATAGCTTTGGCTCACTGATTGTTCTTGAATGATTTGTTTGATAAGTTGTCTTAATTCTCTCTTTGTAGTTTTCATATTTCTTTTTTTTTTGTAATTGTTTATTATAAATATCTCAATAGAAACAAAAACATTAATTTTGAAAAAAAAAATAAAGTATACGAAAGAAAGTTGAAATTTTATTCGATAATCTGAACTTTCTTTTGCATCTTTGTATTGTCATTAGGCTAACAATGGTTACTAAAGACATTAAATTATTCATCATTAAAATTTATAAGATTATGAACACACAATTCATTATTTCAGCGATTATTGTTGCTGTAATTTCAGTTACTTTTTTTAGTATTATTTTATTTACTGCTGCTGCTTTTGGCATTATAAATTATGGTGCTTATATTGTAGGTCTAGCTTCAGGGTTTGTACAAGGTTTATGTTCATAGTATTGAACATCGCTTGTTAATAGCAGAATAAAATTATTTCAAAATAAAAATTTTGGGTTTACACAAAAGAAATCTTGGATTTTATTTGGAAGTTCTAGATTTCTTTTGTAATTTTACACTATCTTTAATTCACTTATTAAATTCTTTATTATTATGGAAACGATTAACTTCCCGAAAGATTTAGATGATGTGAGAGATTTGGCTATTCAAATTGTTGAATCTCTTGTAGAAGAGGGCATTGTAAGAAATTGTATGGATACTGATGACGAAGACGAGTTTATTACACAAGATATAATTGTGGATATTCTCTGTAAAAAATTCGGAATCTCAAATGATTATGCTGATGAATGGGTTCGTGAAATGTAACTTTTAAATTATTTCAAAATAAAAATTTTGGGTTTACACAAAAGAAATCTTGAATTTTATTTGGAAGTTCAAGATTTCTTTTGTAATTTTACACTATCTTTATTTCACTATTAAATTTTATACTATTATGGAAAACTTATTTCTTCAAGCAATGTCAATTTCTGAAAGAACTGAAATTGATAACATTAAAGCAAACAAAGATTTCGCAAGAAAATTGGCAAGTGACCTTTCGAAAGTATTTCAAATAAATTTGCAAATCAGTGATTCTATTGATTCTTCACAAATTTATGTTGGAACAATGAGTCAAAGATTCAATTGCCCATACTTTATTGCTAAAAAAGATGGTGTCATATTCAATATGAATGTATTGGGTTATAGAGGTGAGTCGCAACTTTTTGGAAGGCTGTTAGGAGATTTATATGAGAAATATATAGATTCAGCTACAGCAGATAATAATTTCTTAAATGAGAAAAGTGGGCATGGTTACGTTCAATTTAGTATAAAAATTCCTCTTGAGAATTATGATGATGTTCTAAGGGATATTATCTCATTGTTTAAATTAAATAGATACGCCAAAGTATTTTAAAATTTTGGGTTTACACAAAAGAAATCTTGAATTTTATTTGGAAGTTCAAGATTTCTTTTGTAATTTTACACTATCTTTAATTCACTAATTAAACACTTACAGCTATGTTAGAATTATTTTTAGAGCAAATTGAATTGGCTGACAACACTACCAATGACAACACCTTTGATATCTTTTATGATGTCAACACAAAACTTATTCACGCATTTGAAAATGATGCAGATGAACCAAGAGAGTTTGTTTATCGCTTGAAAGGTGAGCAGGATGATATTGCAAGAGAACACAGACAAGAAATCTTAGAATATTGCTTGGCAACCGTATTGCCAACAGATGAAGTTGGATTGGGGGATATTTTCGTACACGGAAAATTTATTGAAAAAGTAATTATTTCAAAAGAAATTTCAAAATAAATTATGAAATGTGAAAAGTATTTTCTATTTTTGTACTACAATTAATTCACAATTAAAATTTATACTATTATGACAGCTATGGAAAAAATTATGAACTTACCTATTGGTCATTCTATGGATTGGAAGTTCGGGTTGATTACTCGTGATGTTTACAGAATGTCAGAAGACAAATTTGACATCACAGAAACCTGCGGTGGCTGGGTAAATGCTATTGTAGACAAACAAACAATGCAAGGCATATTAGAGGGTAAAATCTCACTACTTGAATTGGATTGGGAATAGATTTTTCACTTTATTAAATCACTTTAAACTATAATTGTTATGGAAAATTACAAAGAAATGTATGAGCAATTACTGGCGGAATTTCAGCAGTACAAAAAAGAATCCATCAAATGGTCAGTTCAAGACTTTACGCTATATGACCATCCAACATACACTATAGACAAAGAAGCAGCGCAAGAGGCTTTGGAGGATATGATTAAGCATCACGATGCATCATATGGCATAAACTGGAATGATGTAGCGTATTATATTGAAGAATACGGAACAGAAAAAAAATAATATTATTTCAAAAGAAAGTTGATACTTCTCTTGGAAATGTCAACTTTCTTTTGTATTTTTGTTGGACAATTTTAAATCACTTATTCACTATTAAAACTTAAAGATTATGCTAAACGAATTCAAAGAACTCAGACAATTGATTGCCAATCCAAATGCAAACAAAGATGTACACTCTAAAGAAGTATTAGCACAGATGATGCTTCTTGAAATCAAATTGCTTGAAATCCAAAACAGAATGGATTGTGCAAAGAAAGTGTTGAGTGAATTATGCACTATCATTCACAATAGTTCTGCCGAAACACTTTCGGGAATTTCGATTCACTTGAATATGGATGAATATAATAAAGTGCATTATGCAACTAATGACATTGGACTTTTGTTGGATATGAACAGTGATTATTGTGTAAAAGAGAATTGGCATAATATGTTTCCCCCAATAGAACTGCCAAACATTCTCAAAGAAGATTATGTCGCTTGGGACACAAAGAATAATTGTCCGAAGGAGAGTTTGGACATTGTCTATCATTATACCTCGCTGATTGAGTTAATGAATAATGGGATGCAACTTGAGGAAGATGAAGAATTTGTCTGTATTAAAAGCATTCCTTTGAGATGGCAAGTATTGTACGATGCCGAAATCGAAAGAAACAAATAAAATTATTTCAAAATAAAAATTTTGGGTTTACACAAAAGAAAGTTGATGCTTCTCTTGGAAATACCAACTTTCTTTTGTATTTTTGTTGGACAATTTTAAATTACTTATTCACTATTAAAACTTTAAACTTATGCCGAATTGGTGCAACAACTTTACTTCTTTCAAAGGAAGTTCGGACAAAATCGAAGCTTTGACCAATGCTATTAACAAAGCTGCTTACACAGAAGAAAGATACAATGAAGGTCAAGCCATACACAGCGAGAATGTAAAAAAGGGTTACTTCTTTTTTATCGTTAAAGATGAACCAAATGAAATAGCTGATGGGACAGAATTTTCAATAAGGTATATGACTAAGTGGACACCCAACCTTGAAGATTTGGCTATACTCTGTAAAGAATATGGTTTGGATGCCGAAACAGAGTTTGATGAGGATAGCTGTGAGGTATACGGAACAGCAAAGGTTTATGCAGATGGGACATATAACGTAACTTATGTGGAACAAGAATTTTTGGACTTGATTGAATGGTCTGAGGAAGATGAATTGTACCATTATAATGGTGAAGAGTATGAGGTTAAGCAAGACATCATAGATTTTGAATATTCAAAATGGTTGGAATCTAAGAATAATTAATAACACTATTAAAACTTTAAACTTATGGCAAAATTCAAATTGAACGAAGAACAATTCGTTCTCCTAACGGCAAATACTTTGACTCTAAGGAACACTTATATCTATGAGATGGACAAAGCTGAACACCAAGAGTTGAAAGATTACTACCAAAAAGAAGTTGATAAAATCAATGACCTTTTCGACCAGTTGAATGATAAATTCAAAACTAAGTTCTAAATTTGATCGATTTATTGTGCAAAAATAACTTTATTATGGAAAAATATTATGAATTAGCAGAAAAAGCTTTCGGACAATTTTATAATGGCATGCCTGCGCCAATTGGAGAAGACAAAGACCATGTTTGCAACATCGCTGCAAGTGTTATGATGACAAGAGATAACGTTCTGTCAGGTGGAAGCTTTGTTCGAGCTGTTATTGATAATAACCTTGAACAAGCTGTCAACAGAGCTGATTCAGTCTGCATAAGAAACTTGGTTTTTTTCGTCTATTGCAAAAATTTCGTTCATAAAAATTGGATATAGTTTTGGCAGTATAATTTTTTTCAAAAGAAATTTTAAATTTTCTTTGGAAATTAGAATTCTTTTCACTACTTTTGTAGGACATTAGTTTTATAACATTTCATTTCACTATTTAAAACTTACTATCATGAGCTACACTATTCTTTATGCAAAGCAATTCATTAAGATTGACGAGGCAAGAGTAATTCCGTTTATACTTCAAGGCGATAATAACGTCTATGAAACTGACAGAAAACGTGCAAGAGATTGGAGCAATTCTCGTATGTTCAATAGAACCATTATAACTTCCAAGGAAACTTTGCTTCAAGAGATTGAACGATTCAAGCAGGACACCATTGAACGCTGCAATGAAGATGTAAAGCAATATGATGGAACTTGGGCTTATGACGAAAAAAGATTCGGCTATCATACAGGTATAGCTGTTGGTGCCAGACATACAACTAAGACCTCCTTTGGAATGTTCAAAAACTTCTTTGTAAGTGGAATTAACAATGCCAAAACCATTGAAGAACTGGCAGAATTAGGTTGTTCTTTAGCAATTAGAGTTAGCGAATATGATAAAGAAAAGATTACTAAGGCTGGACTTGAAGTTAAACCTACTGTCAATTTCACTTCAACTGAACAGGCTGTTGCCACCATTGAAGAATATGAAGCTTACTACAAAGGGCATAATATTTACTTGTATATTTATGCCTACGGAATGGACAGAGTTGTTGAAAAGACTAAAAAAACTAAGACTCCAAAGCAAAAGATTAAGGTTGACCAGTACTTTCAAATAAACACACCTTTTGGACTGTTCGTCAAAAATACTTCAAGAGGATTCCAATACAGCAGATGGAATGCAAAAGCCTTCAGGACAGAAAAAGATGCCTGCAAGAGCTTGGACACTCTGAAGAATAAATTTCCTCAACACAACTTCACTGTTGAGCTTGTACAAAAGGAAGCTTACATTTAACATTGGACATTTTAAAATATAATTCGAATATGGACACTAATGTAGAAAAATTAAAACGTTACTTGGTTAAATACGTTGATGGCAATTGGTTTGAACATGTAACACAAATAACTGCTTCAGATAAAACAGATGCTATACAACAAATAATTGAATACTGTAGAAACGCTTCTCATTTTTCAGTACTTGAAATAGATTAGGACACTCTATAAAAAAATTCAATATGAACGAAAAATATATTTCGAATTTCATTTGGAAGTTTGAAATTTCTTTTGTATTTTTACTATCATTTCACTATTAAAATTTAAAGCTATGTTTGTATTCAAAGTTATAACCGCAATCCTTTGGTGGGCAATCAGTCTCGTTTGGGCTTTCGATATTTATTATACATTCAGCGACCAACCTATATTTAGAGAACTTGTAGCATTATTCTGCTTCGGATTTTCAATTTGCTATGGATTTGAGACAATGTTCGCAAAAAAAGTAAGATGGTTTCAATTGGTACTTTTTATAACATTATTTATGATCATGTCCGCTGCAGGATGTAATCATTAATCTTAAAACTTAATTAACATGAATTATCAAAATTATTTTGAATCTCTTGAGGAACAAAAAACCATCGAAAGAAATTATAAACTTTCTTTGGAAAATTATAAGAAGGAAGTAATCTATCAATCGTATTGTGAAGTTATTGACTTCTTATACTATATACACCAAAGAGGTTACAGAAATCCTAAAGGTACCCCATTACATGTATTTCTGGACACACCTGAAAATTTAAAAAACAACTTGTTCCACAAAGTTCAAGGGACTAATGGAGGAGAACTTCTTTACTTGGACAGGGAGATAAGCTCATTCGTAATCCTGTACAAAGACAATGGAATTCTGATTGAATGCTCTAATCATAATGGGGCAAAGATTTACTTCACAACCGTTGAAGCATTCATCAAAAAAATCTCTGAAAAGATCTTGGACACTTTTGTGATTGTTGAACCTTCTAAAGAAGACTTGGAACTTTCATATTCAAACGCTGATCTATTCTAAGTTGTCCACCTTAAACCAAGCAAGGGTAATGTCTTCAGGATATTACCCTTTTTTTCTTTCGGACAGCCCATAAATTCTTGACTGCTATCATGTTTATTGAATATTTATTTATAAAAATATGAAATCAGTCATCTCCATTATTGAATCCCAACTCGATCTGTTCGTCCACCAATTTGGCTTTGCAAACCTTTCGGACTTCGTTACCTCTCTTGTCCACCCAAAGCTACTTCTATTCACACTTCCATTCTCGATCCTTAGCTTTTCCATCTTTGCTACGTTGGAAGTTTGGCTTGGACTATCTTCAATGGCTATCGTTGGATTTATTATAGCAGCAATTCTGGAACTAGTAACTGGACTTTGTGCCAGTGTAGTAAAAGGAATTCCAATCGTCAGCAGAAAGTTTAGCAGATTCGGACTTAAAATTTTTGTTTGGCTTGGACTATTACTCGTTACCAATAGCTTCTATCTTTCTTATGTTGACCACCCAGATGTTCTTTCGGAAATTAGCGAGTACTTCTTCTATACCCTACACAATATCCTGGTCATCTATATTATGACTGAATATATCATATCTATCCTTGAGAACCTCTCAGCCATCAATGGAAAATCTGATTCCATCCTGACAAGCTTTATCAAATCCAAAAGAAAACAAATTTTTAATTATTTGGACAAATCTACATCCCTCCAGAATGAACCTGAAGCTGGACAGGAGGAAGAAACTAAGCCAAGTGGGACTAAGACCAAGCCTAAGAAATAAAAGTGTCTTAAATCTAAAATAAATGGCTCGACCGCAAACAGGTGAATAACATAAGTTGTCCACCTGTTTTTTTTGTAAAAAAGGCTAAAAATTAATATAAAAAGCATAGAATAGGCTGTAAGCCCCATCACTACTTCGTTTTAGACTGTTTAGATCAATACTTTTGAGTTTCATAATATAGATATAAAGAATCTCAAAAGTATTAACTAAAGAAGAATATTATATTGAATAATATAGAACACATACACTTTTAATATATGTTGTAGGGAAAATAACCCAAAGAAAGTTTTGTGGTTTCTTAAGAAAGCCAAATAAAATTAATTAAGTTGGAAATTAATTTAGAATAAAAAAAAGGCTTCTGAAATTTCTTCAGAAGCCAGAGTTAAGCTTAACTTAAAATTACTTAGCTGAGTCTTTGGAAACAGTGTCAACGACAACTGTATCTACAGCAACTTTGGCAGAATCCTGTGTGCCCTTTTCGGTACAACATTTTTCTTTGCAAGTTGTGCAGCTTCCCAAGAAAAGACAGAGTGCTAAAACAAAAACTGCAATTTTCATTTGAAAGTATTAAAAAATAAATGTGGTTTAAAGTGGTCTTTGGTTGACCTGTATTGTGTTATCTTGAATGTTTGAAGGTTCCATAGGAAGAAAGTGTTCTTCTTCAGGGTAACTGAATCCATCCCAGATATCTGGATCATTACTGTTTTTGAATTCATAATCCTCATCTATAAAAGATAGTAGGAATAAATCTAGATCATCTTCAGAATAATCTTCAAAAGAATCTGGTAAATTTTTCTTTGGAGGGTTCATATTATAATATTTTTATTCCACAAATATATATACTTTCAAATGAAAATAAAAGGATTTGTTTTAAATTATTTTTTAAAGTTCCAATTCTTTTTTTATTATCTCGATAGCAACCATTGCAAAAATCGCCATATGACAAGCTAATGATAGATAACTTATCAAATCGATCCAGAATCCTAATTGGAGCTTAGAGATTTTATAAAAAAGTGGAATCTGAAGTGCCAATAGAAATACCACAAGTATTCCAAAGTATTTTATTTTGCGTTCCATAGAAATACAATTTAAAAAGAACCCTCCTAAGAGGGCTCAGGTAACAACAATTAGGATTTCCTAGTAATATTTCTAAAGAACGCTTTGATATCTTCTGTAGAAGCTTCAGTGTTATCCAGTTTGATGAATTCCTCCAGGAGGTCGTTTTCTTCTCCTTCGTTGAAGAGTTCATCAGAAGCCAAACGGATCTTCTCCATAAAACCAGCTTTCTTTGGTTTTACAATTGCTTCCACTTGACGAGTTTTAACTTTCTTCACAACCTTCTCACCAGTCTCTGTGACAATAGTGTTGGCAGCAACAGCATCTTCAACTGTCTCCACAACCTTTTCATAATCGGCTCCAGTATCCTCAATGATTTTGATAACTGTATCATGGGAAATCTCACCCTTCAAACATCTCTGTTTGATAGCTTCAGGAGCATTGGCAAGTTTCAAGTAGCGGTATACAAGGTTCATCCTGTTTTTGCCATCTTCAGAAAGCATAGATGCAATCTTCTTAACATCCCATCCATATTTCTGCAGTCTTAAGAAAGCTTCAGCTTGTTCCACAGGATGCAAAGGTTGCTTTTGAACTCCTGTGATGATCATCTCTGAAAGACGAACTTCTGGGGAATTGTTCACAAGAATAGCTTTCACCCTGGAAACTGGAACCCCCTGCTCCAAAAGAAACATGATTGCTTTGTATCTTCTGTGACCATCCACCAAAAGATACCTGTCGGTCCCTTTGATGCGAGACAACTTCAGAGGCTCTTTCAATCCATGCTCCTTGATGGATTCTGATAATGCTTCAATGTTGTTATAAATCTGACGAACATTTTCTTCCCAGTTGACATCAATGTTTCTGATGTCGATCTGGATCATGTCTGAACGTGTTTCTTTGCTGATATCACCAAGAAGTGTATCAAATTGATTACCGAGATTTGTGGTTTCCATAATTGTTGTTTTTAAAAGTTAAATAATATTAATGATTTGTAGTAACAAAAGTAGTAAACCTTCTTCAGAATTCCAAATTTTTTCAAAAGAAATTTTAAAATAATTTTCTGAAGAAATAAAAATGAGGATGAGAAGTCCTCTGTGTTGTAGAGTCATTAATTATAGATGAACATCGCCCTTGTACTTAACTCTCCATTCAAGAGGTCAGCATCTATAATTACTACTTCCTTTCTCAAGGGAACAACACATTTGTAGTCCTGACAGGATTCGAACCTGTATTTGATTACGTACTCAAATCTAACATTTGCATTAATCCCATATGCTACAACCTATGGTGAGGTCGGGAGAGTCTCAAACCATCCTTTCTATATTAGTGCGTCTACCATTCCGCCACAGGACATTTGTTTTATCCTTTATAAGTTAAAGTTTTTTCATCACCTTCACAAAGTTCAAACCAATGATATTTTTCAGGGGTAACATCTTCTACACTATGCTCAAGTTCTAAATATATCAGATCAGATAATTCAGCACGTACACTATCTGCTAACATTTCTCCAGTACTCATCTTTCTAAGTGTATCGAGTTGTTTTTTTGTAGGTTTTTTTTTAAGTTCAAGAGTGTGTGTTTCTGTGACAGAAAACTTTAAGCTATACGTTTTCATAAGTTAAAAATTTAAAAAGTTAAAAATAAAATTAATTGAAAAGTTCCTCTACTTCATCAACTGAAATCTCACTGATGTCATTTCCGTTCTTCTCAATCAAAACAGTTAAACTATCAGGGTGATAGAAGATTATATTTTCACCCTTTACGAAAAATCCAGTAAAGGCTCCTATGCTGGTTTTCACAGTTATAATCTCACTAACAAAACTCAATTGTTTTGCCTCATCATGATATGGTTGTAAAAATGAAACAACATCTACATCTTCTAACACAGTTGATAAAGATTTGCTTCTTTGTATTTCAGGAAGATTTCCATCTTCATCTCTAAGAGTATCACCTAATGTAAATGGTTTGCCTGTTGCTTTTAACTCTCTAAATCTTTTCATAATTTCTTCCTTATTATAGGATTTCTTATTACTTTTCATATCTTTTCTTTAAAGGTTAAATTAAAATAATATATGGCTCCAAAAAAGAAAAATTGAGAAATATGCAGCCATAAACTTGTAATGAAATAATTATCATATTCAATTTGACATGCAAAAATATAAAAACATAAAACTCCTAATGAAAAGAAAATTAATGTTAATACCTTATTTTTCATATTTATTTTTTTGTAGTCCTGACAGGATTCGAACCTGTATTGTTTGTACTTCACATCAACAGAACTCAGTACTCTTGCCCTATCTGTTAGCGTCTACCATTCCGCCACAGGACTGTTTTGTTAATTTAATTTTGTTAATTTAAAGTAACCTATTATGTACATAATAAGCATTCCCATATTAGGGTTTTGTCTTATAATATCAACCCCATTTAATAAAACAAATATTAATAAACCTAACCAAAATGGATAGTATTTTTTTATTTTTTCCATGTTATTATTACTTAATTTGACTTTCAAGATTCTTTTTCATTTCATTTAACTTTAACCATTCTTCAGCTATTTCTGCTTGTTGAGCTTCAATTTCATCATCAGTATAGCCACACATACCAATATCTGAAAATATATCGTCTAAGTATTCCATTCTATTTTTTATTTCTTCCAATGTCATTTGTTTTGTTTTTGTAGTCCTGACAGGATTCGAACCTGTATTGTTTGCAACCAATCTATTAAGCACCGCTCGCCTCAAAGGGCATACCCCGTTATACTTAATAAGCGTCTACCAATTCCGCCACAGGACATTTTATTTTATATATTTCAATTCTTCTTTTTCCCTTTGGAAGTTTCAGTTTTCTTTTGAGGTTTAGATTCTGGCTTCTCAACTTTCACTTCAACTTTAACTTCAACTTCTTCAGAAGATTTAGGTTCCTTTGGAGCAACACCCTCTTCACAACGGATCTCGATTTTCTTGTAATGCTGAAACTTTCTGGCATCATCACAGATATAACGAATTTCATAAGTTCCATTCTTCTCATCGATTTCTTCAGAAACAATATCTTTTCTCCCTTCATACATCAGGATCCGATCGACATCATTTTTTGCCTGCTTGAAAGTTGGAAAAGATTCTCTGTACATCAGGTGATCCCATTCAGGCTTTTTCCAATCTTTGCAGCCACTGTAATAATATGCCCTATATATTTTCGCCATGAGAAACGTATTTTAAAAATGATTCACCAGCTAATACAAAATGTTCTGCATACCAAGTTACACCTTTTCTGTGTTCATCGAGATTGCGTTTAACATACTCAACCAAAGCATCCTTATTAGAGTCCATATCAAATACCATAATGCTGCGCTCTAACAAAAAAACAGCTTTTTCAGCCTCAACTTCATTAGAAGAACGTACTCTGATTTCTTTAGAAAGATTTTCAATAATCTCAGATTTCATAAGTCAAATGTTTTAACAGTGATTTAATGGGAACAAAAGTATTATTTTCTTTTGGCATTTCCAAATTTTTCTTTAGAAATTTTAAAACTTTCTTTGGAGAATATTTATAAAAAAATCTTTATGAAAATCAAATTAAGCGAACTCAGACAAATTGTAAAGTCTATCATTAATGAACAAGTTGATACTATGCCTGAAAAAGTACAAGTACCTTGGATTCATAGAACGAATAGAAATCCTAATAATGAAGGAAATCCCCAACCCCTTCCACCTAATGTAAAAAGTGTTAATAGGCTTATGTATATCACTAAGTCAGATGTTAAAAATATGCCTTATAACGCTACAGGAAAAGAAGAGGATTCTGATGGATTGTATTTGTTTAAGGAAGAATTCGCTTTACCAAACGGTCTTATTAGATTGAAAGGTTCAAACGAACAAATAGTTTTTATCTTCTCTTGTAAAAATAAAAAATTATATCACGGAAATAAGGTTGTCGTTAATAGCTATCATGAAGCAGCTCCAATTTCAACAGTTGCTTTTATTAATAATTGGTGTAACAAAATTGATAAGATATACCCT
>JBIKJV010000395.1:0-3413 GCA_044360755.1 Phycisphaerales bacterium
GCTGATCCTGCCGCAACTCCCGACCCCAATCACCTCCTCGATCGCCCGGTCACCACCGCGCCCGATCAGGTCTGGGTCAGCGACATAACGTACATCCAGACAGATGAAGGCTGGCTCTATCTCGCCGCCGTCATGGACCTGCATACACGGCGAATCCTCGGCTGGGCCACCGCCGACCACATGCGGACCGAACTGGTCACGGAGGCCCTGCAGCGCGCCCGCTTCACCCGTGCAGGAGCCGACCTCTCTGCTACCATCGCCCACAGTGACCGCGGCTCGCAGTACACCTCGGGAGACTACCGGAGAGCGCTGGCGCTGCTGCGCATGACCCAGAGCATGAGCCGCGCCGCCAACTGCTACGACAACGCCACCATGGAATGTTGCTTCGCGCCGACCTACGGCGCTCACCTGCTGCGCAGGCAGCCTCGCGGCTGGCTGTCTCGCTCCGTTCGGCTCTGGGCCTCCCTCAAAGCCGAAGCGTTCCGCTCAATCCCGCCTGGCAGAGCGCACGCCCGCCTCCTCATTCATGACTACATCGATGCCTTTTACAACACCCGCCGCCTCCATTCATCCCTCGGTTTCCAATCGCCGCTGGACTTCGAACGTACCCTCAACCAAACTCAAAACTAATTGATTGTTTTCGTGTCCACGAATTACTGGCAAGATCAAGAATCTCTTGCCAGATGAGTTTTATAGAAATGAATTTGGCCAAGATCCTGTTCACGGAAGCTCTGTGAACTTCCTAACGGCTCTTGCGGACTCAAATTGTGGCGACGCACGTCTTCATATAGACATCAAGAAGGGTCTTGTTTTGAAGGATATTTTGGCGGGACCTAATCGCCAACAAGATTTTCCCCATGTTTGGGGAACTGTCGTCAACCACGTGGCGCAAGGCCGACTTCCCTGTAGTGGAGCAGGTGTAGCCTGCGCTAGCGCGGATTCGTGCATCTCGCCAGCGGCTTGCGGATGCATTCTCACGCGGTCGAACAGCGCAAAGCTGCTCCTTCGCGGGTCCGAGGGATTCCGCCGGCATGGGCATTATTGGTGGCGGACCCTTCCCGATTGCCTAAAAAACCCATCATCCCAACTGGCCCGCACGGTTTTTGACTGGGGCTGCGCGGGAGCATTCCAACCGAGCTGAATGACCCTCGCCGCATCCACCGCCGCCGCCGCCCTCGCATGGTTCGGGGAGCTGGGTGGTAAAAGAGTGAAGAGTGAAATCGGAAGAGTGAAATCATGGAGATCATTTCCTGTTTCACTTTTCGCCATTCACTCTTGTCCGAGTGCGGAGTTGAGCGTGGTGGTGCTCGAGTCTGCCGGTGGCGCCGGCAACTATTCGGCGCTATCGAATTGTTCAAACCGAACCAAGACGACGCCATGAAGAAGAAACCGGAACCGGATTCAGACTTGATCCTCTACCTGACGGAGGATGGCCGGACGCGCCTGCAGGTGCGGCTGGACGGCGAGACGGTGTGGCTTTCGCTCAATCAGATGGTGGATTTGTTCCAGCGGGACAAGTCGGTCATTTCCCGGCACATCAAAAACGTGTTTGAGGAGGGGGAACTGGTCCGGGATTCAGTTGTTGCAGAATTTGCAACAACTGCCGCCGACGGGAAGACCTACCAAGTCGAGTTCTACAATCTGGACGTCATTATTTCGGTGGGCTACCGGGTGAAATCGCGGCGGGGCACGCAGTTCCGTATCTGGGCCACGCAACGGCTGCGGGAATACATCGTGAAGGGCTTCACGATGGACGATGAGCGGCTCAGGAATCCACCGGGCAAGGGGCACATTGACTACTTCGATGAATTGCTGGAGCGCATCCGGGACATCCGCTCCAGCGAGCGGAGGGTGTATCTACGGGTGCGGGAGATTCTCGCGCTGGCGGCGGACTGCGAGCCGACGGAGCCGGAGACGCAGGTGTTTTTCCAGACCGTCCAGAACAAGCTGCACTTTGCCGCGACGGGCAAGACGGCGGCGGAATTGATTGCGGAGCGGGGGTGAATTGCAGTTTGGGGCAACTCACAAGGAATCCTTGTCAGTTCGGCAGGGAGGCGGGCGAACCGTCCGGCGACGGGTGGATTTGTCGGGGACGTTGCAGAACCTGACGCAGACTGGAATGCTCGAATCCACGGGGGCGCTCCGGGCTGTTTATCACCTCCCGGCCGAGGCGATCCGGACGCCAGATGGTGTATTCGGCCCTGCTGCCCGAAATTCGGTCCCCAGCTCCCCGAACTTGGGCGGGAGCTCCCCGAATTTGGGCGAAAATCGGGATGGCGACGGGTATCTGGTCGCCGACCAATTGCTACGTCCGATCATTGATGAGCTGAGCGTGCTGTCCCTGACGATTTGGAGATCCAGCGCCCGGCGTGAACCTTTGCAGTGCTGGGAGAGGAGTGTGGTGGCGCTAGACGGCGCGTTTTCCGTGGTGTAATGCTTCGGATCCATGGCGCGCAGCATTCCATCTCTGGTGAAGCCGAAACTCCTTGTGTGGGCGAGGGAGTCGGCGGGGCTTTCGCTGGAGCAGGCGTCGGAGCGGACCAAGTTTGGGGTGGAAGTGGTCAAAGCGTGGGAGTCCGAAGAAGATGAGGCTGCACCGAGTATTGCCCAGCTCCGAAAGCTTGGGGAAGCCTACAGGCGGCCGATCGCGGTCTTTTTCCTCGCGGATCCGCCGCAGGGATTTGCGGCGCATCGGGAGTTTCGCCGACTTGCGGGGATCCTACCTGGCAGCGAGTCCCCCGAGCTTCTTGCGACGCTGCGGTGGGCGGTGTTCCGGCGTGAGGCGGCCATGGAACTTCATCGTCTGGTCGGAGAAGCCCCGCACCATATGCGCACGGCCTTGCATCCCGGCATGGATGCGGAGGAAGCCGGGCACGACATTCGGGAGTTGCTGGGCGTGACGTGGCGCGGGCAGACGGAGTGGGCCAGTGCCTACGAAGCGCTGAATGCCTGGCGCTCGGCAATGGAAGCCAAGGGCGTGCTGGTTTTCCAAAGCTCCGGGGTGGAATTGGAAGAGATGCGGGGGACGTGCATCCCGGATCAGCCGCTGCCGGTGATTCTGCTGAATTCGAAGGACGCGCCGCACGGCCGCATCTTCTCGTTGCTGCACGAGTTCGCGCACATCCTGCTTCATGCGGGCGGGCATCAGACCAGCCGGATGGTCGGGTTGCGTTCGCCGGAGGAGCAACCTCTCGAAGTGGCCGCCAATGCTTTCGCTGCAGCCGCGCTGTTGCCCTCTCATTCCTTTCTCGCAACCGCTGAGCAGTATACGGGTGCGGCTGAAGGGGATGACGATGCACTGCGTCGCCTTGCCCAAAAGGTGAAGGTCAGCCCTGAGGTGATTCTTCGGCGGTTGGTGACATTGCGCAAAGCCCCCGAGGGAATCTATCGCCGGAAGCGTGATGCGTGGGGGG
>JBIKJV010000078.1:0-11676 GCA_044360755.1 Phycisphaerales bacterium
CTGGGCGGGGCGTGCCGACGGATCGAGCGCGCGCCCATGGACCCGAAGCAGCACGCGCGCCACGTTGCCGTCGACGATCGGCGCGCGTTCACCGTGGACGATGCTGGCGATCGCGCCCGCGGTGTAGCGGCCGATGCCGGGCAGTTCGCGCAGCGCATCGGCCGCCGCCGGGACCTGCCCGCCGTGGCGCTCGACCACCGCCTTGGCCGCCGCGTGCAGCAGGCGCGCGCGGCGGTAGTACCCCAGCCCCTGCCATGCGGCCAGCACGGCGTCCTCGTCGGCCCCGGCCAGGGCGGCGGGCGTCGGGAACCGGGCCATGAAAGCCTGAAAGGAGGCAATAACCCTGCTCACCTGGGTCTGCTGGAGCATCAATTCGCTGACCAGCGCGGCGTACCCGGAGCGCTGGCGCCGCCATGGAAGATCGCGTGCGGCACCTGAAAACCACGCCTCCAGGCGCTGCGCGAGCACGGCCGGGTCGGGAATCGGCGGCAGCGGCGCGGCGTGGCCCGCGCGATCCGGCCGGCCGGAGCCCGCGTCGAGGGAACCCGTCTTGGAGGCCGTGCGGATGGTCATGGGCGTTCGACGCGCTTGCGAACGCGGCCGGAACACGGGTAGCGTATCCCGTCCACGGTCGATGCCGCCTGGCAGCCGCCGACGAACCACGCAAGGACCCCCATGGCAAAGCTCTTCTACACGCTCGAGGAAGCCGCCCAGAAGCTCCGCAAGTCTCCCGAGGAAGTGCTTGCCATGGCCAAGTCCGGCCAGCTCCAGGAGCTGCGCGACAAGGACCAGGTCCTCTTCCGCCGCTCCGCGATCGACCAGATCGCCCCGCAGGACGACGGCGGCGAGCTGAACCTGGACGACTTCGACGCCAGCAGCAGCGCCAGCGACATTCGCCTGGGCGGCAGCAGCATGGGCGGTGACGATCTGAAGCTGGACGACGACCTGCAGCTGGGCGGCGACGACCTGCAGCTGGGCGGCGACGACCTGCAGCTGGGCGGCGACGACCTGAAGCTGGGCGATGACGACCTGAAGCTGGACGACGGCCCGGGCCTCGGCCTGGCCGACGACCTGAAGCTGGATGACGGCCCGATCGCGCCGTCCATCCCGGCTGCGTCCGCCAGCGGCATCGACCTCGGCGGCGACGACGACCTCTCGATCGGCTTGGCCGACAGTGGCGCCGGCGCCCCCGCGAAGCCCGCGGCACCGGCCCCAGCCCCGGCAGCAGCCGCACGCGCCAACCCGTCGCCAGCCGCCAGCGCGTCGGGGATCGGCGGTTCCGCGATGGGCCTGGGCGACAGCAACGCCGACAGCATGATGATGGACGCCCCCGGCGCCAGCGGCGCCCGCAGGGCGTCCGCGGACGACTCGATGGCCGCGGGCAACACGCAGCTCGAGGCCGTCGGCAGCGGCAGCGGCCTGCTGGACATCAGCAGCGACGAGAGCTTCTTCGGCGCGCAGATGATCGAGGAGAGCATGGGCGGCGAGGACGCCGCGGCGCTCCCGGCCGATGCCGGCGACATCTTCGGCGGCGGCGAAGCGGCCGCGACCGAGGAAGCTGCCCCGGTGACCGTCGGCACCACCGGCGCGACGTTCGGAGCAGCAACCCTGGCCGAGGCGTTCGACCCGAAGTTCTCCGGCTTTGCGGCCGGCGCGATGCTTGCCTGCCTCATCCTGCTGGGCGGCGTGGCGTGGATGCTGGCCGAGACGGTCATCGCCGGCCAGTCCGATGTCAGCCGCATGGTCGCCGAGAACTGGATGATCGTGCTGGGCGGCGGCGCCGGCGCGGTGCTCCTCTTCGGCGGCGTCGGCTTCGGCATCGGCAAGGCCACCGCCTGAAGCGCGCGCACGCATGACGCTGACGCGATACGGATTCAAGGAGTGGGCGACCATGACGGTGGTCGCCGCCGCGATCGGCGCGGCGTTGGCATGGTTCCACCTGTGGTGGGGCGTCGCGCTGGTCGCCGTGCTGTGGGCGGCCGGCGTCGCGTTCTTCCGGGACCCGTGGGGGCGCCATCCCGCCAGCACGAACCCCAACGACATGGTGAGCCCCGCGGACGGCAAGGTCTCGGCCGTGTTCGACGTCGAGTCGCACCCTGCGACCGGCGGGCCCGCCAAGGTGATCCGCATCTTCCTGAGCGTGCTGGACGTGCACCTGAACCGCTTCCCCTGCGACGGCGTGGTGGTGTCGGCGACGAACGTGCCGGGCAAGTACCTCGACGCACGCAGCGCGGAGAGTGCGCGCGTCAACGAGTCGACCACGATGGTGATCCGCACCGCCAGCGGCGAGACGCTGGGCGTGCGCCAGATCTCCGGCGCGATCGCGCGGCGCATCGTGTGCCCCGTCAAACCGGGCGGCCACGCGAAGCGCGGCGAGCGCTACGGGATGATCAAGTTCGGCAGCACCACCGAGCTGATCCTGCCGCGGCCCAAGGACGTGGAGGTGCACGTGGTGGTCGGCCAGCGCGTGACCGGCGGCGTGACCATCCTGGCGACGCTCAAGGCCCCGCACTGACCTGCGGGAGCGAGGGACCACCATGCCGCATCGACCGTTCCAGCAGTTCCGCGAGGACCGCGCCGTCGGCCAGGCACGCGTCCTGGACACCGAGCACCTGGGCATCAAGCGCTTCTTCCGGCTGGACACGGCCGCGTACGAGGACGGCCCGCTGCCCGGGCGCACGAAGGAGCTGCTTGGCCTGGTGGCCAGCATGGTGCTGCGCTGCAACGACTGCATCGACTACCACCTGGAGCAATGCGTGGCCGCAGGATTCAGCCGCGCGGAGATCGAGGACGCGATGAACGTCGCGCTGGTGGTCGGCGGGTCGATCGTGATCCCGCACCTTCGGCACGCGACGCTCAGCCTGGACGAGCTGCTGGCGGAACGCGCGAAGGCGCAGGCCGACGGCGCCGGCAGCTGAAACGCACGCGAACAGCCGGGATCAGTCCGCCTCGGGGCTGCGCGGCCATTCACCGCGGCGGTGATGGGCGATGCGCATGATGCGCTCGACCTGTTCGCCCATCACTGCGGCGATCGAGGCGAGCTGCTCCTGCGCGTTGACCGGCCACGGATGGTCCGCGGGCTGGAAGAGCATCACGGCGCCGAAGCGTTCGCCGCGACGGGCGATGGCCGCCAGCAGCGCGCGCTGGCCGACCAGGGCGCCGCCGCCGGGCGGGGCGTCGCGCAGCAGGTCCTCGGCGCGGTCGACGGACCAGGCGGCACCCTCGACGGGAAGCCCGGGGCAGGCCTCGCGGCCGACGATTCCCATGGTGGCCTCCGCGCGGCTGCGCGGCGTGCCGTTGGCGCCGTAGGCGACCAGCGAATGGTTGTTGCGGCTGTCGCAGAGCCAGATGGCGACGTTGGCCGGGCGGTAGCGCGCGACCAGGTGCTCGGTGGAGAGCGTGAGCAGCGAGTCGACGTCCAGGTCGTGGCCCAGCAGCCCGCGAAGCTCGGCGGCTGCGATCGCCGCCTCGGTGCGCGCGTCGATCGCCTCGAAGGCGCTCACGAAGTCGTCGCCGACGGCGCGGATGCGGGCGATCGCGCGGTCGCGCTCCATCGCGGCGCGGCGGCGCCCGGCCAGCGCGCGCCGGAGGAGATCCTCCAGGCGCCGGCAGCGCTCGGCGAGCGCGTCGGCGGGACGGGTGGCGGCAGGACGACCGATGGACGACTTGGTACGACGAACTCCCATGGCACACGGGTCATCGGGTGCCCGGGCATGCGGGATCATGGGGAAGGCTCCGCGGATCGGCGGTTCGGCCCGTGCGCATGGCTCCCGGACCCTCCCAGCCGGAACATCCGGGGCACGCGGACGCGCCTCAGGCGCCGTGGCGCTGTTCCCAGAGGGTGACGGCTTCGGGGGGCCGGGCGTAGGTGGGCGCCAGGCGCAGCGGGTCCGTGGGGATGCCGACGCCGCGTTCCGGGGCTGCCAGCTCCAGGCAAGCCGCCGCGGACCACGCCGCCGCCAGCACCCGCGAGCCGGCCACCGCGCAGGCGGCATGGAATGCGGCGGGGAGCGCCGCGTCGGCCAGCACCGGCGCGCCGGCCGGCCGGAACTCGGCGGCGGTGCACACGCCGCCCCTGCCGGGCGCGGGCCAGCCACCGCGGATCGGCATCGGCTCGACCCACGCGGTATCGCCCTTCGAAGAAAGCACGACCATCGCCCCGCCGTCGACCAGCTCGCCGCGCATGACGGCGGTGCGTGCCGCGACGGCCGCGGACGGCACCGCCACCAGTGCGGCGCGCGTGGCGTCGGCGATCGCCTTGGCAGTGGCACAGCCCACGCGCAGGCCGGTGAAGCCGCCGGGGCCGGTCGAGACGGCGATCACGGCCAGGTCACGCGGCTCCACGCCGTGGGCGGCGCAAAGCGAAGCGATGGCCGCCATCAGGTGGTCGTGCGCATCGTCCGGCGCGGCAACCGGGCGCTCATCGATGGGCGCGCCCGCACGCGGGCGCAGCGCGATGCTTGCCTCGCGCTGGCTGGACTCGATCGCGAGCACCGCGGCGCGCTCACCCATCGACGGCCCCCAGCGACGCGACCGGCACCGAGTGCAGCACCAGCTCATCCGCGGTCGGAAGATCCTCGGACAGGCTGACGGGCACCACGCGGCCGCGCTCGTGGTCGGTGTTCAGGACCAGCAGGTTCGGAAACGGGGACTCGGCGCCGGTCTCGACGTGGGCGTGGCCGAGCACGAAAAGGCGCGTGCCCCATGCACCGGCGATCCCGGCCAGCTGATCGCGGGTCCAGTTGCGGCCCCAGACCATCCGCCAGGCGCTGCCGGTGCGGTGTTCGTAGTCGGCGTCCTGCAGGGCGCGGTCGAGGATCGCCAGGTCGAAGCCCTCCATCTCGTACGGCGAGGGCAGCGAATGGCTCAGGTGGAGGCCGTTGGCCGTGCGCAGCGCCAGGGGCATGGCGCGCACGAAGGTGACGATCGCCGCGGCGACCTCCTCGGCCGCGTCGCCGAAGGCCCAGTCCAGGCCGGCGTCGAAGAGCTCCAGGTTGTCGCCCGCGCCCTTCGAGACGGGCTGGCGGAACGCCTGCGCCAGTTCGTGATTGGCCAGGATGACGTGCACCTGCCCCGGGAACGCCAGCACCAGCTGCGCCGCACGGCAGAGCATGCGGTAGCTCAGGTCGACGCCCGCCACCAGCCGGTCACCGTGGATCAGCTCGTGCAGGACGACGTGGTTGTCCGGGCTGCGCTCCAGGCGCGCGGCGCGGCGCACGGCCTCGAGATGCGTCGGGTTGTCGTGCAGGTCACCGGTCAGCAGCAGGCGGCCGCGTGCCGGTAGGTGCACGCACGAACCGCGCCGGTGCGGGCAGGCGAGCAACTGTGCCGCGGCTGCCTCGAGCAGCGCACGGACCTGCGCAGGGTCCTTCAGGTCGGCGACGGCGGGGTCGAAGTCCACGCGCGGCTCAGGGCTCGACCACCACCGAGACGTACATCGGCCCCTTGCCGGTGGCGGTCTCGAGCTCGATGGGGACGTACTTCACGCCGGAGGTGCCCGGCGCGGGCGTGAACTCGATGACCAGATCGACGAACTCCTCGCCGCGCTTGGTGGCGCTGACCAGCTTGGCGGTGCCCTCCCCACCCGGCACGCGCACGCCCTTGACGTCGCTCCATGCCGGATTGGTCACCCGGCCCTGGGCGGCGGGGTTCAGGTGCTCGATCGTGGTGGACAGCGTGACGGGCGTGCCGGCCTTGACGCGACCCGCGATCAGGACGTTCTCCGGCGGAAACCAGAAACGCGACAGACGGGCAGGGTCGAACCGGCTTCCCGTGGTCTCGTGGCGCACGCGGAGCGGGATCAACGGGCAGTCGGCGCGGTCCGTCTCGACCACCCACCACTGCGGGAGCTCGGTGCCGTTCACCATCTCGGCGGCGCGCCACTGCACCTGGTACTGGGCGCTCGGCGCGTCCTTCGCGGGATCGAACCCGACGAATTGCGGCGCACGGCCGCCCACGCTGAGCACGCGGAACGGCTTGCCGTCCACCGATGCCAGCGCGATCGTTCCGTCGTTGCTGCCGCGCAGTGCGTCGACGTAAGCGGGCGTCGCGCGCACAGGCAGCGTCACGTCGGCCTGCATCTTGGCCTCGATCATGCCGTTGTAGCCCTGGAAGACGACCATGATCTTGGCGTCCTTGGGACCGGGGGTCTTCGGCACCTGCAGCGCCGCGGCCACGTCAAGGGTGCCGCCGGGCGGGATCACCTTGCCGTCGATAGGCGTGAGGTCCGTGCACTTGCAGCTGGGCATCGCGCGCACCACGGTCAGCGGGTCCTTGCTGACGTTGCGCAGGACGAACGCGGCGGGGTGCTTGGATCCGGGGGCGACGACGCCGAAATCACGCATCGGCGGGTCGACCAGCACCGGGATGCGCTGCAGCCCCGGCTGGACGGCACCGGCCGCGGGCGGACGGCTGCCGCCGGGCGGTGCGGCCTGCGGAAGCAGGAAGGAGGACGCCAGGAGGACGGTGAGGGCGACTGGGTGCATCGGATGAAAAGTCTACGGCCGAGGGGCCGCGACCGTTCAGCCCCAGTTGCCCAGCATCACGCCGAGGTCGTTGCCGTCGGTGGTCCCATCGCCGTTGATGTCGGTCGAACCGGTGCCGCCCCAATTGCCGAGGAGCAGGCCAAGGTCGGTGCCGTCGACGCGGCCGTCCGCGTTGATGTCACCCGGACGGATGCATGGGCCGTCGCCGGCGGCGGGCACGATCTTGAAGACCTGGCCGCCATGGTCGACGACGTAGAGCTCGCCACTGGCGTCCTCGCCGAAGCTGACGATCTGGTTCACGGTTGCACCCTCGAGCGACGGGGTCATCTGCGCGTTGCGCACGAAGAACTCGGTCTTGGTGTTCGTCGCCGCGTTGTACCGGAAGGACCAGACGTTGTTGTTCACGTAGTCGGCGAAGAAGTAGGTGCCCCTCAGTTCCGGGATGCGGCAGCCGCGGTACACGTAGCCGCCGGTCAGCGAGTACCCACCGGTCGTGCCCGACACGTGCAGATAGGTGTGGATGGGCGCCGTCAGGCTGGGAGAACCGGGCGTGCAGCCGGTGAGGCCAGTGCTCGAGGTGCCTTCGGTGCAGCGCCAGCCGTAGTTGCGGCCACCTGCCGCTCCGGCGGGCTGGAAGTCGATCTCTTCGACGGCGTTCTGGCCGACGTCGGCGATCCAGAGGTCGCCCGTCTCGCGGTCGAACGAGCAGCGCCAGGCGTTGCGGAGGCCGTAGGACCAGACCGTGTCGTCCAGCGTGCTCGTGCCGCCGACAAAGGGATTCCCGGCGGGAACCGTGTAGTAGGGCGCACTGCCGCCGATGGTGGGCTTGATGCGGTGCATCTTGCCCATCTGCGAGGTCAGGGTCTGTGCGCGGTTGCCCGGGTCGTTGGCGCTGCCGCCGTCGCCCACCGAGACGTACAGGTTGCCGTCCGGCCCGAAGTCCATCCATCCGCCGTTGTGATTCGAGAAGGGATCCGACCAGGTCATCATGACCACGCCGGCCGGGTTCGCGACGTTCGGGTTGGCCGCGGAACGCGTGTAGCGCGCGACGTTGTTGGTGCCCGCGTTCGTGTAGTACACGTAGAACTGGCCATTGACCGTGTAGTCGGGGTCGAAGGCAAGGCCAAGCAGCCCACGCTCGTCACCGATGCTGGCCACGTCGTCGACGATGGGGTTGATGTCGAGGAAGCTGGTCGCCAGCAGCGTCGGCGTGGCCGTCGCCAGGTCGACGATGCGGACGCGACCGGCCTTCTCCAGCACGAAGAGGCGCGTCGCGTCGTCCGGGGCGTGCGTGACGTAGGTGGGGTACGTCAGGCCGGTGTTGACGATGCGCTTGGTCCGCAGCGCGATCTGGCCTGACGCCGGCATGGCGACGGCGGCGGCGAGCATGGCGGCGGCGAGGAACGCGGGGGCCTTCATTGGGGTCATCTCTCCGAGTGGGGTGGAAGCGGGTCCGGTCACGGACAATACGCAGCCAATCGCCCCGGGATTCCGGGCGATCCACAAGGATGTTGCCGGAATGGAACCCGGGCAACCGGGCGCGACCCCGGTTTCGACGGGATTCGGGGTGGCCGGACCCGGTTTCCGGACATGCGACCCGGGGTAGGGCGTCAGCGCGTGCCCAGCGGGGCGGGAGGCCCGGAAGGGGTCGACGCCGCCTGGACGACCGATTGCGCGTCGGCGATTGCCTTCTCGAGCCGGGTGAACACCTCGCCGTACCGCGCTGCGGCGGCCTGCACCCGAGCGGCGTCGCCGGCATCCAGGGCCTCGGCCAGCAGCGGCAGCATCGTGGCGGCGTAGCCGCTGTCGCGGTCGCTGGCCGCCAGCATGCTGCGGAACCAGGGCCGGCCCTCGAGGCCGCGCGGGTCGAGCCATGCGCGGTCGAGCGACACCAGCAGCCGGTCCAGGCGCTCCCGGTCGGATGCCCCCAGCGTGGCCATCGCGCTGGCCAGCGCTGCGTCGAGCTGCGCGCCCGACTGCGAAAGTGCCGCGGCGCGCGCCTGCAGCGGCTCGATGGCCGCCACGAGCTCCGGCGCCTTGGCACGGTCGCGCAGCGGCTGCAGCATGCGCTGCGCCTCGCGCCCGTGCCGTGCCGCGCTCAACGGCACCACCGGGCTGTCGGCCAGCATTCCGGCCAGGGCGTTCGTCATGCGCGTGATCATCAGCGCGGGTGCGTAGTCGGCTCCCACCGTCGAGCGGTACCACGCGATGGTGTCGTAGTTGGAGTGGTAGCTGTTGCCTTCGGAGCCCCCGCTGCCCAGCGAGGCCGACGCGATGCCCAGGTGGCAGTTGAACGCGATGTGGTCCGAGCCGCCGCCCAGGTCGCCGAACTGCGGGTCCTTGCGGCCGCCGCCCGAGATGCGGTCGTAGACCATCTCGCCCGCGGCGCCGCGCGCCTGCGGGACGCGCACGGTGGCGCTGCGGATCGCCTCGCCCAGGGAAGGCGAGCACGCCGCGCCGAAGTTCGGGCCCATCGCGGCCATGTCCAGGTTGATGTACGCCACGCCCGAGCGCAGCAGGCGCTCGCGGTGCCCCTCGGCCCACTCCACGCTGCCGATGATGCCGTACTCCTCGGCGCCCCACGCGGCGAAGACCACCGTGCGGTCGGGGCGCTCGCCGCGCGCGGCCGCCTCGGCGAAGCTGCGCGCGCTCTCCATCAGGGCGATCGTGCCGGCCAGCGGGTCGGCCGCGCCGAAGCACCACGCGTCGTGGTGACAGCCGACGATCACCCATTGCTCGGGATGCACCGCACCGGGCAGGATCGCGACGACGTTCGCGCTGCGGCGCCGAGACCGGTCCTGGATCACCTTGACGCGCAACTGCAGGTCGGGGCCGCCCTCGAGCCGGTACTGCGCAGGGATGCCGCCGGAGAAGCCGGATCCCTCGGGCACGGCCTTGCCGGTCATGCGCGAGAGGATCTGCGTCGCGGCGCCGTATCCGATCGGCTGCACGGGGATCGATGGCAGTGCGAGGGCTGGCCTCCCATCCGCGGCGGCCCCGGGTTCGGCGGGCTCACCGGGCGTCTCAGGGTCCCCGGGCCACTCAAGGGCCAGGATCGAGCCGCGCTGGATGCAGGTGTCGTTCGCCCAGCCGCCCTCGGGCCAGGTCTTGCCCTTCTTCTCGCCCGCGTCGGCAGGGTCGGTGAAGATCACCAGCGCGGCGGCGCCGGCATCCTCGGCGAACTTCGCCTTGTAGCCACGGAAGTTGCCGCCGTATCGCGCCAGCACCACCTTGCCGCGGCAGTCGATGCCCCACTCCTTCAGCTTCTGGAAGTCCTGCTTCGTGCCGTAGTTGGCGTACACGACGGGCGCGGTGACGTCGCCCGAACCGCTGAACGCGTTCCAGCCGGCGGTCAGGCCGGGGTGCTGTGCCGCGGGGTCCTCGGCCAGGTTGCGTTCGCGGATCGAGAGCGGGATCACGCCGCGGCGTGCGCCGGGGCCTGGGGATGCAGGGCCGGCTGATTCGCCGCGCATCACGATCTCGACCACCGCGTCCTGCGGCTGCGGCAGCATGCACTCGAATTCCTGGACGGAGACCTGCAGGCCCATCGCGACGAACGCCGCGCGCAGGCGCTCGACCTGGCGTGCGTCGCCCTCGGTGCCCGCGATGTGCGGTTCGCTGCCGAGCAGTTCGTGCCACTGGGCGATGCGCTGCGGATCGGGCACCGCGTTCAGCGCGCGCAGATACCCGTCGACGCCCCCGAAAGGCGGGGCGGCAAGCACGAGCTGGACGAGGGCGATCAGCGGCAACATGGTCGGAACACCCTACCGACGCACGGCACGCAAGTTGCCGCACGCACGCAGGGGGCGATTTCAAGCCTGAAATCCGGCGCCGGGCTGCGGCGGGCTCAGTGCTTCTGGTCCGGCGCCGCGGCGCCCTTGCCCGCACCCAGCACCTGCGGCCACGGGTTGCTGCCGTGGCAGTAACGGCCCGTCTTGGTGATGTAGTCCTGGTGGTAGTCCTCGGCGGGGAAGAACGTGCCGCCCTCCACCACCTGCGTCGCGATCTTCTTGCCGCCGTACGCACCGGCCTTGGACAGGTCGGCGATCAGGGAACGCGCGATCGCGGCCTGCTCAGGGGTGGGGCAGAAGATCGCGCTGCGGTACTGCGTGCCGACGTCGGGGCCCTGGCGGTCCACCTGCGTCGGGTCGTGCATGATGAAGAAGCCCTCGCAGAGCTGCCGGTAGGTCACCTTCGTGGGGTCGAAGACCACCTTGACCGTCTCGGCATGGCCGGTGTCCCCGTTGCAGACCTGCTTGTAGCTGGGCTTGTCGGTGCTGCCGCCCATGTAGCCGCTCTCGGCGCTGACGACGCCGGGGCACAGCTCGAACCAGTGCTCGATGCCCCAGAAGCAGCCGCCCGCGAAGTACGCGCTCTGCAGCGGCGAAGGCGCTGGCTTCGGCTGCGCGGGGTCGGCGGGCTTGTCGGCGGAAGGCGCGGCGGAATCGGGCTTCGCGGCAGCAGCGGCCAGCGCAGCCTCGCCGCGCGCCAGGCCGGTCGGATCCTTCGTGAGCGGGTCAGCGGGCAGCTTGCCCTTGTCGACGAACGTCAGCGACGCCGAATTCAGGCAGTAGCGCAGGCCGGTCGGCTTGGGGCCGTCCTCGAAGACGTGGCCCAGGTGCGCGCCGCAGCGGGCGCAGTCGATCTCGGTGCGGACCATGCCGTACGAGCGGTCCTCGTGGTAGGCGATGTGCGCCTTGTCGACGGGCGCGTAGAAGCTTGGCCAGCCGGTGCCCGAGTTGAACTTGTGCTCGCTGCTGAAGAGCGGCAGCGCGCACACGATGCACGTGTAGGTGCCCTCCTTCTTGTTGTCCAGCAGGTTGCCGCAGAAGGCGGGCTCGGTGCCGGCGTTCTGGGTCACGCGGTACGACTCGGGGCTGAGCTTGGACGCCAGCTCCTTGACGACGGCGGGGGCGAGCGGCGTGACGTCGTAGCCGGAATCGGACCGACCGTTGGCGTTGGGCTTCACGTTCATGGGGCTGTCACCCTTCTGGGCGGGGCTGCAGGCGAGGAGCGCGCCGAAGGCGGCGGCGGCGAGCGAGGCAAGCATCGGGCGGATGGGTCGCATGGGGCCTCCTGGGCCGGACAGCGTAGGCGCGAAGGGCGCGGGATCGCGGACCTACGCGTACCTTCCGCGCATGGATCGGGACGAACGGCGCGGATTTCTCATGCGGGCAGCGGCCGTGGCAGC
>JBIKJV010000375.1:0-3386 GCA_044360755.1 Phycisphaerales bacterium
ACCAAACTCTTTATGGTGGTTTTGCCGGGGGTGTTCACCTCTTCCCATTCCGAACAGAGAAGTTAAGTCCCCCATGGCCGATGGTACTCGCATCTAGCTGGGAGAGTAGGTAGCTGCCATATTTATTGAACCTCGATCTTTATTGATCGAGGTTTTTTTTTTGCCCCTACCCAACTGGTCAGACCAAACCGGTCAGACCACTCTTGTCTGACCGGTATTGAATGGATTAAAACTTTTCTTAACTTGAAAAAAAATCAATGAAGCGTTTTCTCTTATTTCTTAGTATATCTATTAGTTTACAAGTTCTTTCCCAACAAAAAAAATCCGATACATACGATACATTTATTACTGCCAAAATGAAAACAGATAGTTTTCCTGGAGCAGTATTGTTAATCACTAAAAATGGCAAACCTGTTAAGTTGGCCAGTTATGGGTTTTCTAATTTAGAACATAGAGTTAAAACAATTCCTGAAACAGTTTTTGAATTAGCATCAGTGTCGAAGCCACTTACTGCAACAGCTATGATGATTTTGGTGGAGCAAGGAAAAATTGTATTGGACTCTTCAATATCAAAATATTTATCTGATGTTCCCGCTTCACATAAAGCAATTACGATTCGTCAGATCATGACGCATACTTCAGGCATTCCTGCAGATCATTTTGCGTATAATAAATTAATGGGCCCTACGCCACTTCGCTATTCCATTAATGATCAACTCAGTGATTTGTATAAATTGAAATTAAAGTCTGTTCCAGGTACTGCTTACTTGTATAGTAATGCTGCATTGTTTATGCAAGCGGCAATTGTTGAAAAAGTTGCTGGCATGCCTTTCTATCAATTTGTACAAAATAATATTTTCAATACATTGGGTATGCGAAAAACTTCTTACATCAATGGTGATTCTATTATTTTTAATCGTGCTCAAGGATATACCAAGCGCAAAGGAGTATTGGTGCGTTCTAGTTTGGAAGTGATCTTGCAAGCCCTTGATGCTAATGGTTTTGGAGGAGGCATGAGTACAGTAACTGATTATGAAAAATTTTTACAAGCTACTGCTCAGCATAAGCTATTGACTGAAGCAAGTTATACTTTAATGACTACTCCAACCATTTTGCCGAATGGTAATCCTGCACAAGCCAATGATGGAGCAACCATGGCATTGGGTTGGTTTGTAAAAGACATTAACGGACATAAAGCATTTTTGCATGGTGGTTATTCAGGCACTTTTGCTTTGCATTTTATCAAAGAAGATATCAGTGTAATTTTCTTTACTAACTTAAGTAGTGGTTACGGTGCCATAACCGGAGACAAAGGTTTTGATTTTATGAAAACCGGATTTGAGATTGCTACGATGGCAGTGGAACAGTGGAAATAAATTGATTGTCAGTTATTTTACCATCTCCACGTGCTCAATGCCATCTTCTAAATAAACGGCACCATCCGTTTTAAATCCAAACGAAGCGTAAAAATTGATGAGGTAACATTGTGCCCCAATCCGAATTGGCCCTTTGCCAAAAAGTTGATGGCAACAATCAATGGCTTCGGCAATGAGTTGCTTGCCTGCACTGATTCCCCTGGACCCTGGAGAGCTTACAACTCGGCCAATACTCATCTCTGTAAATGCCAATCCTGGAGGTAATAAACGGCAATAGGCTATCAGTTCATGGCCCTTCCAATACATTACATGGTGGCTTTTCTGATCTTTATTATCTGCATCTTGAAATATGCATTTTTGCTCTACCACAAATACTTCATTTCTCAACTGTAAAATGGCGTACAACTCAGCCGGGCTTAATTCGTTGAAAGATTTTATTGTAAAAAAGGGGGGTTCAGTGCTCATGATAGGGTTTTTTAATCGATTTACCACAATATTTCCGCACCTTTGCGTCTTTACAAAATTACGAATCCCTTTACCAAAAATGGCTAAAAATATTGCAATAATAGGTGCTGGACCAGCAGGATTAACTGCTGCTTACTTACTAGGGAAAGCAAATCAACAGGTTACTGTTTTTGAAAAAGATCCTACCTACGTTGGCGGAATCTCTAGAACTGAATCTTATAAAGGATATCATTTTGATATTGGAGGACACCGTTTTTTTTCAAAGTCTAAAGAAGTAGAAGATTTTTGGACAGAAATATTAGGAGATGAAATGCTGGAACGTCCTAGAAGTTCTCGTATTTATTACAATAATAAATTCTTTTCTTATCCACTAGTGGCTTTTGAGGCTTTGAATAAATTAGGAATAATAGAAAGTGGATTATGTGTGTTGAGTTATCTTAAAGCAAAAGCCTTTCCTGTTAAAAACCCTACCAATTTTCAGGATTGGGTAGTTAATCAATTTGGTCAGCGATTATTCAATATATTTTTTAAAACCTATACTGAGAAAGTTTGGGGTATTCCATGTAATGAAATATCTGCTGATTGGGCTGCACAGCGTATTAAAGGGCTTTCATTGAGTAGCGCTATATGGAATGCCGTATTCAAACCAAAACCTTCGGCTAATAAAGATCAGGTAATTAAAACATTGATTGATTCATTTAGATATCCCAAGTTAGGTCCAGGTATGATGTGGGAGCGTTGCACTGAAAAGTGTAAAGAAATGGGGGTTGAAGTATTAATGAATACTGGTGTGAAAGATATTGCTATGGCCGATGGAAAATGGACAGTGCATACTTATGATGGATTGAATACTTCTGTTGGAAAAGCCTATGGTAATTTTGATTATGTATTATCTTCTGCACCAATGCGCGAATTGATTCAAGCAGTGAGTCCGAAATTTCCAACCAATGCATTTTCTTCTGCAGCCAATTTAGGCTACCGAGATTTCTTAACTGTTGTACTCATTTGTAAAGATGAAGATGCTTTTAGTGATAACTGGATTTATATTCACGACCCAAGTGTTAAAGTAGGTCGTATACAAAATTTTAAATCATGGAGCCCTTACATGGTGCCTGATCCAAATATGGCCTGTTATGGGTTGGAATATTTTTGTTTTGAAGGAGATGGTTTGTGGACCAGTTCCGATGAAACACTCATCAATCTGGCCAAAAAAGAAATCGAACAAATTGGTTTAACCAAAGACAGCGCTGTTGTAGATGGATATGTGGTTCGTCAACCAAAAGCTTATCCGGTATACGATCATGCCTATAAAGAAAATGTAGACAATGTGCGTGAAGCGCTGAAATCCTATCCTGGATTGTATTTGGTAGGGCGTAATGGCATGCATAAATACAATAATCAAGATCATAGTATGATGACTGCAATGCTTGCTGCCAAAAATATTATTGCCGGTAAAGAATTGTATGATTTATGGGATGTGAATGAAGATGCGGAATATCATGAAGGTGGAGATAGAGGGGTAGAGAAAGTTGCGGAGCGATTAAT
>JBIKJV010000271.1:0-3385 GCA_044360755.1 Phycisphaerales bacterium
CATATATAAATACAACCGAGAAATCCCAAACACTTCATTTCTTCCAACTTTTTTCAAAAAATCTTCACTTTTAGGTAAAAATGAACATTTTTCGGGACTTATTGACAATCAATCACTTGTAAATCAGGTAGTTAGGTGGATTGAAAATAATCTACATTATTGTTCAGGAGTTTAGGTAAATGTATATTTTAGACACTGTAAATCAATGATATGAAATCAGAATACACAAAAGTTGAAAGGAGTGAAAAACGAACTACCTACTCTTTGGATTGGGATACGATTGTAGGGTTAGAAAGTAGGTTATTAAGGGATTTTCTCAAAGAGGGGAGTATAACCAAAGGAAGGGATCTTCTAATGGTTTCTGTGGGGGTTAGATTGGGTTTGAGAGTGATTGATAACCTATCTCTCAGATGGGAAGATTTAATGGGGTTGGATGTAGGTGAGAAGTTTATCAGAATTGAGAAGAAAACCAATAAGGAGAGGATACTGGTTATGAGTTCTAAACTTCGTGAGGTATTAGATAAGGTAATTGAGATACTCAATCCCGATCCATCACATTACATATTCTCCTCTCAAAAAGGGAAAGGAATGAAACCAATGTGTGTTCAAACCTTCAATGGTTATCTGAAGGATATAATGAAGGAATACAAAATCAAATATATTGGTAATTGTTCCTCTCACCTTCTTCGTAAAACCTTCGTAGTGGGTTCAATTAAGAAAGGTTTTGAGAATGGGGATCACCTCTCATTGGTTAAGGTAAGTCGGTTGATTGGTCATTCAAATGTTTCCACTACACTTCGTTACACCAACTTTGAAACCAATCAGATGTTGAATTTATATGAGTTGGGGTAAGTTTAACCCTTGACAAGTTGTGTCAAGGGTTAAAGAATTTTAGATTTTATGTTTGTAGGATGTTGAATGTTCTTTCATAAAATCCGGAACTTCAAGACCCATATTAATTAATTCATCAACAGATTTCCTGATTTTTTCAGATTCTTCATCTGTTTCATTTACTATCTTCTTGATTTCTTTATCTTCTCTTATTGATTTTTTGATTTGATTACCCAATATTTTCGATAGGATACACATTACCATAATATTCTTATTAATTCCTTCTGAGGTTTTCTGTATTTTTTGATATAGATCTCAACTGGAAAGTATTAATTGTGGATAGAGTATTAGAGTATGTTAACTTACCAGAAATTCTGTCTAGTTTTTCACACAGTGATTCACCAATGTTACTAGTCATGGAAATTAGTGTGTTCATTTTATCAGACATATTGATTAAATTTTCATTAATCTGAGATAAACTAGAAATAATATTTTTTTGACCTGTTGATAAGAATAGTCCCAGTTCTTCAAATTTGTTATAAATGAGATAAAAACTCACACTATCATTATTCAAATAAAAACGAATCATGTCTTCAATCATCATTTCCAAAAGAATTATACTACTGTAATACTTTGGTATTGATGTTAGGGTGTTATTTACAAAATTTTGATCATGTTTATGAAAGTCTATTTCATTCAAGTTTGACCATAGTGTTTTGTATGTTTTAATTTGATCTTCATAAAGATCAAAAATTTTCAGAAAGTGAGGTATTAGGTTTTTTTCTATTGTAGACTGATTTTTTGTGATCATATCATACAATTCATGTTTAATATTTAATTCTTTAGTTATTTCTAGAATTTCTTGAATTGCATTGACATTTTCATGTTGTCTAATATTTTCTTTAACTACTATGATTTTTTTTATTTTACTTACAGATAGATTGAATACTTTTTCAGCATTTTCATTAAATCTCTTTTTTATTTGATCTCTGTCAATTCCTAGAGTAAAGCTATTCATTAGACCAGTTAATCCTCGTTCCGAAGAAAAGACTTTTAATTCAAATACTTTTGAATTATCAACTACATTCCAGTAAACTGTTATTTGGTCACCTGAAACATTTGGTAGAGGTTGAGATTTGAAGATGTTGGTTGAAAATCTAGGTTTGAATAATTCCTTTAATGCTGATTTGGTACCCATTTTTGGGGTTAAAAAAGTAATTGAGTCATCAAATTCCTCACTAATTTCCCACCCAAGAATTTGAGAAATTGTTTTGATTTCATTTTTTATTTTTACTAAAATGTCATCAATTTCATTTCCCTTGTAATATGAAATATCGATTCTAAAAATTCCATCAGGGGGGAAAAGGTTATCGGTTTCTGAATAGTGATTTTTCATAAGTGTTTATTTTTTTATTAAAATTGATAAAGTGTTGTTTTGTTAAATATATAACAACCCCAACATTTTAATGTGTTGAGGAGTTTATTGATTTTGAATTATTTTTTCATTTTAGGATTAGGTAGGAAATTGAGTGTTTGATTCTTGGAAAAATTAAATAACAATTAAAACATTAAAATGTTTCCCCTCAAAATAGGGGAACAAATAGGGGAAAAACAGGTTTTGGGACCTCCTTAAACGAAATAAGTGGTTGAAAATCAACCACTTATTTACTTCTTATTGTTGCCCGACCAGGATTCGAACCTAGACATACTGAACCAAAATCAGTTGTACTACCCTTATACTATCAGGCAATCCTTCCATTTCTCAAGGAATGGGCTGCAAAAATAAGGGTAGCGAGCAATTATGCCAAATTTTTTAAATAGCTTTCCGAAACTTAATTGCTAAAACATGTCTGGAAAATTAATTTTGTTCGCTGTTTTTATTGCCTCAATGTTTTTAATGGCATTCAACTATTCCAACAAAAGAAAAGTGATTTTTTTCGGAGACTCCATTACACAAATTGGGGCAGGATCTGGTGGATATATTCGTTTAATGGAAACTATAGTGCAAAAAGAAGGACTTGCTGATCAATATGAATTGGTTGGGGCCGGAATCAGTGGCAATAAAGTAAGCGATTTGTATTTACGATTAGAAGAGGATGTACTTAAGCATAATCCTGCAATAGTGGTAATTTATATAGGTATCAATGATATTTGGCATAAACGACTTAATGGTTCAGGAACAGAGTTTGGAAAGTATGCTCAGTTTTATGAAGCTATGATTAAAAAGTTGCAAGCGGCTGGTATCAAAATTATTATTTGTACACCCTCTGTTATTGGTGAAAGAAAAGACATGTCTAACGAACAAGATGGCGAATTGAACATGTACAGTAATTGGCTGAGATTTTATGCAAAAACAAACCAAATCCCCTGCGTAGATTTAAGAACATTATTTGTAAATTATTTAATTGCCAATAATCCCAAAAATGTGGAGAAAGGGTTTCTAACCAACGATAGAGTTCATCTCAACGCTGCAGGCAATCAATTTGTAGCAGAAGAAATTTGGAAAGTATTAAGGCAGGTAAAATAATGAGTTAATTTACTTTTACTAAGTAAT
>JBIKJV010000401.1:0-3382 GCA_044360755.1 Phycisphaerales bacterium
ATCGGCGAACCACGGCGGCAACACCAACATGTAGCGGGCGAGAATGACGAGATCGAGATTCAGTGAGTCGAGGAGGTCTGAAACCTTCTTCTCTTGTTCCGCACGAGCCGCTTGCTTGTCGCCGGTGTCGGCGACGCCGATGTGTTCGTAGCGGTACCCGAACGCCTCGACTAGCTGACGGCTGTCGTTGTGATTGGAGACGACTGCTTGGATGTCGAGGCCGAGGTCGCCGTAACGCGAGCGGGTGAGGAGATCGGAAAGGCAATGGACCGTCTTCGACACGAGGATCGCTGTTCGCGGACGCCACGGCATCTCGTGGAAGGAATAGGTCATGGAGTACTTGTCGGCCACGGGGCCGAAGGCCGTGGTGAAGAAATCCAGATCGCGCTGGCCGGCGTGGGTGAACTCCACCCGCTGGAAGAAGACTCCATCGTGATGGTCGGTGTGCTGTTCGGCATGGACGATGTTCCCACCGTTCATCGCCACCCATCCGGCCACCTCGGCCACGATCCCCGATGTGTCGGGGCAGGAAATGAGGAGGACCGTTGTGTTCACAAAGTGGAGACGATGGGAATCGAACCCACGACCTCCTGCTTGCAAAGCAGGCGCTCTACCAATTGAGCTACGTCCCCGTAGGGCGCGATGGATGTTAGCCAGAAGAATCGACCAGCGGACCAGCGCGTAAAGGATCTACCTGCTGGCCGCAAGGCGGGCTAACAGGACTTAGGAGACTGTACTACCTTGATACGAACTTTCAAGAAGGGTTCGATCGAATGAAAACTCTGTCACGAGCAGTCATGGCGGGTTGCCTTGTGGCCGTGGGCGTCGTGGCCGCAGAGGCATCTGCCACACGTATCGCTCCTCGAAGCGAGGAGGGCCCCTCCCTCGTGAAGGACATCAACGACGTTCGCAACCAAAGTGCGATCGAGTTCCGAGATGCTGCGTGGTCCTCGGCCGCGATGAGCGGCTTCCTTTACTTCTCTGCGAGCGACGGCAACTCTGGGACCGAACTGTGGAGGACGGATGGAACCAGTGACGGAACCACCCTCGTCAAAGACATCTTCCCTGGTGTCAATGGATCTGCACCCGACAATCTCACGGTCGTCGGATCGACGTTGTTTTTCACCGCGTACGACTCCACAAATGGTTACGAGCTCTGGAAATCGGACGGAACAACAGCCGGCACCACCCTCGTCAAAGACATATTCCCTGGAGAGACCAGTTCGAGTGCTTATTCGCTGACAAAAGTCGGATCCACGCTGTACTTCCTTGCAAACAACGACACGAACGGAAGGGAGCTTTGGAAATCAGACGGAACAGCCGGAGGAACAACACTCGTCAAAGACATCCGCAGCGGGCCCACCGGATCCGCGGCCGGAAGCCTCACTGCGGTTGGCTCGACACTCTTTCTCGTCGCAAACGACGGCGCGAACGGACAGGAGTTGTGGAAATCCGACGGAACAGCCGGAGGAACAACACTCGTCAAAGACATCAACACTGGAGCCAACAGTTCAGACCCTTCGTCCTTGACGGTGATCGGATCAACGCTCTTTTTCAGTGCATTTGAGCCCACGAATGGCGAAGAGCTGTGGAAATCCGACGGAACAGCCGGAGGCACAACACTCGTCAAAGACATCGCAGTTGGCGACAGTGACGCGTATCCGCGAGGACTGACTGCAGTAGGGTCGACGCTCTTCCTGGTTGCGTATGACGACACCAATGGACAGGAGTTGTGGAAATCCGACGGAACAGCCGGAGGAACAACACTCGTCAAAGACATCCTTGCTGGAGCCGACGGCTCAGGTCCGAACTCACTGACTACACTCGGGTCAACAACCCTCTTTTTCCTTGCTGACAATGGAACCAGCGGTTCCGAACTGTGGCAGTCCGACGGAACCACAGCCGGAACCACCCTCGTCAAAGACATCCGCAGCGGGACCACCGGATCGGCAGCCGACAGCCTCACTGCGGTTGGATCGACGCTGTTCCTCGTCGCAGACGACGGCACGAACGGCAGGGAGTTGTGGAAATCCGACGGAACAGCCGGAGGAACAGCACTCGTCAAAGACATCCGCAGCGGAATCACCAGTTCAGCACCTTCGTCTCTCTCAGCCCTTGGCTCGACCCTTGTTTTCGTGGCCAGCGACGACACCCACGCCAATGAACTCTGGAAAACCGACGGAACCACAGCCGGAACAACACTCATCAAAGACATCAATGTGCAGCCAGGTGGATCCGAACCTCGGTATTTCACCGTCGTTGGCGATTCCTTCTACTTTGCGGCAGATGACGTCCGAAACGGACGGGAACTATGGAAATCAGACGGAACCACAGCCGGAACAACACTCATCAAAGACATCAACCCAGGTAGCGAGGGTGCCTCTCCGGAGAACCTCACCGTCGTCGGAAGCACCCTCTACTTCACGGCAGACGACGGAACCAACGGCACCGAACTCTGGAAAACCGACGGAACCACAGCCGGAACAACACTCATCAAAGACATCTGGTCCGGGATATCGGAGTCATGGCCTTCAAGCCTGACAGCAATCGGCAACACCCTTTACTTCACGGCAGACGACGGAACCAACGGCACCGAACTCTGGAAAACCGACGGAACCACAGCCGGAACAACACTCATCAAAGACATCTGGTCTGGGTCGAACAGCTCTTACCCGACCAACCTCACCGTTGTCGGCACCAACTTGCTCTTCGATGCGTTGGATTCGACGACTGGCGATGAGTTGTGGAAGTCCGATGGCACAGCAGCTGGTACCACCCTCGTCAAGGACATTCGACCTGGCACGGAAGGCTCCTACCCGACGCAATTCCGCCGCGTCGGCGCGACTCTCTACTTCAGTGCGAATGACAACACGAACGGATCCGAGCTTTGGCGAACGGATGGGTCGACAGCAGGAACAGTTCTCGTGAAGGACGCATATCCCGGCGCGGCAGGATCGGGGCCTTCTGAGCTGACCATCTTCGGCTTCAAACTCGTCTTCTCGGCAACATCTGCGGCCGCAGGTTCAGAACTGTGGACCTACACCTTCCCTCGACGCGATGACTCGATCACTTGGGCACCGACATTGCAGACAATCACCACGAGTTCGCCCTACAACTTTGCTGCAGCAACTGCCCAGAGTGGGGCAGCGGTGGCGTATTACGTCACGGATGCAGGTTCCACCGGTTGCTCTATCGCCGACCCCGCTGCTCCCGTGCTCACCTTTGCGGCGGCAGGAAGTTGTGTGGTGACGGCACGTACGGTCGACTCACTCGACTATCGGGCGAGTTCGGCCACTGCGACCTTTGTGATCAGCGATCCTTCGGTTCCCACGAGCGTGGCACCGACAACGACTGCGCCGGCAAAGGTTCTTCCCTTCCTCAC
>JBIKJV010000428.1:0-3376 GCA_044360755.1 Phycisphaerales bacterium
CCGAGCGTGAAGCGATGGAAGCGATCCGCCGCGCATCGGTCGGTTGTTATAACATCCAGCGTATTGCTCGAGGATCCATCCGCATGATCCGCCATCGATTGACACTAGGACGCGATGGAGGGAATCGGCAACCTTGCGATGGCATCGAATAGATTTGATTTTTTGCCCATCATATCTCACGCTGAGGCCGGATACGTCAATTGATTCCAGTTTGTTCTCATCCCCGGCATTGCCGTAAAACTCCATCAGCGATGCCTGATCCGATCGCGGCCATGGATTTTGCAATGGCATCAAGGATTTAAGATGCGTCTGACATGCAGCAATTGACTTACGCCCCCAAAATCCGTCCGGGGTGGTTCCGATCCGTTTTTGAAGATGATAGATTTCCGTGTAGGTCATTAGATCATTCTGCGCCAGATGCAGGAATCCATGCCGCATCCTTTGGATAGCCTAGCAACTTCATTTTGCAAATTGCTAATGATCCGGTCTTGCGCTTCAAGCCGATTATTCATGGTGCGCCAGAGTAACCCGGCTAAGGTAGCAATTACGCTACCAAGGCCGATCAAGACACCGAGGATCCATTCAACAGGGATGGTCATTACCTGCGGTGATCTTGCGCTTTAACGAGGCCGAAACCTGCGGTGAGTGCAGCGATAGCACCCATGAAATCTGGGTTGCCACCTTTAAGGACTTGAACGCCGACATTAGCGAGCGTTGCGACGATAGTAAGGATGCCGAGTGCGGTAGTTTTCATATGTGTATGTGTTGAGATTATGCCCACCAGATGTTGGGGACATCTTCGGAGATTGGTCTTGGGACTGGGACAGGGTTGTCGTCCTCGTCGTCCACGGTGAAGTCGCTAGCCCAATAGATAAACTGCTCGCCGCCCGCGGGAATCGGGATGCCGATCAGATCGCGGAAGAGCACCCACCATTGCCCATCGCCGTTGTGCTCACCGACGATGCAAAGCGCGTATTCATGTGACGCGAGGGTGATTTGCTCGTTGCCTTCGTCGTCGATTACAGCAAATCCGTTGGCTAGTCCGAACTGGACTGCTACTTCGCGTGAGGGGAATTTAAGCAGATAGTCAGTGATCATGCTGTTAATTGGGCTAACTTTGAGTTGGGGAGGCGTTTCTTGTAGTAGCGGATGTATGCTATGTGGCCGTTCCACGACCTAGTTCCGTCAAATCGATTTCCTATAAACATACGATCAACCGCTGGTAACGATACCGTAGTATCAGTAATCAAATTGCCATTCAAAGACCCTGCAAAATCATTCAGCTTGATAGCAAAGCCAGCAATACTAGTTGCGTTGTCTGCAAAAACACCTGCATCTGGTGAGTCTGACAGGGTGTCATTGTTCAATACAATAGATCCAAACCTGCAAGCTCTAGGGGTGGGTGCAGCAGCCCCCGACCGATAAACGATAAGCAACTCAGTTGCTGAAGATCCAGAAAACGAAAACGGATACTGAGTAAAAGACCCGATTCCAGCTGCATTTGTGACTTTGGTTACAGCAGTTCCCTCACTCTGATTATAGAAGTTATTAAAATCACCCCCCGTAATACTACACACATCCGCGCTACGAGCCAATGTGCCTGTCGTCGTCGGGATGTAGGAGGTGGGGAAGGAGCCGACTTCTAGCTGTGCGCCCCATAACAAGACTGATGCCGCTGGCTGCACTGCTGGCTGCCCCGCAAACGATCTGGTATCTGGCCCGATTTGGGTGTATATCAGTGTAGCAGCGACAGCTGTGCGGGTTATGCTAAACCGTTGCCATGTCGTTGTTACATTGCATGCGACACTTTGGCCCGATATTGGGCTTCCTTCCGAAAGCCCAATATATACCGTAGCAGTGCCACTTGGAACGCGCATATAAACTGAAAACGTAACAACCTGCCCGATTGTTGCCGTGAGACCAGAGCGGAAAAGCATTCCCTGCTGGTTAGTTGCTGTTGTTGCTGAAAAGTTCGCAGTATCAGCAGTTGTTGTTCCGTCTGGAGCTATATCGGAATTTGGTGTAATCGTCGCCGCAGCCACTCCAACCGCTGCCCTGCTCCATGCAGAGTTTTCAAACTCCTCACTCCTCGAAAGTAAATTCGTCCTCGACTCCTCGATCAGCAATCCACGGCACACGCCAGCAGAGGTGTGGTCGAAGCGGGGGCCGCGATAGCCGATCCGCCATGAGGTGAATGTTCCCGTTCCGCTCGCGGTCGTCATGTTGCAAACCAGCGACTGCGTGCTCGGTGTGTAACTGGTCACAGTCCCCGTCATGATGTTCGACCCGTTCGATGCCTCGACCGCATCGCCAGTGCGCCAGAGTTGATCTTGTCCGGCGGTCGCATCTAGCGTGAATGTTTTGCTCGCTGCGCTGATCGTGTTCGAGGTGGTCGAGGTATCGACCCCGTGGATCAAGCCATCGCTGCCGATGTAGGTTGCGCCACTTCCTCGCGTAAAAGTCGGTGTCGGCCCACGACGAGCGGTCAGAGTCTTGTCAGTAGCAAAGCGCAGATCGAGGGACGGCACGTTGTCGGGGTTGACGTAATCAACGCCGCCAGCGGTTTTTCGGTAGATGTCGCCGCCCGAAATCAACGGATCGGCAATAGCCGCCTCCTCGTCGGTGTAGGTGAGCAGCTTGCCGCCGATGTATGGATACAGAGATGCAATCGGGGCTTTAAGCTCGTCATTGCCGTTTAGCTTGCCGACCGCTTGAATCACCGTATCGGTTGCCGCGACCGTGCCGGGGCTTGATACGTAGCCAGTCAGCACGGCGGTAGCACCACTGCTGCCTGTATCGCCCTTGTCCCCGGTCACAAAGAAATCAAACGCGACAATCTCGTTACTATCAAAAGCGGAACCCGATACGTATGTTCCATTGATGTGATGATGATTGCCCTCGTCAGTTACGCTTGTGACAAGGAAATTAAAATGACTGGTGTCTGAATTTGAGTTGCTACGGATCACAACCCGCGCCTTGATTGCTGATGTTGAGTCATCAATTAAATCTAGTAATGCACTGGTGCTTGTGCCGTCAAAATCCGTATCCCGAATCGCAATCCGAGTTACAGCACTTAAAGTTGAGCTATTAAACCTAAGATGCCCGGGACTCGGTGCGCCGGGGCTTGTGCTCGTGTCGAATCTGTATTTCAGCCCAGCACGGTCACCTTGCGCCCCAGTGGATCCAGTCTCACCTTGGATGCCTTGGATGCCTTGAATACCTTGGATGCCTTGATCACCCTTGGGCAGAACTAGATTCAATTCTTGGCTTGGGGATGATCCGGTAATGTTCGCAAATGCGGAAGCACCACTCTCCACCGTTCCGATTGTAAGGATATTCGGCGGCCCAGATGGGCCTTGATTGATGGAAACAATTG
>JBIKJV010000429.1:0-3363 GCA_044360755.1 Phycisphaerales bacterium
CTAATGCTGGTACTTCTAATTATATGACTCCTGGTGGATATTCTCTTGTATTTACTGGAGCAACTGGAGCAAATGCCTCAGGAACAGTAACTCTATCCTGGGGTTCTACAGGCGTTTTTATTTCTTCTGTTGATATAACAAATACTGGTACAGATTACTTCATCTCTCCCACAGTAACAATATCAGGTGCAACTGGTTTCACTACAAATTATTCTATTACACCAATTATTGGACCAGCAACTGCAATAAATGGTAAAACTTATCTCACTAATTATGATCCGGGTTATCGTTTTTGGTCTGGTTCTACTGGTGTTTCTGCCGATGATATTCTGAAATCAAATGGGAATTGGTATAGAGTCATATCTTCAGGCACAACTTCTGGGTCGACTGGTCCAACACATACTTTTGGTTCTCAATTATCTGGTACTGCTAGATTAGAATATTATCCAATAGATCACGCCAAAACATCCATTCTTCCTGTTGTTTCTGAATTGGATCCAGGAAAATCTATGTTAGGTCCAACTGTTAATGATATCGTGCGAAATATTGGAACAGGTATTCCAGATTTCTTCCAAAATATATTTGGTACCGTGGTTATAACACCATCAGTTGTTTTTTCTGAATTAGATTTAGGAGAAACTGGGTTATCCGATCAAGATGACGAATATATTGGATATACAATTATCATAACTTTTCCAGACACTACAAAACAAATAAGAACTGTTACTGATTATGATGGAACTACCAAAACAATTATTCTATCATCTACAGTTGATCCAGGAACAAATGGTTCTTTATCATTCAGAATGATACAAAATTATTTGATATCATCTTCAAATTACGGATCATTCTTAGTTCCCGATCCAGGTGCAACTGGTTTATCTATTGGTTTATCTGAATATGATTTGGCTTATATTTTGAATCCATTAACTGGTGCCACAGGAATCCTTGGTGCAACTGGAATTACAAAATATACATTTGATAGTTCCACTGCTATCATTGGAGCAACAGGACCTGCAGGATCAGTAGGTGCGACTGGTTATATGATTAACATTCCTATACATGAGTTAACTACAGCAAATAGATTAACTTATAATAATAATGGTAACTCAAATATAACTGGTTTATCTTCAGGAAATTCATATTATGTAATTGTTGTAGATTCGAATAATATCCAATTGGCTGATACATACAATAATGCTATATCAGGAGCAACAGGTGCTACTGGATTTATTAATATTGCACCTGGTTCTGGAGATCACAAATTACATCCTCAAAACGATCTTTATAAGAATTTCAATTTAATTATTTCTTCAGGAGATGGAACGAATAGTGTACTTAACATTAAAGAATATGATGAGATAACAAATACAGTTGAATGTTATGGATATCCTACAGGAACTATAACACCTGGCAATTCAACATACTTCATTTATCCTGATCTATATCCTTATCCTGGTGGAGCAACTGGACCTTCTGGTGCAAATTATAATGACGATCATTATGGTAGCAGTATACTTTCTTTAAGCATCTCTTCTGGAGGAGTAGGATATAGTACTGCAAACACAATTTCGTTTTCTGGTGGTTATGGTACTGGTGCTGCTGCTACTATTACTAGTGTAGATGGTACAGGAAAAATTACGGGTATAGTTCCAACAAATGGCGGAAGAGGTTATATTTATGAACCAAAAGTTGTTATATCTCCTGGAGCAACAGGAATAGTTGGAACTGGTGCGAATATTAAAATTATTTTATCGCCCCTAAATTCTGCCGTAAGTGTTGATTCGATATCAAGATATTCTATGTTTGGTAATTATCAATATTATATCGATAATACAACTATAACAACCACATGTTCATGTATATCTGGTTTAGATTATATTACTCTAAATGATATTTCTTTTGATAGAAATAATTTGTATGTTGGACAATCAGTTTCTGGTTCTGGAATTAATATTAATACAAAGATAAAAGAAATATCCGGAACTAAAATATATCTAGATAAACCAACAATAGATACATTATCTTTTACAGTTACATTTACTGGTAAACCTCAACCAATCTTCGAATATGGCGAAACTTTATTGCAACAGTCAATATCAGATCCTCTCGTTTTCAATAAGATGAGAGTTATCAAATACGATCGTATAAATAAGATATTGTATGTAGAAAAAGATGAAGAATCTGATGAATTGAATAATACAAATTATTTGTCTAGATCTAAGAATAATTCTAATATCAATATAATTGGTTCTACTGGTTCAGAAATGTATTCTGGATGGAAATCTATAAACCAACCAATTGGTTGTATCATTAAAACATATCCATTATAAATAGTTAAAAGGGATTAAATAAAACATGCCTACAGTTCTAAGTTCTTCTTTGAGACACAAAAATCTTAATAATTTCAAGAATACAGTCGAAGACGAATCAGTATATTTCTTTGTTTCTAAGCCAACTAGTTGGACTGAAGGCGATTTAACACCACCTTCTGTTTACGATACATTTACCCTTGAACCAGAAGCGCATGATGAAATGTTATATCTCAAGAGAGTTTCTATTTCAAATTGCGTAAATGTAATTCGTTTATATCGTTGGCAAGAAAATAGAAGATATCAAGCGTATTCTGATAAAGTAGATCTATCTGATCTTCTAACTAAGAGAACAATTTCAACAAATGAATATTATCCTTTTTATGTGGTATCTGATGATTATAGAGTGTATAAATGTGTAGATAATGGAGCAACTCCTTCTAATCCTTATGGAGTTGCTTCTACAGTAGAACCAACTACAGTGGCATTTATAGGATCTGATACATACACACCACTATCAGATGGTTATATCTGGAAATATATGTATACTCTGAAGCCTCTAGATGCTTCGGAATTCTTAACGACTGATTGGTTTCCAGTTCGTACCCTAACTGAAGATGATGGAACTGACAATTGGGATATCATTACTAATGCCGTTCCTGGTGGTGTGTATAATATCAAAGTAACAAATTCAGGATCGTCTTACACAAATATATTACCAGCAACAGATGATTCTAATACAACTAATACACAAGGGTTCACTTACAGCGGTTCAGGAGCTTCTATAGCTATAACTTCTGGTTCTCCAAGTGGAACAAATGATGTTTATAATGGATGTTATCTATACACTAAAAATGGTTCTGGTGTTGTACAAGAAGTTGTAGAAGTAACTGATTATGTTGGTTCCACAAATACATTAACGTTGAGCGGTTCGGTTACTGGAAGCTTGAGAGCATTCATTTCACCAAAAGTTGTTGCAACCGGAAATGGTTCTGGATTGATTGCTATTGCTAGAATGTCAAGTAATGCTTTAAGGGAAATTCAAATATTT
>JBIKJV010000430.1:0-3360 GCA_044360755.1 Phycisphaerales bacterium
CCCGCCAGAAAGGGATCATCCATCTTGTCCGCGCCATCCGGTACCTGAACCCTGGCTTCCAGATCGTCCTTTGCGCAGGCGCCCCCGATACCCCCGAGATCGCTGCCGAGATGCAGCAGGCTGTGGCCGCCGCCCGCGAGCACCACGGGGAGATTATCTGGATTGAGAAGATGGTCACGCGGCCCGAGGCGATTTCCCTCTACTCGGGTGCCTCTGTCTTCGTCTGTCCCTCGATCTATGAGCCCTTTGGGATCATCAATCTCGAGGCGATGGCCTGTGGTACTCCCGTTGTTGCCAGTGCCGTGGGAGGCATCAAGGAGGTCATCGTTGACGGCGAGACCGGCTTCCTCGTTCCCCTGAAACAGATGACGGAAAGTCCCTTCGAGGCGACCGAGCCCGAGGTCTTCGCCTCTGATCTGGCCGCTAAGATCAATCTGCTTATGGCCGATCCTGCGCTGGCTGCGAAGATGGGAGCCGCCGGAAGGAAGCGCGCCGAGGAGTTCTTCGGCTGGGATGCCATTGCCCGTAAAACAGTGCGACTTTACGCCAAGCTTCTGCAAAGGTAGCGGAATGTTCATCGATCGAGTCAGGGTTCATGCCAAGGCAGGAGACGGGGGAGACGGCTCCGCCAGTTTCCGCCGTGAGAAATTCATCCCCAAGGGAGGGCCCGATGGAGGCGACGGAGGGGATGGAGGCGATGTGATCCTGCGTGCCGACACGCACACCGACCAGTTGGCCAATCTCTTCTTCGAACCGATCCTCAAAGCGAAACCCGGAGGCAAGGGGTCTTTTCGTCAACGCCATGGAAAGTCGGCTCCGGATCTCGTGGTTCCCGTGCCCGTGGGGACTCTGGTCTACCGCTTCCCCACACCCGAGCCGCACGATCCCTTCGCGGAACCGCCCGAGGAGGAGGAACCCTCCGAGACACCGAAATCGAAGAAGGGACTCCCCGACCCGATGATCGAGGATCTCGTTGCCGACCTTGATCAGGTGGGAAAGGAGTTCATCATCTGCCACGGCGGCAATGGGGGACGAGGCAACATCCACTTCAAGAGTTCCCGCAACCGCGCCCCGAGGCGTTTCACCGAGGGAACTCCCGGCGAGGAGGGATGGTTCCTTCTCGAGATGCGCTCCATCGCCTTCGCGGGTCTCGTCGGCTATCCCAATGCCGGCAAATCGACCCTGCTGCGCGCCATTTCCCGAGCTCACCCCAAGGTCGGATCCTACGCTTTCACCACGCGGAATCCCCAGGTCGGCGTCGTCGATCTCGAGGATTACCGGAAAACGACAGTGGCCGACATTCCGGGACTGATCGAGGGTGCCCATGAGAACCGCGGACTCGGACACCAGTTCCTCCGCCATGTCATGCGCTGCAGCTACCTCCTCATGGTCCTCGACATGGCCGGATCCGAGGGGCGCAGCCCCCTGGATGACCTGAAGGCGCTTCGCAGGGAACTGGAGCTCTATAAGCCCGAACTCGCCGATCGTCCCTGGTGCATCGTTGCCAACAAAATGGACATGCCGGAAGCCGGGGAGAACCTGAAACTCTTCAAGAAGAAATACAAGGGAGTGACCATTCTTCCCATCTGCGCCGAACTGGGTGAGGGGATCCCGGAACTGAAATCCTACCTCCAGGAGAAAGTCGAGGAAGAGGAGGCCCGGAAAGCAGCGGCTGAGAAGGATTCAGGACAAGGTATTCAGGAATCCGATGGGAATCCCCCGCTTGTTTACTAGGGAAACCTAGACAAATGCGCTACTTGGACTCCCCAAGGATGGAACTCCTTACAGTCAGGATGGGATGCCTAAACCATATCATGAAACTGTAGCTCGGGATCGCATCGTTTCCACCATCTCGGGCCGTAGGGATTCGAACCCTAGGCCTCCACGACCCGAACGTGGCGCTCTACCAAGCTGAGCTACGGCCCGAAAGATGGCTGCCGGAATGTGCCGGCGATCTTGATAATCAATCCTTGCAAAAGCTCCTTCGCAAGGAGAATCGGTTTCTTTCGCTGGGGTTGCATAATGGCAACAACCTGATGCTCAAAAGGAGGACCTTCAAGCAACCCAGCATGCATGGTGATCGCATGGGACGGGTGCACCATCTATTGTACTTCCTTAAGTTCGGATTCGGAAAAGCTGCTCGGGCTAAGGGCCTCATCTCTGTTCATGTCCGTATCCAAGCTTGGCGTTGATAAATCCGAAACCGTGATACCGGAAAGATCATTTTCCTGAGGTGATGAATCCTGTGGAAAATTCATGCACTTTTCAGCCATCAATATCTCGCTGGTGATGGAGCAATCACCCTGCTCGGATTTATTTGAACTCGTCGCATGCTCATTGTGTAAATTCTCACTTTTGATATCAGGTTGGATTGTTAAAATATCACGCTCAACTTGCGTTCTTTTCATAAAACCACATGATGAAAAATTCATATAATAAGATGATGTCATGATAATAAATCCTTTATTTTTCTCAGTTTCTTCCCCCTTTAATGATTGAGGCAGACCCCATAAAATGCACATAATGGAAATAAATCTAAAAATGTAAAACACACGTAAAAAACAAGATAAAGACAAAAACATATATCTATCGTATATATTAAAAACTGGATGAGGTGCTGAAAAGCTACAAAGCATAGTAGTTTATAATATAATCTAAACTAAATCGTTTTTTAGAAATAACATGTTATATCTTATGATATAAACAACGTATTCTCATATTTTTTATGAAGTTTTATTGATGGATTAGATGCAATGCTTATCGCTGGAATTCTCTCCAACTTACGCCTTAACGGGGGCCTCATGAGATGCACCCATAATGATGGTCCATGGCTTTCCTGAGTCTAGACGCCAAGGTATGGACCGCCGGCTGCCTGTAGATTTCCTCATGATTGCCGTCAACCCAATGGATGCGCGGTTGCCTAAGGGTCCATTTACGCCAACCTCCATCCGCTTCGTGTTCCGTGTAGTGTGGATGGAGAGGGTGCGCCCGTCTGGAGAAAGACCCACGCTCCATGAAAAGATCAATTAAGATCGGTTCGCTCACCCTCGGCTGGTATCGATACCCGATTTTCACTTGCTCTTGCGCCAACGGACTGGATGCCCATCCCGGAACGATGGGATTTATTTGGATGACGGGATTCTTGAGCAGGCGTTTGGAAGCCTCCTCAAGCCGTTTTCGCCCATGCACCCCATCATGGATCAGCTGATGGAACCAATGAGGTGCCCAGCGTAGGAAGTGAAGTGCTCTCGTGAGCATGGTCACGCGGCGAAGGGGTGCTCCGGCCCCAATGAGACCGACGAAGGGGACTTCTTTACCGGGTTCAATCCATTGTCTGGCCACCTCGAATGCCAAGAGTCC
>JBIKJV010000079.1:0-11547 GCA_044360755.1 Phycisphaerales bacterium
CGCCAGCGGGATGACCAGGATCGGGCCGCGGAAGACGCCGGCAGCCTTGCACGACCGCACCGCCACCAGCAGGGGCTCCAGTTCCTGGAGGTGCTGCTCCAGCGGCGCATCGGTGCCCTCGGACGTGGGCAGCCGCAGCGTGCGCTGCCGGTAGCCGCGCACGGCCGCATGCCCCGATTCGATGATCGCGTCGATCCGTGCGGCGCGTTCCTTGGCCTCGTCCAGCCGTGCCTGCGCCGCCTTGCGGATCTCCGGCACCGCCGCCTCGTAGACGCTCTCGGCCATCCAGACCTTCTCGTCGTAGGCCAGCTGGAGGTCTTCCTCGGCCTGCTCGGCGTCGGACGCGGCCTTCTTCCGCAGCGTGGCCTCGTCCGCCTTGACCTTCGCCAATCGCGTGCGCGCATCGGTCTCGATGCGCTCCACCGCGGCTTCGAAGTCCGCCGCGACGTCCGCCACCTGCTCGTCGTATGCGTTGGCCAGCGTCTCACGCGCCGTCCGGTGCATGCGCGCGTTCAGGTCGCGTTCGCGGCGGCCGCGGGCGTCCTCGTCGCGTTCCCCGGCGGCCCGCGCCGCGGCGGCAGCGTGCAGGCCCTCGACGAGGGCGCGCTCCTGCTCGGTCGGCGTGGTTGGATCGCTGGACGGTTCGGCGCTCACGTCCGCGAAATCATACGTTGCGCGCGCGGGTCAGGCCTCGTCGCCGCAGTCGCGTCGGCATCGTTCCAGCACCTCGTTCATCATGTCCATGGCGTTCAGCGCGCCGCGGAGCGTCGTCTCGAGCGGCTCCAGGTGGTTGCGCAGGAGCGCCTGCGAGACCGGGTCGTCCCACGTCTCGTTCGCGCGCTGCCACGCCACCATCAGCTGGCGGTGCGCGTCCTTCAGCTTGGCGCGGGATCCGGGGACGCTCATACTTCGCCGCCTTCCGCCGGCGCGGCCGGGGGTGCGGGCGGTGCCGGCACTGCGTCATCGCCTTCCTCGCCGCCGCGCTTCATGGACGGCGTCCCCAGGATCTCGAGCAGCCGTTCGGTCTCCTCGCTGCCGCCGCGCAGGTACTCCTCCAGGTGCTCGGTCATGCGCTTCAGCATCGCATTGACGCGGGGGATGTCGCGGTCCAGCAGCGTGTGCATGGGGCTGAGCGCGCCCTTGAAGACGATCGCCTGGCGCGGCAGCTCGGTGGTCCACCGCTTGGTGGCCTTCAGCTTCTCCTCGGCCATCTCCAAGCGCTTCCGGGCCCGGTCGAGCGCCTTCTTCTCGTCCACCACGCTGGGACGCGCTTCGGGCGTGGCCTTGATCTCCTGCTTGCGGAAGAGCGCGCTCTTGGCGACCACCACTTCCTCCTGCGAGCGCCGGATGCGCTTCGTCCAGGCATCGCGGCGATCGCCCTCCAGCCACAGCACCGTGCGCTCGACGTCGCCCTCGGCTTCCTCGAGCGCCAGCCCGAACGCCTCGGAGGCGATCAGCAGCGCGGCGCGGAAGCGCTCGATGGTCTCGACGTCGGCGACCTTTGCCTGCTCGCCCATGCGTGCGCTCAGCGCTGGTTCAGGTACGCCTCGGCGGCGTCGGCCTTGCGCAGGAGGTATGGCACATGCTGCTCCGCGGCCTTGGTGAACTTCTGCAGCACGCGGACGGTGGCCTCGAATTCCTCGCTGAACTTGGCCTGCTCCTGGTCGCGCCAGGTCTGCGCCAGCGTGGCCATGCGCGCGTTCAGCGCGCCGGTCTGCTGCTGCAGGTCCGTCGAGAACTTCTTCAGGTCCTGCGCGAAGCGCCGGAGCTCACCGGGGTCGACGACTGCCTTTGCCATGGTCCACTGTCCTTTCGGCGGGGCGCGGCCCCGCGGTGCGTCACTTGGTGTTCGGGGCCGGTGCGGTGCCGGTTGCCGCGGGCGCTCCGCCCGGCACCGTGCCTGCCGCCGCCGGGGCGCTGGCGGGGGCAACCACCGCGGTGGGGGCCGTCTCCGGGTACGGCAGGAACGCCGCGATCAGCCCGTCGCCGATGCCGAGCAGCGCCCAGCCCGCGATCAGGCCCGCGCAGACGGCTTCCTTCGAGTCCACCCACAGCCGCCAGCCGAACTCGCCGACGCGCTGCAGGTAGCGGTGCTCCATCGCGGTGAAGAACGCCGCACCCAGCCACATGAAGATCGTGGATTCCGGCGGCAGCACCACGCCCAGGCCGATGCCGACCGCCGAAAGCGGGAAGCGGCCCTTGGTCGCCATGCGGACTGCCTCCATCGCCAGCGCGATGATGGCGCCCCACAGCATCGCCCAGGCGGCCGAGACCGGCAGCACGCCCCACAGCTTGCGGATGCCGTCGACCGTTTGGACCAGTTCCGCGCTGCCGCTCTTGCCCATGCCCTCGATCACCTTCGAGATGGCAGCCCACTGGAGCGCGCCGGGCACCGCCCATGCCTCCGAGATGTGCGTCTCGATGGTGGTGTCCGGAGCCTTGTTCCAGAGGAAGAGGACGAAGAACAGCGGGGTGGACGCCAGCGCACCCGCCAGGATTCCGATGCAGTGGCCCCACGCCTGCTGGCGCGGCTTCGCGCCCAGCATGTAGCCGGGCTTGATGTCCATCAGCAGGTTGGATGCGTTGGAGGCGACCTCCGTCGTCACGCCCGCGGTCATCAGGTTGGTGCCCGGGTTGGTGGGCTGCAGCGCGCCGAAGGTGAACTGGGTGATCTTCGAGAGCGACCCGGTCGGCGTCGTCGAAGTCAGCGCGGTGGCGTTGGCCGCGATCAGCGTCAGCAGGATGATCAGCGGGATCGACAGCGCCCCCAGCCACGGGTTCACCCCGAACCACTCGTAGTTCAGCCAGATGATCAGCGCGCTGAACACCGGGATGCCGATGAAGCTGACCTTCAGCGGCAGCTCGACGTCACGCAGGCAGTCCTGCGTCGAGCCCTTGCGGCCGAAGAGCCCGGCGAAGGCCGAGAGCAGCACCTTCGGCTTGGCGAACAGGCCGAACATCGATGCGGTGAGCATCATCGATACGCCCCACCACAGGCACCAGGAGTTCGTCAGGTGCGCGCGGCCGAAGACGGCCTGCGCCATGTCGTAGCCGCCGCCGGGCTGCGCGATCTGCGCGAAGTTCTTCGGCAGGATCTCGCCCTGTTGGATCATGATCGGTGCGAGCACCAGGAAGTTGGCGACCATGCCCAGCACCAGGCTGTTGGCGATCCGCATGCCCATCAGGCCGCCGGCGCCGAACATGCTCAGGTCGAATGCCATGATCATGCCCAGCTTGTCCAGCCGGATGCCCGCGATCGCGGGCGACCAGCCCCGGCCGTAGATCCAGGCGTCCAGCCGCTCCGGGATGAGGTGCACCAGCGTGTCCTTGGCCTTGGACGTCCCGAGGATCGAGATCTGCAGGACGGCCATGTAGCCGCTCGCCACCAGCAGCTGCAGCGCCGCGCCGATGCCGGCGGCCCAGGCCAGGGCCTTCGCCTTGAACAGGCCTGCATCGACGTTGCCGTCCGTCTTCGCGGAGGCGTCCGCGATCGGCATCCCGGCCCCGTCCTGGTTCTTCGTCCCGCCCTGCGGGGCGTCCGGGTAGAGCGAATCCAGCACGACCGCGCACGCACGCCCCTCGGGGAACGGCTGCTGTTCGTCGTTGATGAAGCGACGCTTCATGGGGAACGCGACCAGCACGCCCAGGATGCTGGCGACGACGTTCCAGACCAGCATCTTGTACCACTCCATGGTCGTGTTCGTCACGAACATGTAGGCCATCAGCGCACTGATCAGCGGGCCGGTCATGTATCCGGCAGCCGTCGCGATCGACTGGACGGCGTTGTTCTCCAGGATCGTCATGTCGCGCGCCAGCTGCATGCGGGAGATCGCCCGGAAGATGACGAACGACAGGATCACGCTGGTCACGCCCACGCCCAGCGTCCACCCCGTCTTCGCGCCGATGTAGAGGTTGGTGGCGCTCAGGATGCCGCCCAGGAAGAAACCCGTGATCGCGGCGCGGAACGTCAGCTGCGGCATGTTGCCGCGGAAGACGTTCTCCAGCCACCAGCGGTCCTTCTGCTCGCGCGTCCAGGTGCGGGTCTGTTCGTCGGTCAGGTGGGGGAGTGCCATGGGTGGTGTGGCGGCGGGAGCGCCGCGGCGCGGAGGTTAGCGGGCGGGGTACGCTCCGGGCGCATGGTCGACCCCGGCCCGCCGATCGTCCGCCGGAACCCCTCGGCGGCGCCGCCCGTGGCGCCGACCGCGGCGGGGGGGGCGATCGGTCCCTCCCAGCGCCCGGTCCACGCCGGACCGATCGCGCTTGAGTCCCTTGCAACGGGCATGCGGGCGCTGGCAGCTGCGCCAGCCGTGATCGTCGGCGGCAGCCTGGCCGTGGTGCTGCTCCAGCTGCCGGCGGACCTGGGTCAGTTCGCGCTGCTCGACACGGCCCGCGAGGTCGTGCAGGAGGTCGTGCGGCTCGTCCAGGAGTCGATGGATGACCCGAGTGCGGCCGCATCCGGCACCGCGTCGATCAGCCGGCGGGACGACGGCACCGGCGCGGTGTGCTTCGGCGCGCTGCTGGACCTGTTCGTGGCATCCCCGGTGCTTGCAGGCGTGCTTGTCGCGGCGGCGCACGCCGCGCAGGGCACCGTGGCATGGCGCGACCTGGGCGCGGGGTTCCTTCGCTTTCCGGCGGTGATGCTGGCGATGGTCATCCTGACCGTCTCGGGTGCCAGCTTGTCGATGCTTGCGGCGCTGGTGGGTGGAGTCGCGTGGGCCGCGTCGCTGCCGCCCGCCGAGCCGGGGACAGCGATCGAGCTCGACGCCTCGATGCTTGCCTGCTGCTCGGTGGCGGGCGCGTTGCTCATCGTGCTGCCCATGCTTTGGGGTGCGTCCCGCCTGTGGTTCGCGCCGATCCGCGCGGCCGACCTTGATCGCCCGCCGCTCGCGGGCCACTCGTGCGTCGCGTGGTCCTGGCGCGCCACCAAGGGCTGCCAGCTGGGCCTGCTGGGCGGCACGATCGTGCTTTTCGGCCTTGCGTGCGCGCTGGCCGCGCCGCTGCGCATGCTGGCGCTGCAGGCTGCCCCGGCAGGCATGCATGGGTGGGCCGGCGCCGCGGCCTGGCTGGTGGCGGCGATCGCCGTGCTTCCGGTCGCGGTCGCGGTCTCCGGGGCGGCATACGCCATGATCGCCCAGTCCCACGAACCGATGGACGGCGTGGCCATCACCCGCACATCGAACGGAACCACATGAGCGCCCCCACTCCCGTCACTCCCGACACCGACCCCGCGATCGGCCCTGCGCCGCGCCTGACGCACGACCAGCTGTTCGCGCGCCGCGTGCGCTTCAGCACGGCCTGGCTGCTGCTCTCCGTGGGCGAGGGAATCCCGATCTACCTCGCGTTCATGAAGCTCTCGGAGAACCCCAGCCGCGAGGTGGGGTTCTTCCTGGCCGCCAGCGTGTGCTGGGTGCCGGTGGTGGGCACCGCCGCCGCGATCATGGCGTGCGTCTTCGCGAAGTACCTGACCTGGTGGTGGGCCGTGCCTGCCTTCGTCGCGCCGCGGCTCCTGTTCCTGGCCTGGGCGCGGGCGACCGAGCGACGTCTGGACCGGCAGCGCTGAGCGCCTGGTCGCGTCACGTCGGCCTGCGTCGGATCCGGGCCCCGCGGCCCGCGCGGATCAGGTCTCGCCCTCGTCCTGCTCCAGGAAGCTCTGCAGGCGCTGCCGGCGGACCGGGTGCTGCAGCTTGCGGATGGCCTTGTTCTCGACCTGGCGCACGCGCTCGCGCGTGACCTTGAAGATGCGGCCGACCTCCTCGAGGGTGTACGTGTAGCCGTCGCCGATGCCGTAGCGCAGCTTCAGGATCTCGCGCTCGCGGTAGGTCAGCGTCTTCAGCACGTCGTTGATGCGCTGGCGCAGCAGCTCGCTCGACGCGCTGTCGTGCGGGCTCTCCTGCTTCTCGTCCTCGATGAAGTCGCCGAAGTGGCTGTCCTCGCTCTCGCCGACCGGGCGGTCCAGCGAGATCGGGTGCCGGCTGACCTTCATGACGCGCCGGGTCTCCTCGATCGGCATCTTCGCGCGCAGGGCGATCTCCTCGACCGTCGGCTCGCGTCCCAGCTCCTGCAGCAGGTGCTTCTGGATCGTGCGCAGCTTCGACATCGTCTCGATCATGTGCACCGGCACGCGGATGGTGCGGGCATGGTCGGCGATGGCGCGGGTGATCGCCTGGCGGATCCACCACGTGGCGTACGTGCTGAACTTGTAGCCGCGCTTGTACTCGTACTTGTCGACGGCACGCATCAGGCCGGTGTTGCCCTCCTGGATGATGTCCAGGAAGGGCAGGCCACGGTTGCGGTACTTCTTGGCGATGCTGACCACCAGGCGCAGGTTGCCGCCCGAGAGGTCGCGCTTGGCCTGCTCGTACTCCAGGAACGCGCGCTCGATCGCGCGGACGCGGTTGTCCAGCGCGGTGGCGTCCTCGAGCACCATGCTGCGCAGGCCGTCGATCTCCTCGCGCATGACATGGATGTCCTCGGGATCGAAGCGCTCGGGGTGCTTCGTCGCCTTCTGCATCTGGTGCTGGATCTCCTTCACCTTGCGGTCCAGGCCCTGCAGCTTGCGCAGGAGCGGCTGGATCCGGCTGGTGCGCAGGCAGCACTCCTCGAGAAGCACGGCGACCTTGCGGCGGTAGCGGTCGATCCGGGCCTGGATCGCGGCGCGCTTCTGCTCGTTGCCGGCGGCCTCCAGTTCCTCGAACAGCTCGCGGTTCTTCGCAAGCAGCAGCTCGATGGTCGGCACGTTGTTCGGGATGCGCGCCGCGATGATCTCCTTGTGGTTCTCCTCGGCGGTCGAGATGCGCATCGTGCGGTCGAAGGGCAGGGTGCCCGCGTGCACCTGCTTCAGGATCTGCACGGCCAGGTGGGCCGCGTAGTCGCTGGCCAGCGTCAGCCGGCGGAAGCACATGCGCGTGGTCTCGATCTTCTTCGCCAGGCGGATCTCCTCCTCGCGCGTGAGAAGGGGGATCGTGCCCATCTGCGTGAGGTACATGCGGATCGGGTCGTCGATCCGCTTCGAGCCCTGCTCGGCCAGCGCGGCGGCGATCTCGGCCTGCGCCTCGGCCTCGTCCAGGATCTCCTCCTCCTCGGGCGCCTCGGGCAGGTGGGGCTCCTCATCGAAGCTTGCGTCGAAGTCGACGGGCGGGCCGTCCTCCTCCTCGATCATCTGGACCTTGGGCGGCTTGTTCGGCTTCTTTTCGTCGCGCTGGAACTTCAGGTTGGTCTGCAACGGCGCATCGAACATCTCCTCGCCACGGCGCCGGCGCTCGCTCTCGTCGATGAGCTCGATGCCCAGCTCGGTGAAGAGCACGATCATCTCGTCCACCTTCTCGGTCTCGACGAACTCGTCGGGGACGCAGCGGATGTACTCCTCGTACGTGATCCACTTGCGGCCGCGGCCGAGTTCAACGAGCTGGCGGAGGACGGGGGTGAGGTCGGAGAGCGCGAGTGACAAGGTTCGGTCCGTTCGGTTCGTTTGCGATGCGTTCAGGCAGGACGCGCCAGGGACTTCCAAGGATCGGCGCGGCGGGGGTTTACGGCGGAAATTCGGGCGGAAGATGGTACGGTCAATCGTCGGGCGGGGTCAGGTCCGGCGGTGGTCCGCCGCGGTTTCCGGCCCTTGCGAGCCGTGCGAACGCGGAGGGGTCGCTGCCGCGGGCGCGTATTCCCGCGATCCGCGCCGCCGCGCCGGCGGCATCGTCGGCGTGGGCCGGAGGAGGTGGTACGGCCTGGCGGGGGCGTCGGATGCGCTCAAAGGCCTCGAACGCCGCTTGAAGGGCCTGCGGACCGTCCTTCCCGGACGGTGCGCGGCGTTCGCCGGTCATCACCAGGTCGCCGACGAGCGACTTGACCTCACGTGAGCGAATCTCGGACATCAGTTCGTCGATCGAGAAGGCACGGCCTTCCTCCAGCCACGGGTGGGCGGCGGCGTACACGGTCCGCGTGCCGGGATCCAGCAGGGCGTCCGGCGTGAATGCCTCTGCGACCGGCAGCGAACAGCCGTCGTCGAAGCGCACGCGGACCCCGGCCAGCTCCGGGTGCGCCACCAGCAGCGCGACGAGGCTGCGTTCGGCCTCGCGGCGCGCGCGTGCCTGGACCGGCGTGAAGCCCTGCTCCTCCAGCGAGCGGTGGTCCGCGCCGGGCTCGGGCGGGCGCACGGTGGGCTCGTCGGGCTCGTCGGCAGGGGGCTGGGTGCGCGCGGCCGGCGCACGCACCGCGGCCAGCGCGGCCTCGAGCTCGCGCTCGGGCAGGCCGGTGATCGACGCCAGGCTGGACATCACCAGCGTGCGGCGGATGCCCGACATCTCGCGAAAGCCAAGCTCCACCAGCCGGGCCAGCACCGCCTCGATGCGCTGCTGCTGTGCGCTCAGGCCGCCTGCTCCGCGGAAGTCCTGGCGGAAGCGGCGCACGAAGTGCCGCAGGGCATCCTCGCTGGCCTCCAACGCGGCGTCGAAGCGCGCGCGGCCGCCCTCCTGGCGCAGCAGCTCGTCGGGGTCCAGTTCGTCGGGAAGCGTGCAGATGCGCACGTCGACGGGCTCGCTGAAGAACACCTCGATCGCGCGGTCCGCGGCCTTCTGGCCGGCTGCGTCGCCGTCGAAGAGCAGCACGACGCGATCGCACATCCGCTTCAGCACGCGCGCGTGGTCACGGGTGAGGGCGGTGCCCAGCGTCGCCACCGCGTTCGTGACGCCCGCGGCGTGGCAGGCGATGACGTCGGTGTAGCCCTCGCAGATCACCGCGGTCTTGGTCTCGATGATCCGCTTCTTGGCCAGGTGGATGCCGTACAGCCCGCGCCCCTTGTGGAACACCGCGCTTTCAGGCGAATTCAGGTACTTCGGGTTGTCCTCGGGGTCGATCGGCGCGCCCAGCTCGTCGCAGATCGGGAAGATCACGCGGTTGCGGAAGCCGTCGATCGGGCCCTGGCGGCCGTCGCGGACCAGGCCCGCGGCACGGAAGACCTCGAGGTCGGGCACCGCGTCGTCGCCGCCCGCACCGGCGTGGTGCGCGCGCAGGCGGTCGAGGTGCCGCACGAAGCCTTCCCATCCATCGGGGGCCGCCCCCAGCTCGAAGCGCTCGCGCATGTCCGCGGGGATGCGGCGCGCATCGAGCGCCGCGCGCGCCACGGCGCCGGCCTCGGGATGCGCCAGGATGCGGCGGTAGTAGTTCGCCGCGATGGCGTTCGCCTTCAGGAGCGCACGCTTGCCGCCCGATGGGCCGTCCTCGGCGCGCGTCTGCCGCAGCTCGATGCCGGCGCGCTGCGCGAGCGCGCGCAGCGCATCGATGAACGGCATCTTGTGGTAGTTCATCATGAAGTCGATGGCGTTCCCGGCCGCGCCGCAGGCGAAGCACTTGTAGAACCCCGACCCCTTGTGCGTCACGACCGCCATCGAGGGCGAGCGGTCGTCGTGGAACGGGCAAAGCCCGACGTGCTCGCGGCCCTTGGGCTTCAGCTGCACGTGCTCGCCGATGAGCGCCACCAGGTCGGTCGCGTCCAGGACGCGGTCCCGGTCGGATTGTCCGAATGACTGGCTCACCTGCGGACCTCGTGTGCGCGCGCCATGCGCGCGCCTGCGCCTGATGGCGCACGTGCGGGAATGCCGACGTCCGGATGCCTCCGCGCCGCAGCGGGCCGAAGGAACCCTTGGGCGCCCGACGAGGGCGTCCGTCACGTCAGCCGTGTTTCAACAGCTCCCCGCGCAGCAGGAAGAGGATTTTGCTCCGGGCCGGGCATCCGTCATGGAGCCGCTGTGGCACGCGCGAGCCAGGTGTCCTGCTGCGAAGTTGCGAAAGAATAGGCGTGAAAACGGCCGAGTCAACTCGGCCGTTATCGTTCTTCGCAGATTGTCGTGCGTGCTGCGCGCGGGGTGCTGCGCAGCGGGCGCCGCTCAGGCCTTGCCGGCTTCCTTCTGCTGGCGCGTGTACGTGTACTTGCGCTTCATCGGCTTGACGACCAGGCCCTGGCGGATCGCGCGGACCGACGCCTTCACGCGCTTCGGCGAGCCGTCGATCATGGCGTCGACCGTCTGCAGGTTCGGCTTGAAGGTGCGCTTCCGCACCGACGTCGTCTTGATGCCGACGCCGCCGAGGTACTTCGCCTTGCCGCGACGCTTGATCGTGTGGCCCGAGGAGGTCTTGGCACCGGTGAAATGGCAGACGCGCGGCATGGTTCGTTCCTTCGTGGTCGATGGGCCCATCGGCGACCGGCCGCGGGCAGATCGAGGAGTGTAAGGGGACCCCCGGGAAGCCGCAAGCGGATTGTCGGGACTGCTCAGTCCGGTAAGCCTACGCGGCGTCCAGCCCGGCAAGCCTCAGCAGCTCCCCAAGGGCCTCGGCGTCGGTGCCGTCGAAGTTGCCCACGGCATGGCTGTCGGCGTCCAGGACGCCCCAGGGCCGGCCGTCGGCGTCGCAGCACGGCAGCACCAGTTCACTGCGGTCGCGCGGATCGCAGGCGACGTATCCCGCACCCAGGTCGGCCACGTCGCGCACCACGAGGGGGCTGCCGCTGCGGAAGCACTGCCCGCAGGCACCATGCATGCCGATCGGGCTGCAGGCCGGCTTCGGCTCGCGGGCCGCCAGCAGCAGGCCGCGGTCCTCGGGGGCGCCCGGGTCCTCGACGTAGAAGCCCACCCAGCTGGTGCCGGCGGCCGCCATCGCGGGCCAGACCATCGCGACGAAGCCGCGCATGCGTTCCTCGCGCGACGGCAGCGCGGCGATCGCGCGCGCACCCTCGCGGAGCGCCGCGTACGGGCGTGCCGTGCCGTGCGTCATGCCGACTCGCGCTCGCGGTGGCGCACCTGGTGCAGACCGGCGCCGTGCTGGATCGCGTGCGCGTCGAGGCGGTAGACCGCATTCGCGTTGTCCAGTTCGGGCAGGTGGTACATCAGGTCGATCATGATCTCGTCGACCACCGCACGGAGCGCGCGGGCGCCGGTGTTGCGGGCCAGGGCGCGGTCGGCGATCAGCTCCAGCGCATCCACCGTGAACTCCAGGCGGGCGCCCTCGAGCGCGAAGAGGTGCTGGTACTGCTTGACAAGCGCGTTCCGCGGCTCGGTCAGGATCTGGATCATCGCCTCGCGCGAGAGCGGGTGCAGCGGGCACATGATCGGCAGGCGGCCGACCAGTTCGGGGATCATGCCGAACTCCAGCACGTCGTCCGGGGTCACCTGGGTGATCAGCGCGGCGCGCTCGGCGACCTTGTCGTCGAAGCCCTGCGTCTCGGCGCTGAAGCCGATGCGCTTGCGGCCGATGCGCTTCTTGACGATCTCCTCGATGCCGTCGAACGAGCCGCCGCAGACGAACAGGATGTTCGTCGTGTCCATCTGGATGTACTGCTGCTCGGGGTGCTTGCGGCCGCCCTGCGGGGGCACGTTCGCGGTGGTGCCCTCGAGCATCTTCAGCAGGCTCTGCTGGACGCCCTCGCCGCTCACGTCGCGGGTGATCGAGACGTTGTGGTTCGTCTTGCCGATCTTGTCGATCTCGTCGATGTAGATGATGCCGCGCTGGGCGCTCTCGAGGTCGAAGTCGGCGGCCTGCAGCAGCTTCAGGAGCAGGTTC
>JBIKJV010000085.1:0-11159 GCA_044360755.1 Phycisphaerales bacterium
CTACTACGGCGATGAGGTCGGCATGTGGGGATCCGGCGATCCGAACAACCGCAAGCCGATGCTCTGGGAAGACCGCGGCCCGCCGGAGAACCCCGAGGATGTCCCCGACCTGGAGATGCTGCGCGCCTACAAGGCGATGATCGCGCTGCGGAATGCGCATCCCGCGTTGCGCACGGGCAGCTTCCGCACCGTGCTGGTCGACGACGCACAGGACGTCTGGGCGTTCCTGCGCGAGGGCGGCGGCGAGCAGGTGCTGGTCGCGCTCTGCGCCAGCGAGACGCCCGCCACCGTCTCGCTGGCGTCGCTGGGCGAGGGCTGGGCCGATGCGTTCGGCACGCCGGGCTTCGCCGACGACGGGCTGCGCACCGCCACCGTTCCCGCCGTCGGCGGGCGCGTGTGGGTGCGGCGCGTGCCCCAGCAGTGACCGTCCGCCACCCGATGCCGAGGCCCCGATGACCACCCGCGCTCCCGCCGTGCCCTCCATCTTCTCCCGCCGCCGCGCGGGCGTCCTGCTCCACGTCTCCTCGCTGCCGGGCCCGCATGGGATCGGCGACCTGGGCCCGCAGGCGCACGCCTTCGCCAGCTGGTGCGCGCGCAGCGGGCACACGATCTGGCAGATGCTGCCCGTCGGCCCGGTGGGCCCGGGCGACTCGCCGTACGCCAGCACGTCCAGCTTCGCGGGCGAACCGCTCTTCGTGGCGCTCGAGCCGCTGGTCGACCAGGGGCTGCTTCCGCGCACGGCGCTCCGCCCGGCCCGCGGCGAACGCGCGCCGGCCGCCGGCGCCGCCGTCGACTGGCGCGGCGGTCGCCGCTTCAAGGAGCCGCGCTTCCAAGCCGCGTACGAAGCGTTCCGCGCGAAGGGCGGCCTGCGTTCCCGCGAGTGGCGCGCCTTCCACCGCGCGCACGGCTGGTGGCTGGACCCCTGGTGCACGTTCGCCGCCGCGCGCCCGGGCGCATCCAGCGACCTGGGCTACCACGCGTTCCTGCAGCTGGAGTTCGACCGTCAGTGGGCGGCCCTGCGCGCGCACTGCGCGAAGGAAGGCGTCCTCCTCCTGGGCGACGTCCCGATCTTCGTGCCGCTGGATTCGGCCGACGTGATGGCCGACCCCGCGCTCTTCCGGCTGGACCGCCACGGCCGCCCCGACGTCGTCACCGGCGTCCCGCCCGACTGCTTCAGCACCACCGGCCAGCTGTGGGGCCATCCGCACTACCGCTGGAGCGAGCACCGCCGCACGGGGTTCGCGTGGTGGATCGCTCGCATCCGCGAGAACCTCCGCCGCTTCGATGCCCTGCGCATCGACCACTTCGTGGGGTTCGTGCATGCCTACGAGATCCCCGGCAACGCGAAGACCGCGATGAAGGGCACGTGGCGTCCCACGCCCGGCCGCGAGCTTCTTGAAGCGCTGGAGCGCGCCTGCGGCCGCCTACCGCTGGTGGCCGAGGACCTGGGCGCGGTCACGCCCGAGGTCGTCGCGCTGCGCGAGCGCTTCGGCCTGCCGGGCATGAAGCTCGTGCACAACGCCTTCTACGGACCGGCCAGCGGCGACCTTCCTTCGCTGCAGCCCGTCGACTGCGTCGCCTACCCGGGCACGCACGACAACGACACCACGCTCGGCTGGTGGCGCACGCTGCCCGCCGACGCGCGCCGCCGCTTCTGCCGGTACACGGGGTACGCATCGGCCCCCGATGCCGGCCGCGAACTGCCCGCCGAGATGATCCGCATCGTGCTCCAGGGGCCGGCGCGCACGGCCATCGTCGCGATGCAGGACTGGCTGGCGCTCAACGGCACGGCGCGCATGAACACGCCCGGAAAGGGCAGCGGCCAGTGGCGTTGGCGCATGCTTCCCGACGCCCTCGGCGCCCTTGATCCGGCTACGATCCGGAATCTGATCGACGCCACCGCACGCGCCTGAACGTCCGGCGCGCGCGCCCCGCGTCCCGGACATACCCATGGCACCCAAGAACGGCAACGCCCGCATCTCGGACCCCTTCGGATCGCTCGACGTCCTCACCGAGATCGCCCACGACTGCTGGTGGAGCTGGAACGAGGCCGGCCGCCGCCCCTTCGCCGCCATCGACCCCGTCCTCTGGACCGCCACGAAGCACTCGCCGATCGCGGTGCTCCGCCAGGCGGACCCCGGGGTGCTGGAGGCCAAGCTGGCCGACGAGCGCTTCCGCGCGGTGGTCGACGCCGCCGCCGATGCCCGCCGCGCCTACTACCAGACCGCCACCTGGTTCGAGGAGAAGCACGCCCACGACGCGCCGAGCATGCGCATCGCGTACTTCTCCAGCGAGTTCGCGATCCACGAGAGCATGCAGCAGTACGCCGGCGGCCTGGGCGTGCTGGCCGGCGACCACCTGAAGAGCGCGTCCGACCTGGGCATCCCGCTCTGCGGCGTCGGCCTGCTCTACCGCACCGGCTACTACCTGCAGGAACTGCGCAACGACGGCTCGACGCGCGTCCTGCACCCGCACTACGACTTCGCCAACTTCCCGCTGGTCGACACCAAGGTGCGCTTCGAGTGCCCGATCGGCGGCCACGGCGTCCACGTGCGCGTCTGGAAGCTGCGCGTGGGCCGCGTGCCGCTGTACCTGCTGGACACCGACATCCCCGAGAACCGCAAGAAGGACCGCGTGCTGACGCAGGCCCTCTACCAGGGCGACTCGGACCTGCGCATGCGCCAGCAGGTGCTCCTGGGCGTCGGCGGCGTGCTGGCCCTGCGCGCGCTGAAGGAGAAGCCCACCGTCTACCACCTGAACGAGGGCCACGCCGCGTTCGCCGGCCTGAAGCGCCTGGCGGGCATGGTCTCGCGCGGCGCCAGCCTGGAGGCCGCCATCGAGCGCGTGCGCCGCACGACCGTCTTCACCACGCACACGCCGGTGCCCGCGGGCCACGACCGCTACGACGTCGACGCCTGCTGGAAGGCGCTGCGCCGTCCGCTCCGCGCGGCCGGTTTCACGCCCGAGTCGTTCGCCGAGTTCGGCCGCGAGAAGCACGGCGAGGGCCCGATCTGCATGACGGTGCTGGCCCTGCGCATGGCGCAGCGCGTGAACGGCGTCAGCAAGCTGCACGGCCGCGTCAGCCGCGAGATGTGGGCCGAGGTGATGGGCAAGCGGAACCCCGACGAGGTCCCCATCGGCAGCGTCACCAACGGCGTCCACGTGCCCACGTGGATCGCACCCGAGGCGCAGTCGTTCTGGCGCCGCTCGGTGGGCATCGACCTGGCCCGCGCCGCGCCCGACGCCAACCCCTGGCCCGCCGCGCTGGGCGCCGGCCATGCCGAGTTCTGGGGCATGCGCCATGCGTTGCGCCACAAGCTGGTCGAGTTCATCCGCGGGCGCCTGCGCCGCCAGGCCATGGCGCGCGGCGAGGGCCCGATGGAACTCCTCTGCGCGGGCGAGGCATTCCGCAGCGACGCCCTGACCATCGGCTTCGCGCGCCGCTTCGCCACCTACAAGCGGGCGCCGCTGATCTTCCGCGACGTCGAGCGCATCCTGCGCATCCTGACGGCGAAGGACCGCCCCGTGCAGATCGTGTTCGCCGGCAAGGCGCACCCGAAGGACCTGGGCGGCCAGGAGTACGCGCAGATGATCTGGCGCTTCTCGCGCGAGGCCGGGTTCCAGGGCCGCGTGGCGCTCATCGAGGAGTACGACATGGAGGTCGGCCGCATGCTGACCTCGGGCTGCGACGTCTGGCTGAACAACCCCCTGCGCCCCTACGAGGCGAGCGGCACCAGCGGCATGAAGCCGCCGCTCCACGGCGGCATCAACCTGAGCGTCCTTGACGGCTGGTGGCCCGAGAGCTGGGACGGCACCAACGGCTGGGCGATCGGCGACGGCAGCGAGAACCCCGACGCCGAGCTGCAGGCCGAGAAGGACGCCAACGCGCTCTACGAGCTGCTGGAGCGCGACGTGGTCCCCGCCTTCTACGACCGCGGCGCAGATGGCCTGCCGCATTCGTGGATCGACCGCGCGCTGCGCTCGGCGGCCACGGTGCCGGGCATCTTCAACACCGACCGCATGGTGGGCGAGTACTGCACCTGGGGCTACCTGCCCGCCAACGCGCAGGCCTGAGCCACCGGCCCCGCGCCGGACCCCGCACAAAGCAGCCGAGGGCACCCACGCCGGGTGCCCTCGGTGTTTCTCTGGATCGGCCCGCGCCGCGAACCGTCTGACGCCCTTATGGGACGGGGCCCCAGTTGGCCAGCATCAATCCCAGGTCAGCCCCGTTCACGGTGCCGTTGCCGTCGAAGTCGGCCGATCCGGTGCCGCCCCAGGAGGCCAGCAGCAGCCCCAGGTCGGCCCCATCGACCCGCCAGTCCCCATTGAGGTCGAAACGGCTCGGCGGGCTCTGGCTGTAGACGACGACGGAGTAGGGGCCCACCCGGAGGTTCCCGCTGAAGCCCATGCCGTCGTATCCCCAGGCGTCGGCCGAGACGTCGAACGCCCCGAAGTTGCCGTAATCCGCCGAGTAACCGTTCCAGTCGCTGTTGAACCGGACCTTCCACGTGCCGGCGCGTGGCAGCCCGATGCGGTAGCTCGGGAAGCTCGTGCTGCTGAAGTTCGCAATCACGATGACGTCGTCGCCGGCGCCGCCGTTGGCCCAGCGGTGGTACCCGATCACCTTGGACCCGTTGTTTACGTGGTGGACGTTCGTGAAGTAGCCGGTCAGGCCCTTGGTCACGCCGCCGAGGTTGCGGCGCATCCGGATCAGGTCGCGGTAGAGCGCCTTGATGCCCGCGTACGTGGTCGCCTTGCCCCAGTCCATCGGATCCTCGGCGGCGAACCACTTGTCCTCCAGCAGCTCCTGCCCCTGGAAGATCATGGGAATGCCCGGCGAGGTCATCACCAGTGCCGCGCCCAGCGTCGAGCGCTTCCGGCTGAACCAGCTTCCGGCGTTGTTCGGCCAGATCTGCTCGGGGACGCGCTGCCGGCCGTTCGCCACCTCGTCATGGCTCTCGGTGTAGATGATGCGCTGCTGCATCGACGCGTTGAACGACTTGCGGATCGCGTCGCGCACCGCGAACATGTCGCGCGCCGAGTCGCTCGGCGCCTCGATCGCCGCGCGCACCGGGAACGCGAAGGCCCCGTCCCACTGCGTGTCGAAGCCGGCGCCGCCGGCACCGGTGCCCTTGGTCATCCACGCGTTCTCGCCCAGGTCCTCGGCGATCATCAGCTTGCCCGGCGCGACCGCGTCGGCCGAGTCGTTGCACCACTGCATCAGGCTCCAGCCGTCGGGGAGCTCCGGGCCGCTGAAGTCCTGCAGCCGGATGAACTTGGTGCCGTCGAAGCGCAGCCCGTCCATGCGGAACTCGTTCAGCCACAGCATGGTGTTGTCGCGGATGTACGTGCGCACCTCGCCGCGGCCGTAGTCGGGGCGGGGCCCCCAGGGGGTCTGCGAGCGCGCGTCCTGGTAGAAGAAGATCCCGCCCTGGTTGTTCACGCTCCAGCCGTCGTACTGCCAGAGGTCCAGGTCCTGCGGGCCGAAGTGGTTGAACACCACGTCCCCGAAGACGGCGATCCCGCGGGCATGCGCGGCATCGACGAAGGCCTTCAGCGCATCCGGGCCGCCGTACGAGCTCTCCACCGAGAACGGGTGCGCCGGGTTGTAGCCCCAGCTGATGTCGCCGGCGAACTCGTTGACCGGCATCAGCGCGATGGCGTTGATGCCCAGGTCCTGCAGGTAGTCGAGCTTCTGTTGCGCGGTCGCGAACGTGCCCGGCAGCGAGGCGCCGGCCGGGACGTGGAACGTGCCCACGTGCATCTCGTAAGTCACCAGCTCGGTCCAGCCCGGCATCTGGAAGGGGCCGGTCTGCCACTGGTATGCGTTCGGGTTGTAGACGACCGAGTTCCCGACCGAGTTGGTCAGCCTGCGCGCGCGCGCATCGTTCTTCCAGTAGGTCGCCGTGCCGTTCCGGATGACGAACCGGTACTCGGAGCCGTTCTGCACGTGGGCGATGTCCCGCGACCACCAGCCGTTGCCCTCGCTGGACAGCGGGTGCGACGTCGCGTTCCACGCGTTGAAGGTGCCGGCGACCGCCACCGAGGTGGCGTTCGGTGCCCAGACGCGGAAGGTCACGCCGAAGGCCGTGCCCTGCGTGAACGGGATCGCGCCGACGCCTGGTCGCGTGGAGACCTGCGCCAGGGCAGCGGAGGCGAACGAGGCGATTCCGAGGAGCGCAGCGAGCGTGGTCTTCGTGGTCTTCATCGCGGGTGCCTGGGCCTGTACGGACCGACAGCCGGTGGGCTTATCAGTCCCCCCAAGGGTAGCCCCGGAATGAAAGGAAGTGAATCGAAACCCGCGCCGTTTCACGCGTTCCGAACCCGTCGCCGACCCGGGGGGCGGGCGCACGGCCCGTGCCGCCATCCGCTGGCGCCTGGAAGGCCCTGGTTTCGGGACCTCAGTGCCCGAACAGGTCCGTCGGTGCGAACATCCCCTTCGATTCGAAGTACGAGAGCGCCTCCGGCACCGAGCGGAAGATCCGGGTGGCCGTCTCGGTGATGAACGGGCTGGGGTTCTTCTTCGGCTTCCACACCACGTAGACCTCCTTGGTGTGTTCGAAGGCGTGGTGCAGTTCGCGCTCGACGCCGCTGGAGAGGCCGGGCTGGCCGTTGGGCAGCTCGGGCACCAGGCTGACGATCATGTCGCTCTGGTCCACCAGCTTGAAGTCGCGCATGTAGATCTGGCCGTCGACGTCACCGGCGATGTCGAGCACCTCGCGCACCGCGACCTTGATGTTCGGCCCGCCCGCGCGGCCGCCGAAGCTGTGCGCCTCGACCTCGATGAAGTCCTTGCCGTTGCGGGCCGCCTCGATGGCGCGGTCCAGCAGCAGCTTCTCGTCCACGTCGCCCGGGTCGAACGTGATGAAGTGCTTCGCCAGCTCGGCGCGGAATGCGTCGATCTCGGCCAGCACCTCGGGCATGTCCATCACGTGGCTCATCGGGAACGACGGGTAGACCTTTCGCATCTCGGGCCGGGTGACCAGCCGCAGCGCCGTCTCCACCGTGTCCTTCTGCCGGCCGCGGCTCAGGATGTAGAAGTTCTGGCCGCAGCCAAGGGCCTGTGCCATCAGCTCCGTGGCCAGGATCTCTTCCTCGCGCCAGACCATGCAGTCCTTCAGCGTGGCGTCGATGTCGTGCTCGCGGTGCAGGCGGTCGTGCACCACCTCGATGTTGTCCACCAGGCAGATGAACATGTTCGGCTTCAGCATCTGCAGCTGGTCGAAGTCGAACGCGCTGAACAGGCCGTGCCGCCAGCGGAACGTGGCGTGCGTGTTGACGATGACGTTCGGGTGCTCGGACTCGGGCGTGGTCGCGGAGATGACGTCCTTCAGCACCGCGCGGCGAAGGCTGGCCAGGCGCGACCACGGCAGGTCCAGGATCCGGCCCGGACGCACGTCCGGCGCTTCCTTGTACATCAGGTTGCCGACGTTGAAGAGCTCGACGCGCTGGTGGCGCTGCTCCGCAAGGTCCACGGCTGCCTGGAGGTAGGGCTTCTTGTCGACGCCGATCTGGCCAGTGACGATCGCTCGCATGGGAGTCGGATCGTATGGCAATCAGCTGCGCACCGCGACGGAGGCGGCGCTTCCGCGGGCGCTCACCGGCGCACGAGGAGCGCCACGACGTGCACCTCGATCGCGCGCCCCTCGCCCACGGCATCGACCTTCTCGTGGGTCTTGCCCTTCAGGTTGAGGTTCGCGGCGGGGACCCCCAAGATCTGGGAGATGCGCTCGACGATCGCGTGCTTGACCGGGCCGATCTTCGGCCGCTCGCAGATGACGGTCATGTCCAGGTTGCCAACCTCCCAGCCGGCGGCGCGCATGCGTCGGGCCGCCTCCTGCAGGAAGACCGCGCTGTCCTGGCCGTCGTGCGCCGGGTCGGTGTCGGGGAAGAGCTGGCCGATGTCGGGCAATCCCAGCGCGCCCAGGATCGCGTCGGTCACCGCGTGCAGCAGTGCGTCCCCGTCGCTGTGGCCGACCGGGCCGCGCTCGTGCGCGATGCGCACCCCGCCCAGCACGAACGGGCGACCCGCGCCCGCCGGGGCGACCGGCTCGAGGCGATGCAGGTCGTAACCGTGCCCGATGCGGCAGGGGACCATCACTTGTCCGTGGTCTGGCGGTCGCTGCGCGGCGCACGCGGCTGCGCGACCGGGCCCGGCGCGTTGTCGCCCACCTGCAGGCGGTACGACTCGTCGGGTCGGGCCTCCTCGGGCGCCGGGCGGTACTTGACCGCGATCTTGCGGCACGGCGCGGCGGGGCACGAGAGGATGTTGTCCAGCGAGCCGTTCTGCGTGTCCTTCTCGAACAGCATGTACATCATGCGCGCCGGACGCTTGACGGGGTCGTCGCCACCCTCCTCGTCGAAGTTGAACGTCAACTGCTTGCCCGGCGGGATCTCCATGATGAAGAACGGCGTCCCGTTCGGATGGCTTTCGGTGCGCTCGCACACGTTCAGCACCTCGATCGTGACGGGCAGGCTGGACGTCGAGATGTACGTGTAGCCGCCGCCCGAGTGCGGCATGAGGCCACCCGACGTGCTGTAGCAGCCGGCGGCCAGGGCGGTGGCCAGGACCGCGGCACCCGCCAGCAGGCGGGCCGTCCGGGAGGCGTGCGGGGCAAGGGCGGTGCGGGCGTCGTTTCGCATGGTTCGGGCTCGGATCCTACAAGTTCCGCACCAGCGCCGCGAATGCGTCGCCTCGGTGCTCGTAGTTGGTGAACTGCCCCCAGCTGGCGCAGCCGGGCGAGAGCAGCAGCACGTCGCCTTCGCGTGCGCGGGCCGCGGCGGCAGCCACCGCCGCATCAAGCGTGCCGCAGTCCATCGCGGGCGGCGCGGCGGCGATCTGCGGCGCCGTCTGGCCGATCGCGTACAGGCCGGCCAGGCGCGGGGCCAGGTCGCGGATCGGCGACAGGTCGACCTTCTTGTCGTAGCCGCCCGCGATCAGGTGGATGCGGGCGGCGTCACCGAACGCGGCGATCGCCAGCAGCGTGGCGTCCGGCGTGGTGCTCTTCGAGTCGTTGAAGCAGCGCATGCCGCGATGCGTGCCCACGTACTGCAGGCGGTGCGGCAGCGCACGGAAGTCCTGCAGGCGCGCGATCAGCTGCGCGCGGTCCGGCTGCAGGCCCGCGCCGCGCAGCACGGCCTCCGCGGCCAGGACGGCCAGCCGCGCATTGCGCCGCTGGTGCTCGCCGGGCACCGTCGGCAGGTCGATCGACGCCAGCAGCGCGTCCAGCTCCGCCGCCGACGGCAACTGCGCGCCCTCCCACCACGGGCCGCCGCACGTGGCGGCGATCCCGCGCGCGGCGTCGGGCTGCTCGGTCGCGAACAGCGTCAGGAACGCGTCGCCCGCGCGTTGGCCCAGCCGGACGTTCGCCTTGCTGCGGACGTAGTGGGCCAGCTCGCCGTGCCAGTCGACGTGGTTCGGCGCCAGGTTTGTCAGCACCGCGGTGCGCGGGGCCCACGGCGCCAGGCCGGCCATCGCCGCGCCCTCGCCCAGCCACCACAGCATGGCACTGGAGACCTCCAGCACGTTGAACTGCCCGGGCACGGCCGGCGTGCCCAGCAGCGTGCCGCCGATGTTGCCCCCCAGCCGCGCGGTACGTCCGGCGTCGTCCAGCAGCAGGTGGACCATGCTGCACGTGCTGCTCTTCCCCGCACTGCCCGTGATCGCCACGGTGCGGTCGCGGTCCAGGCCCTCGACGGCCAGTCGGATCTCGGTGGTCACCGGCGTCCCCGCCGCGGTGGCCGCGGCCAGGTACTCATTCCGCCAGGGCGTGGGCACCGCGGGGTTTGCGATCACCAGGTCGGCGGTGGCGAAGTCGGCGTGCTCGTGGCGGCCCAGGCGCAGCTCGACGCGCCCGGCGCCGATCGCCTCACGCAGCTCGCCGAGCGGCTTGGCCAGCTTCTCCTCGGGGTCGCGGTCCGTCAGCAGCACGCGTGCGCCCTGCTGGGCCAGCCATCGGGTCACGCCCAGGCCGCCCCCGAACTGCCCCAGCCCCATCACCAGGACGCGGCGGCCGGCAAGCGAGGTCGGGTATGGCTTCATCGTGTGGGCGTGATCGAGGGCGACGTGGGCAGCGGCGTCAGCAGCCCCATCAGGTCATCGGCATAGCTGGTCAGCGTCCTTCGATCCGTGATGGGCCCGCTGGCGTCTCCGCGGATGAACTGGCGAACGATGCGGTCGTCCTCGGGCAGCATCTGCGCCTGGTCGGGCGGCAGCGCGCGGATGCGCTCGTACTCGGCGCGCGGGGCGATCTTCAGGGTTCGGCCCTTGTCCAGCATCACCATGCGGTCGGCGATGGTGAAGGCGCTGTCCATCTCGTGCGTCACGACGATGCTGGTCACGCCCAGCTTCTTCGTCAGCGTCAGGATCAGCTGGTCGATCTCGGCGCTCGTCACCGGGTCCAGGCCCGCGCTGGGCTCGTCGTAGAAGATGATCTCGGGGTCCAGGGCCAGCGCGCGCGCGAGGCCGGCGCGCTTCTTCATGCCGCCCGAGATCTGCGCCGGGAACTTGTCGGCGTGCTCGCGCAGGCCCACGGCCTCCAGCTTCATCTTCACCTGCAGGTCGATCAGGTCGTTGGGCAGGTCGGTCAGCTCGCGCATCGGCAGCGCCACGTTCTCGGCGATGCTCATGGACTGGTAAAGCGCACCGCTCTGGAACAGGATGCCGAAGCGGCGGCGCACCGCGTCCAGCGTGGCGCGGTCCGCGGTGGACAGGTCCTGTCCGAACATCGAGATCTTGCCCTTGGTCGGCGCGATGGCGCCGATCATCAGGCGCAGCAGCGTGCTCTTGCCGCAGCCCGAGCCGCCCATCACCACCAGCGTCTCACCGCGCAGCACGTCCAGGTCCAGCCCCGACAGCACCGTCTGCTTGCCGAACTGCATGACCAGGCCGCGGACCTGGATCACGGCATCGGACGCGTCCGCGCCGGCGTCAGCGGGCTGCACCGGGTTCCTGCTTGGGGGCGACTGGCTCATCGTCGGGGAACACGATACGCGGGCCGCCCGCCGGCAGGAAGGAGAGCCGCCGCACCAGCATGCTGCCGATGCCGAAGCCGCGGCCGTCCACCGATTCGTAGAGCACCGTCAGCGGCACCTCGCCGCGCTCGAACGTGGCGATGAACGGCGCCCGGACCTCGCGGTCGCGCGGCTGGCCGGCCTCG
>JBIKJV010000216.1:0-3342 GCA_044360755.1 Phycisphaerales bacterium
CGCTCTCGCCGCAGGGCGTGGGCGAGCCGTTCTTCCTCGCCGAGAGTTTCGGCAGCCTGGCGGTGCCGCTCCTGGGTATCTCGGGCACCAAGGACGACCAACAGGCCGGCCAGCCCGCGACGGCGCGCAAGGACGCCTTCGCGCGGTGGCCGACCGGCGGCAACGTCTTCGTCTGGCTGGCGAACGCGAAGCACCTGGACTTCACGGACCCCACAGGGAGCGGCAGCCGCGCGCTGCCCTCCGCCACCCGCGACGACGCGCAGGCCGTCACGCGGGCCGCCACGCTGGCGTTCTTTGACCTGCACCTGAAGTCGGACGCGGCCGCGGCGAAGCGGCTGACCGTCGAGGGACTGCGGCCGTCGCTCCGGGGCGCGGTCGATGCGGTGGAGGTGCTTGCGAGGTGAGGGGTGGCGCGGCAAGGCTGCGCCTGACATGCCCGTCGGAAAAACGGCCTTGCATCGATGAATCGACCCGAATCGGCGATACGGTGCCAGCACTGAGCATCGCGTGGCATTTCGCCGGATCGAGCCGGAGGAACCTTGCGCGTCACAGCAGGTGGTGTATCGTATGCGAGACAACCCGGGACCCATTCGGATTCTCCAGACAGCCGAGTTCGCCGGTTGGATGAGCCAGCTGCGCGACCCGATCGCGCAAGCGCGGATCGTTTCAAGGATTCGCCGCGCCGGGCTCGGCAACCTCGGTGACTGGAAGCAGCTCGATCGGCGGATCGCCGAGCTCCGGATCCATCATGGGGCCGGGTACCGCGTCTACTTCGCCTGGCGCGGCGGACAGTTGATCCTGCTGCTGGCAGGCGGCGACAAGACCTCGCAACGGCGAGACCTCGCGGCAGCGCGAGTCCTGCTCGACCGGATCGGAGCACTGGAATGACCGTTCGAAAGCAACGAAAGCACCCAGCAACCCACCGGCGGCAACCCGTCAAGCTGACGCCGTTCGATGCGGCGCGCTACCTAAGGAGCGACGCCGCCATCGCCGAGTACCTGAACGAGGCGCTGCGCGCGCAGGACCCGAAGTTCCTGCTGGTGGCCCTTGGCGACGTGGCACGTGCACGCGGCATGAGCACCATCGCCGGGGCGACGGGGCTTGGCCGCGAGAACCTGTACAAGGCGCTTTCATCCCGGGCAAACCCGCGGATCGACACGGTCTTCCGCGTGGCGGCCGCACTGGGGGTGCGGTTCGAGGTGCGTGTCGCGTAGCGGACCCGCGCCCCGCGCCGCCATCAGCTCCCGCCCCACCCCGGCAGCTTGCTTGCCTGCTTGACCCACGCGGCGAACTGGGCTTCGTCCAGCGGGGCGTCCTCGCGGATGTCGAGGTAACGCGTGTCGCCGCTCTTGGATGGCCCCGGCGTCGGCGGCCGCAGCGACGTGCCTCGGAAGAAGGCGACCTTCACGTACTTCGTGAAGCAGTGGATGCCCAGGAAGAAGCCGTTGTCCTCGACGCCGTAGAGCGGCGAGTTCCACTTGACGGCCTTGCGCACGCCGGGCACGGTGCGCACGATGATCGCGTCGAGCCGCCGGCCGACGTCGCGCTTCCAGCCGGGCATGGCGTCGATGTAGGACTGCACCGGCGCGTCGCCGTCGGCCTTCGCGATCTGCGGGTTGCCGCCGGAGAGGAGCTTGGGGGCGGGCTTGGAGTCAGACGTGGTCGACGTGCGCTTCGTTCGGCGTGCCATGGCAACGGTCTCCCGGGAGATTCACGCGCCCCGCACCGCGGGCGCCGCCGCACCGATCCCGCCGTCCTGCGCCATGTAGACGGTCCGCGAGGGGAACGCGAACCCACTGCCCCGCCGCGCGACGATCTGCATGAAGTCCAGGTTCAGGCGCTGGACGGCGTCGCGGTAGGCCGGCATGTCCAGCGTGCGGAAGGTGGCGCGCAGCTCGACGTTCAGCGAGAAGTCGCCGAAGCCCATGAAGTGCACCAGCACGGTGTCCGGGTCCACCAGCGGCTCCTGGCGCAGCCGTTCGCGCAGGTCGGCCACGATGGTCTGCATCGCCTCGGGGCCGGTCTCGTAGCGCAGGCCCAGCACCGCCACGTGCCGGAACCCGTCGCGGGCGCTCAGCTTCTCGACGCGCGCCTGCGCCAGATCGCCGTTGGCCACGATCAGCAGCGTGCGGTCCGCGGTGCGCAGCTGCGTCGAGCGCACGCCGATGCGCTCGACCGTGGCGATCGTGCCGTCGAACTTGCACGTGTCGCCCACGTTCAGCACCTGGTCGGCGATGACCGACGCCCCGCCGAACAGGTTGGCCAGCGTCTGCTGCGAGGCCAGCGCGATGGCCGCGGTGCCGATCCCAAGGCCGGCGATGACCGCCGAGAGGTCCAGCCCGAAGATCTGCAGCGAGGCCGCGATCCCCAGCAACCAGATGATCGCGACCGCCGCCGCGCGGCTGACGCGGACGATCGCCGCGCCGTCCGAGATGCCGCGGCGCGCCATCTGCTGCTCCACCGCGACCGACATCACGCGGATCCAGCGCACCAGCAGCCACGCCACGACGAAGACGATCGCCGCACGCGAGCCAAGCACCAGGTTCTGGCGTGCCGGGGCGCTCAGGATGAGGTATGGCTGCGAAAGCCGCATGCCCAGCACCGAGAGCAGGAACGCCAGCGGGGTCAGCACCGTGACGATGGACTGCGTGCGCGGGCCCAGGAGCCGCGTCGATCCGTGCCGCACGAGCACGGTGAGCAGCCAGCCGACCAGCAGCCCAGCGCCGCCGATCGCGACCAGGCAGATCCACTGCCAGAGCTCGATCTCGGCCACGCGCACGTTGACCAGGAACTCGGGGAGCGCCGAGACCCACCAGACGCCGAGCGCCTGGGCCATCGCGGGAACGCCCTCGACCGTGGAGGCTGCGAAGATCCAGCGGTCGTCGAGGCGGACCATCTCGACCTCGAGCAACGACTCGGCGCAGTCGACCACGCCGATCGTCACCCGCCCCGGCTGTCCGGCGGCGTTGGCCGCGGTGCCCGGCAGGCTGGCGAAGTCCATCCACAGGCGGTTGTCCAGAATGCTCTTGAGGGCGCGCGCCAGCCGGGTCGGCGGCATCTTGGAGGGCCAGCCGGCGGGCGGGCACTGCAGCATGTCGGCGGCGTCGATCCAATCGCCGTCGCGCGCCAGCACGATGAACGTATAGGCGGCGTTGCGCGGCGTGTCGCTGCCGCGCGCGACCGCCTCGTCGGCGGGCACCTGCTCCAGCGACGATTCCTGCTGGTCCGCGGCGGCATCCTGGGCCCGTGCCGGCGCGGCGGCACAGGCGACCAGCAGCAGAAAGGCGGCGAGCGGACGGGCGATGCGGCGGAGGAGCGTGGGCGTCGGCATGGCGGGATCGG
>JBIKJV010000307.1:0-3321 GCA_044360755.1 Phycisphaerales bacterium
AAATGGTTCTACAGTAGTAAGTGTACCTTTTCCAACTAACTCAAATTGTTCAAATCCTTCATTTACTTTAGAAGCCCATTGATTAAGAGTATCACTATTTTTTAATCTTGGTAAAGACATTATTGTTCCTTATTCTTACATAAGCATAATAATAATTGTTTAATTTCAGATATCTCTTGCTTAAGAGTATTTATATCATGTACAGAATTCTGTAAATAATGTATTTCTTCTTTGATCGAATTCAAATAATCTAATTCAAATTTTCTTTTTAAAGTTTTTTTTCTGAATTCTTCTCTGGCTATATCATCAGTTACTAATATAGCCTTTGAAGAAGTATCTCTAACTAATTTATCAACTTCAGTGTTTATTAACGACATATTAAATCAATCTATCCAAAGCAATTGCTCTGAAGTCTGCTATTTTAGGAATTACTGTTGTGTCTGAAGATAAGAACACAATCTTTATTGCAAATTGATTGAATGATTTATAAACCACCCATCCATTCTGTGCACCATAAGAAATATTTGCAGGATATGCATCACTATCTGGTCTAAAGATATATTCTTTAAAATCTAAGTTATCTAGAGAATATGAATTATCTCCAGGATATTCTTTTTGCATTTCAATCCATGATTTGTTTGATAGAATATCAGTGTCTTCTGCAGCCTTTATCTTATAATAAACTTTGATATCTGTTCCTGGTAATCTTACTGCAGTTAGATAAACTTTTAAGTAATCCGCTGGAGATTGCAGAACCACTGGTCGAGTGATATACTTCGAAGCTGCAACACCACCTGTAGGGAATGTTTCAGATAGAGAATAAACTGTAGCACCAGAACCAATAGAAGATGCTCCAACTAGTGTACCAGTTGCTCCTCCTATTGCATAACCAGAACCAAGAGCTCCTCTTTGAACTGTTATACCAGTTGCACCAGAATAACCCCCACCAGATGTGACATACATATATTCAGAATCTATCTTAATCAAAGAACCATTCTGGATATATTGTGTAGAATTCACACCAATTACTGTAGAATTAAATCCTGTAGCACCAGTTGTTGTGGTTGTTGTTTCGGTAATATTATTGATATCATTTTGAATAGTGATAAAATTATTCTTTTCCATATCAATTACTGGAGACACATGATTTGATGTAACATTTCCAACTACTCTATGTTTAAATGATTCGGCATTAGCAACAATTTCTCTTCTACCAGAGAATTCATAATTCTTATTAGTTAAGAATGTTGTATATGATGAGTCAAGAGAAGACCCATCTGGTTTAGAGATAAACGAACTAGTAACTGTTGTATTTGGGAATTCGATTGTTGATAATCCCACCCAAATTACATCAGCATATCCATCACCAGAAGTTTTTCCAGTAAATGTCACATTTCCACTTACAGTACCAGAATTGACAACAGTTAATGTTATATTAAAACCATCAATGTATAGTATTTCAGCAGAAGAACCTATTCCTGTTCCAGAAACGGATTGACCGACAGAAAGATCATCAGTATTATTAACTGTTATGATATATGAACCAGAAGATCCTGTAGCCGTCTTTGTTCTTGTTTGAACAGTAGCATAATCAGTAAGTACTGCAGTAAAAGATCCTTCTGTGAATGAACATCTCTTTAAATTAAATTTCAGATCTTGAGTTTGTTCTGCAGTCCATGTAGAAGAATTTTGTGATTTAAATAGAGATCCAACATAAGGTTGTTGTGTAATTAGATCATTAGAATCAACTTTCTTCTGACCAATTTCAGCAATCCAAGCTTCATAATTTTGTGAATTTGCTAAAATCACTATAGAATATTCGCCAGGTTCAAGATATACGATTGATGGGAATTGGAAATTGGTTGCCGTTGAAGCAGTAGCACTTACATTAACAGAAGCGGGTGCTAGTGTTTTTTCTGCGAAAGGAAGAATTGTTGTAGATGAAGGATATCCATTTACAGTAGGTCTAATCTGCACAGTAACTGGGATAGAAGAATCCTTAGTTTTAAAGAATACATCAACAGAATCTAAGAATAATCCATTAGGAAATATAGTTGGATCTACAAAGAATGTTTGTGCCAATGGATCCTGAGGAACTGGAATCTGAGGTTCAGGTGTTCTGATGTTTATAGATTCTGTTTGTTTGTGTAACAGAATTCCATTTGCTGTATATCTTGCTTGAGCAAATGTCGTTTCTAATGCTTTATTATTTTCAGAATTATCTGATAATCTTAGAATTCTATCACCAACTAAGAACGTTGCATCTGGAATTGTAAATGTTCCAGATATAGAACCAGACGCATCTGTAATGTTTCCTGATGTCCATGATACATATCTAGAAATTAAAACATCATCAAAGAATGGATACAGTACAGTTCCTGGTTTTAGACCAGTAGCAGAAAATGATATTGTTTTCGATCTCATCCATTGCGATGAAGAAACGTCTACAACTCTATCTGCAAATCTTACAGTATTTGTTCTTGTATTTAATTGTTGTTGATTTTGAACTCTTGTTCCAGTCGTTGTTATTGCTGGAAATGGAGCAGCAGGAACAGTACCACGTATTTCAGCTGTAGCTGTTACACCATTTCTCCAATTTCTCCATTGCGCTCTTCTAGTATTATCTGGTCCAACATTTCCTGTTCCTGAAGGAACATTAACTTCTTCATATCTCCAATCAGAGATATCAAACATCCCATTTCTAGGATCTAGATTAACAGTTGCTGCAGGTCGACCTGCGCCCAATTGGGCTCTCATGAATAGATCTTCTGCGTCTTCAGTTTCGCCATTGAAATTTGTTTCCCAAGAGTTCCATCTTGAACCAGAGAAATCAATACCTGTTTGGATATTATCATTAGTACCATTCATATTAATGATATTTTCAGGTCTAATTCTTTCGTCCTTCCAAAAATCTACAGAAGGTGAAATAGTCATCGTTCCTCTCCAAGAGAAGACGGCATAAGGATTTACATTCACTGCTTGTGAAGCAAATGGTTGTTCAATAAAATTTGATGTAGTGAATGATCTAGATAATAGTGAACCTCTTAAAGTATAACCAGATGATTCGGATGTTTTTAGAAACAGATCATAATTCTTATTATAGAATCTTGGTCTTGCTTCTTGACTTCTTTCATCGATAGAACAACGATAATCTAAGTTAGTAACATCACCAACACCGTGTCCAGTAAATGTATCAACCACAAATCCATTTTTGAATCTATCGTTACCATTAGCGTCAGTTACATCAAGAGAAGCTGTTTCTCTTTCTAACATATTCAATAGAGAATAATATTCAATCTTTTCGATCCTCTTCTCTATTCT
>JBIKJV010000276.1:0-3321 GCA_044360755.1 Phycisphaerales bacterium
GAGATCGACTGTGAAACTGCGGTCTGACGATGCGCCTGGTCCGTCGTAGCGGAGCGTGCCGCCATTGAAGACGAGGTTGGAGGCCGCGGATGAGGAAGCCCCGATGCTTGAAGCGATCCCGCCATTGGCGAGGCGGTTGGCGACGAGGGTGCCGCGGGTGATGGTGGTGGCTCCCGTGTAATTGTTCGCTCCGACGAGGGCAGCGAAGCCATCGCCGGTCTTGTCGATGCCCGCGGTGCCGCTGACGACGCCTGCGAGCGTGCCGACATCGCCACCGCCGTGCGGGTGGAGCCGGGTATCGGCTGAAAGCGTGGTATTTCCCGAGAACGTGACCGCATTGGCGAGCCGGATGGCGCCGAGGGCACCGGCATTCTCGAGGACACCGTTTCCGGCCAGCGAGAGCGCGTTGGAGACGTGTGCTCCATTGGCCGCTGTCAGGCTGTACATGGCAAGCTGGCCGCCGTCGCGGACCGTGATCGGTCCCGTGCCGAAGGCCGAGCCGAACTGCGGGACGACGCGTCCGGCATTGATGATGGTGCCTGCTGTGTAGCTGTTGAAGGTATTGTTGGTGGGAGCGGCGAAGCCCGAGCCACCGAAATTCGTGGCCGAGCCCGTGCCATTCTTGACGAGGAGATTCGGGACGAAGGTGCCGGCTGCGGCTGGATTATCCGTGACGCGGACCCGGAGGGTGATGTCGTTCCGGCCCGCCGTGTCGAGCGGTTCCGGGAGATTGAGGTGGAATTCGCCATCGCTCCGGCCCGAGGTGATGCGGCCCATGGCTCCTGCGGTCGTCTGAATCCAGTGATTGGCTCCGCGCTGGGTGACATTGCCATCGCTGACACGCAGGAGGGCACCGTCATTGATCTTTACATCCGCCTGGCTCGTGAGCGAACGGACCGTGAGGTCGCTGTTGATGGTGCGGTCGGCGTCTGCGCCGGAATTGGCGAGGACATCGGCACCCGAGAGTGTGGTCAGCGGAGTTCCCGTATTGGCCGTGAGAGCCACGGGAGCGACTTTCGATCCGTCCCAGAGGGCGGGGGCTGCGGCTCCGGCGGTCGCTCCGGCAATCCAGCCTGGGCCGAGTCGTTGTCCGGCCGTGAAGCCGTCGAGGGTGATCGTTCCCGTGGTGCCGAGGTACGCTCCTGATCCACGCGTTGGGGTGGCAATGGAGCCGAGGCCGAGGGTATCGGCAGCCGAATTGTTCTCCGCCGTGAAATAGCCATTGGTGGAGACGCTCGTGAGTGAATGGGAACCGTTGAGGTTGAGGAGGCTGCCCGAGTTGAGGGCGACTGCTTTGGCTACGGTGACGGCGGCTCCGTTGTCGGCGAGGGCGAGGTTGCTGCGGCTGGCGACCGTGACGGTGCCGCCCGCGCTGAGGACCGTACCGCGTTCCACCGAGAGCGTGCCCTGGCGGATTTCGATATTGCCTGCTCCGGTGCCGCCGGTGACGTCGGCGACCACCACGGTATTGTTGCCCGTTTTGCGGAGCGTGTAGCCACTGAGATTGAGTTGAGCCGTGCCGCCCGTGTTGCGTATTTCCCAGTTATTGGCATCGGCTCCGCTGCCGGCCTTGCCGATGGAAGCATCGCCTGCCAGCGTGACGAATTTCGTGGAATTGACCGAAGCGGCGGCGGTGCCCGGGTTGTTGCGGAGGGCACCGGATTCGAATCCGTGCGCGGTGAAGGTGTTGCCGCGGCCGCTGATGATGAGGCGTTCGTCTCCGGCGCTGAAGCCGCCGAAGTCGAGCGATCCTCCGGGGGTGATCACGGTGGCGTCGGTGGTTCCCGTTGACGATCCCAGCAGGCCGATGCCGTAGGCTCCGCCGGTGGTGTCGTTGGAAATGCGGATGGTGCCGCCGCGGATGGTGGTGAGGCCCGTGTAGGTATGGCCATTGCCCGCGAGGCCCCAGTCATTGGCTCCGAGCTTGGTGAGGCCGAAGTTGTTTTCCTCCGGGGTGGCACCGCCGAGGACACCGCCGAAGTCGCCGAAGACCGGTCCGGCGTTGTTGATGTTGAAGGTGAGGGTTGCCGGGGTGGCGCTGCCGTTGATGACCCGGTTGAAGACGCCCGCGGTGTCCGTGCCGGCGTCGTCGAAACGTTCCACGGTGGGGCTGAAGCCATTGAGGACCGTGAGGCTGCCCGTGCCGATGCCGAGGCCGCCGATTTCGAAGGTGGCGCGCGGGGAGAGAGCGTTGGCTGCGCCGAGGGTTAGGGTGCCGCCGCGGACCCGGGTCGCGAAGGCGCTGCTGCCGGCTCCGCCCGTATTGTTCGGGCCGCTCAGGGTGACATTGGCACCGACGTTGTCGATTTGGATATTCCCTGGGCCAGTGAAGGCATTGCTGAGGGCGAGGTCGCCCGTGCGGTTGATGGAGAGAAGCGGGGTGCCGCCGCCATTGGTGAACTGGACGAGTGGGGAAGCGCCGAGGTCGCCTGTGCCGCCGCCCGTGCCAAGCTGAAGCGTGCCGCCGGTGATCTGGGTGACGCCGCCGAAGCCTGGATTGTTGTCCGCGAGCTGGACCGTAGTGCCATTCGTACCGACTCCGTAGTAGCCGACCACGATGCGGCCATTGCCGGAGACGGTGCTCTCCACCCGCATGTTGCCTGCGCCCGAGATGTCGACCCAGTCGATGAAGCCGGCCGTGTTCGGGTTGAGTCGGCCTTCTCCGTTGATGGTGAGGGTTTTGCCGGAGCTGCCGATCACGAGCGTGTTGGCGGCTCCTCCTGTGCCGATCCCGCCGATGTTGCCACCGTTGTTGAGGGTCATGTCACCGCTCCAGCGGCGGGTCGTGCCCGTGCCGCCGAGCCATGCGCCGAGGGTGGCGCGGCTGCCATTGACGGTGACGGCGGTCTCTGCGGGAACGTCGGTGCCTTCCGTTTCAATATTCCCCGAGTTGAGGACGATGTTCGGAAGATTGACGATGTTCGGGGTGCGGAGATTGAAGCGGTTGCGCGTATTGACGGTCAGGGTGTAGCCACCGCCGTCGAGCGTCTGGCCTGCCGTACCGTTGCCGATGTCGATGGTTTTCGTGCCTCCCACAGTGGCATTGCCGGTCAGGGTCAGGCTGCTGATGGCCTTGTTGGCGTCGACGTTGGCGTAATGATTGACAATGGCTCCCGAACCATCCGGTCCGGCTCCGGCGATCGAGAAATTCTTGCCGCCTCCCGTGAGGGCAGTCCCGTTGAAATTCACCTGCGCTCCGCTGGCGACATCGACGCCCGCATTGAGGGCGGCGGCGGCCGTGCCGAGAGCACCGGCATTGAGAACACGGAGACGGCCACTGGCCACCCCGATCGATTGACCGGCTGCAAAGGAATTCGCCGC
>JBIKJV010000080.1:0-11446 GCA_044360755.1 Phycisphaerales bacterium
GCGATGCAGATGGAGGGCCGCACCTTCATCCAGACCGACACGCCGATCAACCCGGGCAATTCAGGCGGCCCGCTCTTCAACCTGCGCGGCGAGGTGGTGGGCATCACCAACATGAAGATCTCGCTGGGCGAGAACGTCGGCTTCGCGATCCCCGCCCGCTACGTGAAGGACTTCGTCCGCCACCGCGAGGCCTTCGCGTTCGACAAGAACAACCCGAACTCCGGCCACTTCTACCACCAGGCCCCGCCGCGCCCGGCGCCCGGCGCGCCCAGTGAACTCGAGGACGGCAGTTCGCAGCCCAAGGCCCCCGCGAGCGCCGTGCCGGCCGCCGCATCCGAACCCAACAAGTGAGGCACCCAGCCATGCATCCTGCCACCCGGACCGTGATCCTCCCGTTCGCCCTCGTCGGCGCCATGCTTGCGGTCCCCGCGGCGGTGGCGCAGGACGTCCCGAAGGCGGCGATCCCCGCCGGTGCGGCAACGGCGCCCCTATCGATGCGTGCGCTGGCGCCCGACACGACCTACGTCTACGTCGCCGCCGACGCGGCGCGCGAGGCGGTGGAGCGCTTCAAGAAGACGCCGCTGCATGCCTTCACGCAGACCGAGCAGATGCGAAAGGTCCTGGGCGACGACGGCGGCGCGGAGGGCGCGATGAAGACGCGCCTGAAGGAGCTGGAGCTTCCCGAGGACGCGCTCAGCTGGCCGGACGCGATGGGCGTCGCCCTGTTCACGGTGCACGACGAGGAGCTGGACGCGGAGGCATCGCACCTGCTGCTCTACGGCGACTGGGGCGCCCGTGCCGACGGCATCGCGAAGGTGATCGACCAGGTCATCGCCGAGAGCGTCAAGAAGGACGGCGTCACGCTGTCCAAGGATGACCTGGCCGGGCGCCAGATGCAGGTGCTGAAGCTGCGCGAGGCTGCGGACGTCGCCAACCGCAACGGCCGCGCCGGCGCCATGGGCGTGCAGATGGACATGACCTTCGCGCAGCGCGCGGAGAAGCTGTACTACGTGCGCGACGGGTCGCGCTTCTTCCTTTCCACCGACGTCGGCGGCATCCAGGACGCGCTGGCGTCCGTGGACGGCAAGCGCAAGGCCGCCCTTGCCGAGCGCGCCGACTTCAAGGGCGCGATGGCGCAGCTGGGCGAGGCCGACCTGGCCATCGCCATCCTGACCGGCCCGCTGCAGAAGTCGATCGCGGGCGAGGGCGCGGGCATGCTCTCGCTGCTGCAGCCGGTCCTGCAGCCGGTGTTCGGCGACGTGCAGGCGTGGACGATCGGCATCAGCGGCGCGACCGAGCGCGGCCAGGTCGAGATGACGTCCGGCATCTACGTGCCGGGCCAGAAGGCCGGCCTGTGGGCGCTGATGGGCCCGTCGAAGCCCGTCGAGGCCCCGCCGCCGATGATCGGGCCCGACGTGATCGGGTTCGGCCGGGTCAACATGCAGTTCAAGGAGGTCATGAACCTCATCAACACGGTGGCCGCGAACCTGCCCGAGATGGAGGCGCAGCAGCTCGACGCATACCTGGTGAACTTCGGCCCGGTGCTCACCAAGGGCTTCGAGGCGCTGGGCCCAACGGTCTGGACGTACGAGACCGTGCGTCAGCCGCTGACCCCGGAGAGCCGCGTGACCGGCGTGGTGACCACCTGCTCGAACCCCAAGGCCGTGGTCCCGATGATCACCCAGTTCGGCGGCACGATGGGCCTGGAGCCGCGCGACGTCGACGGCAACACCATCTTCTCGGGGGATTTCGTGCCGGTCTCGGTGGGCGTCTCGAACGGCTACCTGGCCTCGGGCGACAGCAAGCTGGTCGAGCAGGCGATGCGTTCGATGGGCCAGAAGGACTTGCCCAGCATCCGTGACAATGCCAACTGGAAGGCGGCCTCGGCCGCGGTTGGCTCCGGCGACCTGGTGTCGTGGGGCTTCCTGGACCTGGTGGGCCGCTGGGAATACGAGCGTGCGATGCTGGCCGAGTACGGCAAGGACGACTCGAGGCTGGACAACATGGTCGGCCGGGCCGACGACGGCAGCCTGGCGAGCCGCATCGGCTACAAGCTTCCCGAGAACACCAACGACACCCTGAAGGCGATCGACGGTGCGCTGCTGGGCAAGCACGCAGGGCCGTTCGTGTGGTCGATGAAGTCGGTCGACGACGGATTCGTGACGCGCGCATGGATCATGCAGCCGCTGGGCGGCGACGCCAAGCCGGCGAAGTGACGGCGGCGCGGCGCGCGAAGGCGATGGTCAGGCGCCCGGCACGCCCAGGTCGGCGTGCGGGGTGCCGGCGGTCACCGTGAACGTGCCGTGCGGTGCGGCGGCCGCGATGGCGCGCGCATCCTCGGCCGGCGAGACGTCGTCGGTGGCGTCTGCGATGACCTCGAGCGGCGTGTGCGCCAACCGGGCAGCGGCCTCGGTCAGGGGTTCGTCGGGGCCGTCGAAGGCGTCGACCAGCCACAGCACGATGCCCGCGAATGGCGCCCGCGGCAGGCCGCGGGCGCGCAGGCGTGCCTCGAGCGGCGTCTTGGTGCGTTCGTAGGGGCCCCAGGCGACCACGCGCTCGATGGGCGTGCCGGCGGCCTCGCGCAGGGCGGCGGCACGGATGGCCACCACGCCGCCCATCGAATGCCCGGCCAAGGTGACCCGGATGCCGGGGTGGCGGCGTTCGACCTCGTCGACCAGCCCCGCCACGTCGGCGGGCTCGCGGCGGCCCAGCGCGCTGCGGCCCGGGCACTCGCCGTGGCCGCGCAGGTCGGGCAGCACGACCAGCGCCGACGACCGGATCCACGGCACCGCGCGGCGCAGGCTGTCCCAGCGCGAACGCCCGTGGCCGTGCAGGATGATCACGGCGCGGCCGGACGCGGGCGCACCTCCGGCCACGAACCACGCGGGAAGCTCGACGTCCGTCGTGCGCACCGTGCACAGCTCGGAGGGGGCACCAAGGTCGTCGGGGTGCGTCGGGAAGCCGCGCGCGAGCGACCACGCCATCGTGCGGCGCTCGGGGCGCACGGCGTCGCGCCAGACCGCGGCCAGGTAGACGGCCCCCACGCACAGTGCGGCGGTGCCAAGAAGCGCGGCCATCCCGCCCGCCGCGTGGAGTGCCGCGGCGGCGGTGCTCATGCGTGGGCGGCTCCCGCAGCGGCGCCGGCCCGGGCCAGTGCGACTTGCATGCGGTCGGCCAGTGCCTGGCGGCGGTCGGCATCGGTCACCGAGGGCAGGTTCACGTCGACGTTGTGCGCAGCCGCGCGGCAGGCCACGCGCGCCAGGTCCAGCGCGATCGCCAGGTCGCTGGCCAGGTTCGGGTTGGTGGCGGCCGCCAGGCCCTGGCAGCGGACGGCCACCTCGCAGGCGGCGTCCAGGATCGCCTGCGGGGCCTCGATCGCCTCAGCGACGGCGGCGTCCCAGCCGGCCGCGCGCTCGGGGGCGTCCTTCGGCAGCTTCCACAGCGCGTTCAGCTGCGCATAGGCGGCGGCGTCGCGGTCGGCCAGCGCCAGCGCGTGCGTGCGCAGCTCGCCCAGGCGCGCCAGGGCTGCGGCGTTGGCGGACTCGTGCGCGGCGAACTTCGGCTTGCCCAGCGTGAACTCGACGACCATCGCGCCGAGGGCGGCCGCGTGCGCGGCGGTCACCGCGGCCACCGCGCCGCCGCCCGGCACGGGCGTGCGCGCGGCCAGCTGGTCGGTGAACGCGTGGACGGTCAGTTCGCGGATGGGCATCGGCGTGGGCTCCGGGGCAGTGGGCGAAGCGTGCGCGGCGGCGCGGGTGCCGTGCGTCAGGAACGGATCTCGGCGCCTGCCTGTGCGGCCAGGGCCGAACTCAGCGTGGCCATCGCGGCATCGGCTTCCTCGCGGGTCAGCGTGCGGTCCGGCGCGCGGAACGTGACGCGCAGCGTCAGGCTCTTGCGCCCTGCGCCGGTCTGCTTGCCGCGGTACGTGCCGACGAAGGCGACCGACTCGAAGTGCGGCAGGAGCAGCCCGCGTGCGATCGACTCGACCTGCGCCCACGTGACGGTCTCGGCGACGATCGCGCTGAGGTCGCGCTCGATCGCGGGGGTCGAGGGCAGGGCGGCGGCGCGGGCGTCGGGCGGGTACTCGGCGTAGAGCGGGTGCAGGGCCAGTTCCGCGGCCGCAATGGTGCCTTCCAGCCCGAACGGCGCGAGCGCCGCGGGCGAGAGCAGGCCGTAGCTGCCGATCGCGCGGCCGCCCAGCTCCAGGCGCGCCTCGACGGCGTACCACGGCGCACGCTCGGCCGCGGGGACGGCGGTGACCGCCAGCGTGGGCGCATCGCCGGCCAGCAGCCGCACCGTGCGCTCGCAGGCGCCGCGCATCCAGCGCATGGCGCCGTCCGCGTCGGTGGGTTCGTCGCTCACCAGCGTCACGAGCGCGCGTTCCTCGTGGCGGCCGTCGGCGTGCAGCGCGAACGCGCTGGCGAACTCGAAGACGCGCAGCGGGTTGACGCCGGCGTCGGCGTTGCGGCGGCGGACCTCCAGCAGGCTGGGGATCACGGACGGCCGCAGGATCGGCGTGCCGCCGGCGCGCTCGTCGTCGATCCGCAGCGCGGCCTGGCCGTTGCGCACGAAGGGCGCGGCGTGGCGTTCGCTGACCAGCGAGTGCGTGATGCTCTCGACGAAGCCCAGCCCCACCAGCAGCGTCTTGGCCGCGCGCGGGGCAGCGACCTGCGGCTCGACCGGCGCCACCCGCACGCTCAGCGCGTCCTTCATCGGGATTCGGTCCAGCCCGTGGATGCGGCAGATCTCCTCGATCAGGTCGATCTCGCGCTCCACGTCCAGGCGGCGCGGCGGGACGCTGCAGTCGATCGCGTCGCCGCGCAGCACTGGCGAGAAGCCCAGCGTGTCCAGGCAGCGCATGACCTCTTCCACCGGGATCTGCACGCCCAGGATGGCAGTCACGCGCGACGGCCGCACCGACACCTTGCGCGGCGCGGGCAGCGGGGCGCCGGCCTCCAGCGTGCCGTCGCAGAGCTCGCCGCCCGCCGTCTCCAGGATCAGCGTGACCAGGCGGTCCAGCGCCTCGTCCAGCTGCGCGGGGTGCACGCCGCGCTCGAAGCGGTAGGACGAATCGCTCGAGATCCGCAGCCCGCGGCTGGCCTGGCGCACCGCCATCGGGTCGAAGGTTGCGCACTCCAGGACGACGTTCGTCGTCTCGTTGGTGACGGCCGTCGCGGCGCCGCCCTTGACGCCCGCGATCGCCACCGGCCGCTCGGCGTCGGCGATGACCAGTTCGCCGCCCCTCAGCGCGACCTCGGCCGCACCCTCGCCGATCGGCAGGAACTTCTCGCCCGCGGCGGCGCGGCGGACGCGCAGCTCGGGGCCGCGCAGCATGTCCAGGTCGAAGACGTGCGTCGGCTGGCCCAGCTCGAAGAGCACGAAGTTCGTGCAGTCGACCAGGTTGTTGCGCGGGATCTGGCCGATCGCGCGCAGCCGGCGCTGCAGCCACTCGGGGCTGGGGCCAACCTTCACGTCGCGGATGACGCGCGCGGTGTACCGGGGGCAGGCGGCCGGGTCGTCGTTGCGCACCGCGACGAACGTGCCGGCGGCGGGGCCGGTCGCCTTGGTGGCCGCGGCGGGGGCCTTCAGGTGGCGGCCGCTCATCGCGCAGAGCTCGCGGGCCAGCCCCACGTGGCACAGGCAGTCACCGCGGTTCGACGTGGTCTCGATCTCCTGCCACGGCTCGCCGTTGTCGGCGACCTCGCCGCCGTCGAAGTTCAGCCCTGCCGCGGTCAGCAGCTCGGCCTGCTCCTCGGCGGTGGCGGGGTGGTCCAGGTAGTCGTTGATCCAGGTGACGCTCGTGCGCATGGGGCGGGGCGAAGGGTAGCATCGGCCGCATGCGGTCGCCCATCCGCGCCATCACCTGCCTCGGCGCCTCGCTGGCCCTTCTGGCGGCGGCTGCGGGGGGCTGCGCGTCCAATGCGCCCAGCCCCGAAGCCACCCCCGAGGCGGTGTCCGAGCGGGTACCGACCGACCTCACCGTCGACGTCACCGTGCTGGTCGGCCGCGGCACGCCCGAGGCGCTCGTCGTCGAGTCGCAGCAGGCCAAGTACATCGTCGAGCCGGACGGCACGCTGCAGGCCGACGCGGGCCCATTCATCGACATCTCGACGCGGCCCGGGCGCTCGCGCGTGCTGGCGCAGGACCAGCTGGCGTACGTCTGGTCGGTGCTGCGCCAGACCGGCTTCGCCCGCGCCGCCGACGCGAACGGACCGGCCAACCCGGACCTCCTGCGCGTGAATCCCAAGGAGCGCCTGGCGATCATCACCGTCCGCGCCCAGGGCCGCACGTGGAACTTCGTGCGCCGCGCCACGGGCGACGAACCGCTCGACCCTGCCGCAGCGCGCGTGATCCGCGCGCTGGCCGCGCTGGCGTGGATCCCCGACCGCCGCCCCTCGGACCTTCTGCCTGAGCGCTACGACTACGGCCCCGACCCGTACGCCGTGTATCGCGAGATCCGCGAACGGCAGCGCGCGTACTACCTGCGCTGACGCGGCGGGTCGCCCCGCGCCGTGTGCCGCCCGCCGGCCTGAACGCTTCCCTGACCCGCGGTCCGTACGATGGTCCGCGATGACGAAGCCCTTACGCATCGTGCCTGCCCTCGTCCTTGCCTGCGCCGCGCTGCTGGCCGGCTGCGTCGCTGCGCCGATCGTGCCGCCCACCGACGCCGCGTCGCCCACCGGCGGCATGGGCCTGGCGCTGTGGTGGTGGAAGTACGAGGCCAGCCAGTACGAGTACTTCGTGCTGCACGTCGACGGCAGGCTGGACTACGCGGGCGGCATGAAGGCCTTCGACCGGCAGATCGAGTGGACCGGCAAGGTCACGCCCGACGTCGCGAAGCAGGTCCGCGCGATCGTCGACCAGGCCGGCTGGATGACGATGGAGGACCCGAACCGCGACACCGAGCGGTCGCCGCTGGCCGAACTCGTCGTGTCGAACGGCGCGAAGGAGCGCAGCTTCACCATCCGCGGCCCCAACGAGCCCGTGATCCGCATCCGGGAACTCCTGACCAAGGCCGCGGCGGCGCGGTTCGAGAAGGAGATGGAGTCGCTCCCCGAGGCGGGGACGCGGCGCAAGCTCTGAGCCGGGCGCCGTGGGGGCGGCGCGTCGGCGCTGCGCCTACGATGGCCGGATGACCGCCGCCGCCTCGGACCCGATCGTCGGGATCGACCTCGGAACCACCAACTCGCTGGTCGCCGTCTGCGATGCAGCCGGCCCGCGCGTGCTTGCGGACGACGCCGGCCGGGCGCTGCTGCCCTCGGTGGTGCGGTTCGTCGCGGGCGTGCAGCCGGTGGTCGGCGCGGATGCCAAGGCGCACGCGGTGGAGTTCCCCACCGACACGGTCCACAGCGCCAAGCGCTTCATGGGCCGCGGGCTCGCCGAGAGCCACGGCGCCGTGCAAGGCCTGCCGTTCCGGGTGACCGAGGGCCCACGGGGCCTGGCGGCGTTCGCGGTGGGCGGCCAGGTGGTGACGCCCCAGCAGGTGGCGGCGCTGGTGCTTGGGCAGCTGAAGTCCACTGCCGAGCGCGCGCTGGGCGTGCCTGTCCGGCGGGCCGTCGTCACCGTCCCCGCGTATTTCGACGACGCCCAGCGCCAGGCCACCCGCGACGCCGCGCGCCTGGCCGGGCTGGACGCGGTGCGGATCGTGAACGAGCCGACCGCCGCCGCGCTGGCCTACGGGATCGGTGCCACGCAGCGCCGCCGGATGGAGTCCGAGACGATCGCGGTCTACGACTTCGGCGGCGGCACCTTCGACGTCAGCATCCTGCAGCTGGTCCCGGGCGGCCCCGACGACGGCGAGTTCTTCCAGGTGCTCTCGACCGCCGGCGACACGCGCCTGGGAGGCGACGACCTGGACGAGTCGATCATCGCGCTGGTGACGGGCGAGATCCGCGCGCAGTTCGGCGCGGCGCTCGAGTTCCCGCCGGCCGCGCGCCAGGCGCTGCGGGCGTTCGCCGAGGGCGCGAAGATCGCGCTTTCCGATGCCGACTCGACCACGCTGGAGGTCGGCCTGGGCGACGGCCGCGCGTACCGCCGCACGCTGCGGCGCGACGAGTTCGAGTCGCTGGCCGCGCCGTTCGTGGCGCGCACGATCGACGCCTGCCGCCGCGCGCTGAAGGACGCCGGGCGACCCGAGATCGACCGCGTGGTCCTGGTGGGCGGCAGCACGCGCATCCCCGCGGTGCGCGCGGCCGTGGCGGCGTTCTTCGGCAAGGAGCCGTATGCGGCGATGGACCCGGACTCCGTGGTCGCGCTGGGCGCGGCGGTGCAGGCATCCGTGCTGGCAGGCGGGCGGCGCGACTTGCTGCTGGTCGACGTCGTGCCGCTCTCGCTGGGCATCGAGACCGTGGGCGGCGCCGTCGCCAAGCTGGTGATGCGCAACGCCAGCATCCCGACGCGCGCCACCGAGATGTTCAGCACGTCGGTGGACGGGCAGGCGAACGTCCGCATCCACGTCGTGCAGGGCGAGCGCGAGATGGTGGCCGACTGCCGGTCGATCGCGCGGTTCGACCTGCGCGGCATCCCGCCGATGCCGGCCGGCATCCCGCAGATCGAGGTCGAGTTCCTGGTGGACGAGAACGGCGTGCTGGCGGTGACCGCCGTCGAGCGCCGCAGCCGCAAGCGGGCGTCGGTGCAGGTGGTGCCCACGTTCGGGCTGACGGCCGAGGAGGTCGACCGGATGGAGGCGGAGAGCTTCGCCCATGCCCGCGAGGACATGCAGCGGCACCGGGTGGTCGACCTGGTCGCCAACGCCCGGCTGGACCTGAAGTGGATCTCCGACGCCCTGGAGCGGGTCCGGGCCGAGCTGGACCCGGGGTACGTCGAGGAGGTCGAGGCCGCCATGACGCGCCTGAAGGGCTTCATCGCCGCCGCCGAGCTGGACGCCGCCAAGGTGGACGCCAACGCCTTCCAGCAGTCGAAGGAGGCGCTTGACCGCGCCAGCGTCCGGGTGCACGAGGTGGCTATCGCGAAGAGCCTCCGCTGAGCGGCCGGCCCGGTCGTGGCCTCCGGCGGCAGGCCAAAATCCGCCCCTGAAATCCGTTGAGATCCTGCGGGGGGGTTCTATGATCCGCGATTCGATGTCCGAGACCATCACCGACGCTGCTTCGCCCGCCGCCACCACCGCGCGCCCGCGCTCCACGCGCCCGGCCACCGAGCTGGGCTGGACCGCCGACGATGCGGCGTCGCACTACCTCATCCGCAACTGGGGCAAGGGGTTCTTCGACGTCAACAAGGCGGGCCATGTGGTGGTGCGCCCGACGCGCAACCCGAGCGTCGAGGTCGACCTGTATGACGTCGTGGCCGGCATGCGCGAGCGCGGCTTCCGCACGCCGCTCCTGATCCACTTCAGCGACCTGCTCAAGCAGCGCATGATCGACCTGGCCGAGGCGTTCGGCGGCGCGATCGTCGAGCACGGCTACCACGGCAGCTACCAGGCCGTGTTCCCGATCAAGGTGAACCAGCAGCGCCGCGTCGTCGAGGAAGTCCGCGACGCCGGCAAGGCGCTCGGCTTCGGGCTCGAGGCCGGCAGCAAGCCCGAGCTGCTGGCGGTCATGGGCATGACCAGCGACACGCCGGACCGCCTGATCATCTGCAACGGCTTCAAGGAGGAGCGCTACATCGAGTTCACGGCGCTCGCCAAGAAGCTGGGCCGGAACATCATCCCGGTCATCGAGAACATCACCGAGCTCAAGCTGATCCTGCGCTTCTACGAGCAGCACGGCGTGCGCCCGACCATCGGCGTGCGCGTGAACCTGGCGTCGCAGGGCGCGGGCCGCTGGCGCCACTCGAGCGGCCTGAAGGCCAAGTTCGGCCTGAGCATGAACGAGGTGCTCGAGGTCCTGGAGATCCTGCGCGCCAAGGGCATGGAGGACTGCCTGCAGCTCCTGCACTGCCACATGGGCAGCCAGATCCACGACATCCGCCAGGTGAACCAGGGCATCAACGAGCTCGCGCGCGTCTACAGCCAGCTGGCCAAGGCCGGCGCGGGCATGAAGTACCTGGACATCGGCGGCGGCCTGGGCATCGACTACGACGGAAGCCAGACCAGCTTCGAGTTCTCGATGAACTACACGCTGCAGGAGTACGCCTCGAACGTCGTCTACAAGGTGATGACCGTGTGCGACGAGGAGGGCGTGAAGCACCCGATGATCGTCAGCGAGAGCGGTCGCGCCATGGTGGCGCAGCAGAGCGTGCTGGTGTTCGACGTCCTGGGCGCGAACCGCCTGGACCGGTTCACCGTTCCCGCCAAGCTGCCGGCGCCCGCCCCCGGTGAGGACCTGCCGCGCCCCTTGGTCGACATCTACGACGTCTACAACGGCATCAGCGAGCGCCGGCTGGTCGAGAACTACAACGACCTGCTCGAGGACCGCGACGAGGCGCTGCGCCTCTTCAACGTGGGCCTGATGAGCCTGGAGCATCGCGCGCTGGTCGACAGCATCTTCTGGGCGGCCTGCGCGAAGATCCGCGACGTGGCCCGCTGCATGGCGCGCCCGCCCGAGGAGTTGGGCGACCTCGAGACCGCGCTGAGCGACACGTATTTCTGCAACCTGTCGATCTTCCAGAGCCTGCCGGACATCTGGGCGATCAACCAGCTGTTCCCGATCGCGCCGATCCACCGCCTGAACGAGCGCCCGACGCGCAAGGCCACGATCGCCGACCTGACCTGCGATTCTGACGGCAAGATCGACCGCTTCGTCGACGACCACGACGTCAAGCGCTGGGTCGAGCTGCACGATTTCGAGGACGGCGAGGAGTACCTGCTGGGCGCGTTCCTGGTGGGCGCGTACCAGGAGACCCTGGGCGACCTGCACAACCTCTTCGGCGACACCCACGTCGCGCACGTCAAGATCGACGAGCAGGGCGAGTGGTGGATCGACGAGATCATCGAGGGCGACGCCGTCCGCGACGTGCTGAGCTACGTCCACTACGACCTGGCCCGCCTCTTCGGCGAGGTCCGCCGCGAGTGCGAGAAGGCCGTCGTGAACAAGCAGATGACCGTGGCCGAGAGCCAGGGGCTGCTGAAGGCGTACGAGGCCGGGCTGTCGGGGTACACGTACCTCGAGACCGAGCAGCGGTGAGCGTGACGGGGGGGTGAGCGGCGGCGGCTTGGTCGTTGGATGCGGAAAGGCACTTGGGGTCACCGCGCCCTGTCGCTGTGCGCGGGGGCGTTGCGTGGTCACCGCGCCCTTGCGCTGTGCTCGGGGCCTTCCTCCGCGACCGTCGTCGCTCCACCAGGTTCCGCTCCTCCTATTGTTCGGCTGGCTCGGCACCTGTCACGACCCGGGAGTAATCGGTGCCGCCTCGCGTGCCTCGCGGCCTCGCGATTCGCTGCGGAAGACCCCGATGCTCGCTCCGGGCGCTCGCCTTGTGACGTTCGAACGTCGGCGGGCGAGCGCCCGCAGCGAGCATTGGCCTCCTCCGGAGCGACGTACGAGGCCGTGAG
>JBIKJV010000217.1:0-3319 GCA_044360755.1 Phycisphaerales bacterium
ACGTGCGTCCGGTGCGGGGGAGTGTAGCGCTGCCGGACGGTCCGAGGTTCGTAGGATTGGGGAAGATGGTGCCCGAAGTGCCTGAGAACCCCTCCTCCCAGCCCGTCCAGCCCCCCGTTGGGGCGGGTTCCGGCATTCCGGACGTGCCCCGGGGCGAAAACCGCGTGGACCGCCTGGCACGGCTGGGCGAGAAGGCTCGGGGGCTCCCCAGGGTGCCTGGCGTCTACCTCATGAAGGACACGGAGGGGGGGATCCTTTACGTGGGGAAGGCTTCGTGCCTGCCGGACCGGGTGAGCAGCTACTTCGTGCCGAGCGCCGACCTGGGCGCGCGCAAGCAGCCGATGCTGGACGTGGTCGTCGACTTCGACATCCTTCCGTGCGAGGCGGAGTGGGAGGCGCTTCTCCTCGAAGCGCGGCTGGTCAAGGACATCCATCCGCGCTTCAACGAGCTGCTGCGCGACGACAAGACGTTCCCGTACCTGGTGGTCACGGTGCGCGACGAGTTCCCGGCGGTGTTCGTGACGCGCAATCCCGCCGATGAGCGCTACAACGGTGCGCGCGTCTTCGGACCGTTCACCAGCGTGCACGCGCTGCGCACGGCCGTCACGCTGATGCAGCGCGTCTTCCGCTTCCGCACGTGCGAGCTGGACATCAAGGCGGACGACCCGGCCAACCGGCGCTTCCGGCCGTGCCTGCTGCACTCGATCGGCCAGTGCACGGCGCCGTGCGCCAACATGGTGGGCAAGCAGCGCTACCGCGAGGACATCGACCGGTTCCTGCGGTTCCTGGGGTCCAAGCGCAGCGCGATGGTCCGCGAGATGGAGGACGAGATGGCGAAGGCCAGCGCCGAGCGCCGCTTCGAGGACGCCGCGGTGCTGCGCGACCAGATCCACGCGCTGCGCAAGCTGGACGACCGCGAGACCCGCAGCGGCGCCGAGTACGACTGGCAGCCCGAGGTGACCGTCTTCAGCGGCGACCCGATGGTGGGCGCGCGCAGCCTGCAGCGCACGCTGGGGCTGGAGAAGCCGGTGCGCTGCATGGAGGCGATCGACATCGCGCACCTGGGCGGCGTCGAGACCGTGGGCAGCAAGGTGTGCTTCGTCGACGGGCGGCCGTTCAAGGACGGCTACCGCCGGTACCGCATCGAGAGCGCGCAGAACGACGACTACCGCTCGATCCGCGAGGTGGTCAGCCGCCGCTACCGCGAGGCCGGCGAGGGCGACGAGCTCTACCCCGACGTCATCCTGATCGACGGCGGCCTGGGGCAGCTGCACGCGGCGCTCGAGGCCTTCGAGCAGCTGCGCATCCAGCCGCCGATGGTGATCAGCCTGGCCAAGAAGGAGGAGCTGATCTACGTGCAGCGCGAGAGCGAGCCGATCCGCTTGGCGCGGAACAACGCGGGGCTGCGGCTGTGCCAGTCGATCCGCGACGAGGCGCACCGCTTCGCGCAGCACTACCACCACCTGCTGCGGCGCAAGCGCACGTTTGGCGAGGAGGGTGCGTGAACGGGACGCCGCCCCGGCCGGGGGCGGTCGCGCAGGTCAGGCCGGGCTTGGCAGGGCGCCGGCCGGCGGCTCGTCCGGCTTGGCCGCCGCGGGGGCGGCGGAAAGCGCGGGCTTCGCCATCTCGGCACCGAGCAGGTCGGCGACGGTCGGCTTCGCCGGCGGCTCGCCGCGCATGACGCGCTCGACGTCGTCGCGGCTCAGCGTCTCGTACTTCAGGAGCGCCTCGGCCACGCGGACGACCTCGTCCCAGTGCTGGTCGACCATGCGCGCGGCGTCCGCGTAGGCGCCGTCGGCCAGGTGGCGGATCTCCTCGTCGATCAGGTGCGCGGTCTCGGGCGAGTAGTCCTTCTCGGGGATGAACGCCTCACGGCTGTCCTCGCCCTTGTAGCTGACGAAGCCGAGGCGGTCGCTCATGCCCCATTCCAGGATCATGGCGCGCGCGATGCGCGTGACCATCTTGATGTCCATGCCGGCGCCGCTCGAGACGTCGCCGGTCTTCTTGGCCTCGGCGATGCGGCCTGCGCAGAGGACCCGCATCGTGGCCTCGCAGAACTTGCGGCCGTAGCCGTAGCGGTCCTTCTCGGGAAGGCTGAAGGTCGTGCCCATCGCCTGGCCGCGCGGGATGATCGTCACCTTGTGCAGCGGGTCGGCGTTGGGCAGCAGCACCTGCACGACCGTGTGGCCGGCCTCGTGGTACGCGGTGGCCACGCGCTCCTGCTCCTCGATCTTGCGGCTCTTCTTGGCGCGGCCGTAGCGGACCTTGTCTCGGGCCTCCTCCAGGTCGTTCATCTCGATCACGTCCTTGTCGGCCATGGTCGCGATGATGGCGGCCTCGTTGATCACGGCGGCCAGGTCGGCGCCGCTGAACATCGGCGTGGCGCGCGCCAGGCGGTCCAGGTCGACGTCGGCGCCCATCTTGACCTTCTTGGAGTGCACCCCCAGGATCTGGCGGCGGCCGACCACGTCGGGCAGGCTGACGCCGACCACGCGGTCGAAGCGGCCGGGCCGGGTGAGCGCGGGGTCGAGCACGTCGGCGCGGTTCGTCGCGGCGATGACGATGACCTGGTCGCTGGCCTCGAAGCCGTCCATCTCGACCAGGATCGCGTTGAGCGTCTGCTCGCGCTCGTCGTGGCCGCCGGTGTTGAAGCCGCCTCCGCGGCGCCGGCCGACGGCGTCGATCTCGTCCAGGAAGATGATGCAGGGCGAGTTCTCCTTCGCCTGCTTGAAGAGGTCGCGCACGCGGCTGGCGCCGACGCCCACGAACATCTCGACGAAGTCCGAGCCGCTGATCGAGAAGAACGGCACGTCCGCCTCGCCGGCGATGGCCTTGGCCAGCAGCGTCTTGCCGCATCCGGGCGGGCCCTCGAGCAGCACGCCGCGCGGGATGCGCCCGCCCAGCTTCTGGAAGCGCTTGGGGTTCTTCAGGAACTCGACGAGCTCCGTGACCTCTTCCTTCGCCTCGTCGATGCCGGCGACGTCGGCGAACGTGACGTTCACGCTCTCCTTGGTCTGCACGCGGTGGCGGCTCTTGCCGAAGCTGCCCAGCATGCCGCCCGGGCCGCCGCCCGCGCCGCGCATCGAGCGCGAGATCACGAACCAGATCACGCCCAGGATGATGAGCGGCCCGATCAGCGTCAGGAACAGCTGGCCGACGATGCTGGAGCCGACGTTGACCTCGTAGGGGTACTTCTTCTCGTTCAGCTCGCGGTAGTAGGTGTCCATCGCGCGCGGGTCCAGCGACACGGTGACCACCGTGAGCGCCTTGCCCTCGGCGTCGGGGGTGCCGGTCTTGGTGCCCTCGCCCGACATCCCCG
>JBIKJV010000420.1:0-3307 GCA_044360755.1 Phycisphaerales bacterium
ATAGTTGGTCAAGAATTTGGCGAATATTACATGGTCATCACTGATGACAAGACGGAAGTAAAAGTCGCAAGCAAGACTGAGAAGAGTGGCCTTGTATTGGAGATTTATGACAACATGAACATCTGGAAAGTTTACCAGATTGGTAAGAAGTCAGACATGACCTTCAGCGAGCCAGTGCTTTACTTCGCACACAACCTTGGCTATGTGCCATGCCACAAGCTTGAAGGCATGCCGCAGCTTGTAGGTGGACATATTGCATTTCAATCGCCTTTCATCACGGCGGTGCCATTGCTCGATCAGGTTATTCTCGATGAGTCATACTTGCAAATTAGCAAAGCCACAAGTGCCTTCCCTTTCATGGTGGCCCTTGGTGAGATTTGCGAGTTCGTGGATCGTGAAGGCAACAAGTGCCAGGACGGCCAAATCTTTGATCCAATCAATGGCGGTTACAGGACTTGCGGTTCATGTAATGGGTCCGGAGTGAAGTCAAGATTTTCGCCTACTGGCATGCTTTTGATTAAGCCAAAGACATCATTGAGCGAGGGTGACAGTTCCCTCAGCGGTGAATACTTGAAGTTCGTTTCACCTCCAATGGATACGTTGACATTTTTGCGAGGCGAGATTGAGATGCAGATGTCCAAGGCAAGAAGAATATTGCATTTGCCTTCATCAGATGAAGCCTCAACTATTGGCGAGGCATCAACTGCAACAGGATCATTGAACAAGGTGCGTGCGCTCTATGCATTCATTAAGCCTATCTCTGACCAGATATTTAACTTGTATGAGTTCTGCTTGGTGACAATGGGCAAGATGCGATATGGCGAAAACTTTGGAGGGGTGAACTTGGTTTATCCAACAAGCTTCGACATCAGCACGCCATCGGATTACTTGTCAATCATTAGCGAAGGCGTGAAGGCTGGTGTGCCTCCATCGATTACATTCAGCAATGTTTACAACTACATTCGTGCGATTCACTATACCGATGAGGAAACCTCAGCAGTTTACGATCTTATCATCAATGCCGATGAGTTGCTACTAATGAGTAGCGCAGACATCGTGGCAAGGATTGCAAATGGCACGGTTGAAAGATACCAAGATGTGATTCACCACAGTGCGCCTCAGCTCATCATGGAATTGATTCGCAACTTCATTCCTACTGAAGATGCGCAAAGATTCATCGACCTTCCAATGGGCGAGCAAGTGGCAGCGCTTAACCGATTGGCATCCGAGCGTGTAGCAGTTAAGTTGGACCCGATACAACAAGCACAACAGGACCTACTGAATGGCATCATTTGATTCCTTAGTCCGCGATAAGATTCGGCTATTCGAGGAAGTTCCCAAACGACTCGAAACGGCAGCAATTAAAACTCAGGCAGAGGCATGGCGCAAGATCAAGCCTTTGCTTGAGGATATGGATGTAAATGCTGATGGAAACATTGAGCAGACAGAAGACAACATCAGGCGAATTGGGTTGATATCAGACGAGCTCAAGAAGGTGCTTGCAGGCAGTGAATATCGCCAAGCAGTAAAGGACTTTTTGGATGCCATCGATAAGGGCGTTGTGCTGACCAATGACATTGCCAGAACATTCGAGGAAAGCTTCGAGCCCAATGAGGTGCAGAAGCAATTGCTTCAGATATCCAAGCAGAATGCAATAAATGCATTCTTTGGCAGCGGACTCGATCAGCGATTCACTCAGCCGTTCCTTGAGCAGCTCACAACAAACATCGCAGCAAGGGCACCACTAAGAGAGGCAGTCAATGCATTGGAGGGATTGGTAACCGGCACAGAAGCCAATGATGGAAGGCTGCTTGCCAATATCAAAACCACAGCAACAACAGCACAAGCCGTTGCGGATAGAAGCTATGCAGCAGCTGTGAATGATGAGCTTGGCTTGGAGTGGTTCGAATACCTTGGCGGTGAGATACCAACAACACGGCCATTCTGCGAGCATCGCGAAGGCGAGATTTATCACAGGGGCGAGATTGAAGCATGGGGAGCTGGCAAGAATTCTGCTGGCATTAATGACATCAGGAACGGCACATGGGCTGGGCGCATTGATGGCACAGATAGTAAGTCGATATTTACTTTCGTAGGTGGCTGGAACTGTCGACACTATCTTGTGCCAGTGCCTGATCGCAAAGTGCCTGAGAGTGTCAAGGCAAGGGCAAGGGCAGAAGGATTTATTGATTAATTAAATTTAATTACCTTTGTTTAATGAGACACCTTATTCTAAGTAGTGGCCGTATCATTCAAGCCTCTGATATGGTGGCCGAGCACCTTCTTAAAAAGAAAGGCGCACGAGAGTTGACATTGCAACCAATTAATACCCCTACAATATATGCCGATCAAACCGGAGGAAGCACTGGAACTGGTGAACTTCCTAAACCTAAACGAAGTAGAAAACCTGGAGGAAGCGAAGGAAAAGTTTCAGGAGAACTGGGTAAACAGCAAGGAGCTAAACGACAAGCTCGGAAAGATTAATGGAACAATTGCTCACGTTGCTAAAAGAGCATTTGAGCCCTTTGGAGTTACGCTCACTGAAGAAGATTTCAAGGACAAGAAGGCACAAGATGTCTTACGCATGGCCTCGGAGCGTGCTCGTGATGCTTATGAAAAGCAGCAAGATGAGTGGCAGCAAAGAGCTGACAAGTCTGGAAGCGAAGAGTTAGTCAAAGAGTGGGAGAAAAAGCACAAGAGCCTTGAGAAGAAATTGACTGAGGTTGATACTGCACGCCAAGAAGCGATCAACCAATTCGAGCAATTTAAGAATAAAATGGTTGAGGAGCAGAAGCAAACCAAAATCAGCCATACATTCGAGCGCGAACTTTCATCCATCAAGCTTGATCCTTCAGTAAATGAGTTTACCATCAAAGGCTTCAAGGCAACGATTGGCGAGAAGTATGCAATCGACTTGGAAGATGATGGCAACATCTATGTGAAGGACCGCAACAGCGGTGAGCGATTGAAGAGCAAGGAGAAAGCTGGGTCATTCCTCAACTTGTCTGATGTGCTACTTGCTGAAGCAACTGCTGCCGGTATCATCATGAAAAATCCATCAGCAGGGCAGAGAGTGCCAAGACCAGGTGCGCCAATGATGCCGCAATTGGAAGGGCAGTCTGATAAGAAGATCAAAGGCATCAACCCAAGATTCTTCAGCAAATGACACTTAAAAAAGCAATTGACATTCTTGATCAGCATCATTCTTGGCGGCAAGGATTTCACGATAAGATGGTAACTGCAAACGATCTAACAATTGCAATTGCTATAATTTTGCAAACCTTAAGAGAGCTGAAGTATGCCGATG
>JBIKJV010000319.1:0-3306 GCA_044360755.1 Phycisphaerales bacterium
GTGAGGAGGCCAGCGCTGCGCACGTGCCCGCGGCCGTGATCCAGCCGCTGCTGGAGAACGCCATCAAATACGGTCAGAAGACCAGCCCGCCTCCGCTGTGCATCGCCATCGAGGCGCGGCTGTCGGAGGGGAGACTGCTGCTGATGGTGGAAAACACCGGCCGCTGGGTGGAGCCGCACGGATCAAGGTCCACGGGGCTCGGCATCGCCAATCTCAGGAAACGCCTGCACCTCCTCTATGGGGATCAGGCCGAGCTGACGTTTGAGCGCACCGCCACCGTGGTCAGAGCGCAGGTCGCACTCCCCGTTTCCGGAGCCGCATGAACGCTGCCCGTGCCACGATGCCGGCCAAGGCCATCCGTGCGATTCTCGTGGATGACGAGTCGTTGCTGCGCCAGCATCTCCGCGAGCGCCTCGAGCGGCATCCAGAAATCGTCGTCGTGGGCGAGGCGGACAACGTCCAGTCGGCTGGGGAACTGGTGGCCGCTACCCGGCCGGAGATCATTTTTCTCGATGTGCAAATGGCGCCGGACAATGGCTTCGATCTGCTGCCGCGCCTTGAGCACATCGTTCCGCTTCCGGCGGTGGTCTTTGTCACCGCCTTCGACCGTTATGCCCTCCGGGCCTTTGAGGTGCACGCCCTGGATTACCTGACCAAACCGGTGCACCCGGACCGGCTCGCGCAGACGGTGGAGCGTCTCAAACGGGCACTCTCCACGCCTGGCGCGGGCGTTGTGGCCAGTCTTGCCCCGATCTTCTCGCTGGGCTCTGAAGCGCCCATGGAGGCGGCGGAGCTGGTCCGACTGCAGGACGGCAGCTATCGGCGTTTTGTCGAAGCCGGCCGCATTGCTGCCGCCCAGAGCCAGGGCGACTACACGCGCATCCATGCGGCCGGCGGCAAGCCGGTCCTGATCAAGAGCACGCTTTCCCATTGGGAAGCCAGACTGCCGGCGGGGCTCTTTTGCCGGATCAGCCGCAGCCTGCTGGTTAACCGCCAGCAGATCCAACGGTTGTCCCGGCTCGATCGTGAGAACACCCAGGTGTTTTTCAACGACATCGCAGAGCCCATGACGCTGAGCCGCCTCGAGTTCAGCCGCCTCAGGAGGTTTATCTGACATCACCGCTTTCCGCGGGCCCCGGGTCTCCCAGGAGCATCCGGTGACCGGCCTGCGGCTCGGCAAATGGACGGGATTTCCAGGAAATCCACCCCCCTGGATCCCGGCATGGTGCCCAGTTCGTCGACGATTCTGACCTGTTCGTCGACAAAAGCTTGGCCCCTGCATCTTCGGTCGCTACCGACCGAGCGTTTTGTCGGGAGTCTGCCCGCCGGACCCCTTGCATCTCTTCCCACGTGTTTTTTCCGACCATGAATCCTGTTTTCAATCCTCAGCCACCCGGAACTTCGCCGGTATCCCGCATGATCCCGCCGAATCAATGGGTGCGACGGTTCCGGGCTTTGGCAGGGTCAGTCGTTGCTGGTGCATTGTTAGGGGGCGTCGCCCATGCGTTCCCGCCCGCACCCTACTATACGCTCCACGGCGTGGTGCGCGACCAGGTGGGCCAGACCGTCACTGCCGAGGGCGCGGAGGTGATCCTACTCAAGGGCGGCGTCGAGGTCGGCCGAACCCCCATCACTTCCAGCCGGATCGAGCAGAACTATGAACTCAACATGCGGATCGATCAGAACCGCAGCGGCACCACGCTTTACTCCGACAAGGCGGTCGCCGCCGGCGGGCTGTTCAGCCTGGTGGTTTCAATGAACGGGGCATTGTTCTACCCCATCGAGGTTTCCGGGAATCTGACGGCAGGCAAGGGCGGGGAGCGCGTGAAACTCGATCTGACCCTCGGCGAAGACGAGGACAAGGATGGCCTGCCCGACACATGGGAGGCCTGGCAGCTTTATCAGGCCGGGCTCTACCCCGATGCCAACGGTGACTGGGACCTCTCGCTCATCGACAGGAACGGCGACTTCGACAAGGACGGCCAGAGTAACCTGCTGGAATACATCGCGGGCACCTTCGCCGGTGACGCGACGGAGACGTTCAGCCTCGTGATCAAGGAGAAGCTGCCGCAGAGCGTGCGGCTCGAGTTCTACGGGATCACCGGCAAGGTTTACACCATCGAGAGTTCGCTGGACATGAAGTCCTGGACTCGCGTGCCGTTCGCGGTGGGTGCTCCGGGCACGGGGGCAAACGGTTATCAGGCGAGGGATGTGGGGATTGTCTCCGCCTTCACCGCGCCGCGTTCCGGCACCTCGGAGTTCTACCGCCTTTCCGTCCGATGAAATCGATTTTCCTGACCCTCGCTTCGCTGCTCCTCTCCGCTACCGCCCACGCTCAGTGGCAGAGCACGACTTACACGCTCAAGGGCGGATGGAATTCGATCTATCTGCACGGCGACGCCACGCATGCCACGCCGGAGCAGCTTTTCGCCGCCTATCCCGCGGTCACCGAGGTCTGGCGCTGGAATCCGAATCCGACGCAGGTTGGCTTCACCAGCACGCCGCTGCTTCCCAGCAACGGCACGCCGGAATGGAGCAAGTGGGTGCGCGGCGGTCCTTCGGCCTCGCTGATCGGCCTGACCGGCCAGTCGGCCTATCTGGTGAAATGCTCCGCGGCCGCATCCGTCGCAATCGCCCAGCGGCCGATGCCACCAAGCAACACGTGGGTGCGCAGCGGCGCGAATTTCCTCGGCTTCCCGAGCAGCAAGGCGACGGGAAATTTCCCGACCTTCTCGAACTACTTTGCCACTTTCCCCGCCGCGATTGCCGCGAATGCCAGGATTTTCAAGTACGTCGGCGGCGAGCTGGGAGCGGGCAATCCGCTGCAGATTTTCTCTCCGAACCTTGAGCGGGTGGACCGCGACCAAGCCTACTGGTTCTCCTCCGAGGTGGTGGGGAATTTTCATTCCCCTGTGCAGATCAGCCTCTCCAATGGCGAGGGTTTCGCGTTCGGTCGCCGCGGCACGGTGATTACGGCCCGGGTGATGAACCGCACGGCCGCCGTGATGACGCTGCGGATCGCACCGGTCGCCTCCAACACCCCGCCATCGGGCCAGGAACTCATCACCGCCGGGGTGCCTCTCACGCGCCGCACCCTTGATGAACAGGCGGAGTGGGTGGAAACCCCGATCGCCGCCGCTTACGACGAGGTCATCGCGCCGAATTCCAGTGTCGAGCTGAGCTTCGGTATTGACCGCAGTGCCATGAGCGCTGCGGCGGCGGATGCGCTTTTCGCCTCGATGCTGCGCTTCACCGACTCGGCCAATACTTTTGACATCCTGATCCCGGCCACCGCCCGCAAGAGCA
>JBIKJV010000320.1:0-3305 GCA_044360755.1 Phycisphaerales bacterium
TGTGAGCCAGCCGTCTTGTGACTGCTTGTGGTGGGCGATTTCGCGATCAGGCCTTGAGTCCCATTTTGGCGAGGTGGGAGGCGACTTTGGCCGCCAGTGCTTCGACGCTCGTCGTTAGTGCGGGCAGCGGTTCGGCATGGCATTCGGCGAGCTGACCGATGGAGCAGGATTTCATAGGGGCTGGCCTCCTTCATTGAGGATGGCGAGGTAGGCGTCATAGACGAAGACTCGGTTGCGGCGCTGGCCGGTCAGTTCGCGGGCGATGCCGGTATTGATGAGGGTGTGCATGGCTTTGGAAGCGGTGGGGAAGGTCAGGCCGTGCGTCTCACGCAGGAAATTCAGCGTGAGCACGGGGCGCTCGCGCAGAGCGGCAAGCACCCGCAGGGCACTGGCGGCGGCGCGGCCGGACAATTGGATGCGGCGCGTGTCTTCCGTGAAGAGATCGACGAGTCGGCGTGCCGTCCGCACCGCACTGTGGGCGGTCTGCTCCACGCCTTCCAGAAAGAAGTCCACCCATGCCTCCCAGTCTCCCGTGCTGCGGACGCGGTTGAGGAGATCGTAATAAACGGTCCGGTGCTCCTTCAGATAGAGCGAGAGGTAGAGCAGCGGCTCGGAAAGCAGCCTGCCATGGTGCAGCAGGAGCGCGATGAGGAGGCGACCGAGGCGGCCATTGCCATCGAGAAACGGATGAATCGTCTCGAACTGCACGTGTGCCAGCGCGGCGCGCAGGAGCACGGGCAGTCCAGTGGCGTCGTCGTGTAGAAACTGCTCCAGCGCGCCCATGCAGGGCTCCACCTCATGCGGAGGCGGCGGCACAAAGCGGGCATTGCCAGGACGTGTGCCGCCGATCCAGTTCTGGCTGCGCCGGAAGTCGCCAGGCTGCTTGTCACTGCCGCGGCCTTTTGACATGAGGACGGCGTGCATCTCCCGCAGCAGCCGGTTCGAAAGCGGGAAGCCTTCGCTCAGGCGGGCCATGCCGTGATTCAGGGCCGCGATGTAATTCGAGACCTCCACCACATCATCCAGCGGCGTGCCGGGGGCCTCCTCCAGCTCGAAGAGAAGCAGGTCGGAGAGCGAGGACTGCGTTCCCTCGATCTGAGAGGAGAGCACGGCCTCCCGCCGGACATAAGAGTAGAGGAAGAGATGCGGATCGGGCAGCAGGGTGCTGATGCTGTCCAGCCTGCCCACAGCCAGGGTAGCGCGCTCCAGAAGCAACTGCCGGGCACCAGCGATCTCCAGCGCAGGCACCGGCGGCAGCGGCAGCGGGACGAAAGCACGCACCTCCTCCCCCGCCGTGGCGGTGGTGTGGTGGGTGCCCGTCGCGGTGCGGTTCATGTCGCCAATCTTGAATAAGGAAGCGCCTTATTAAAGAAAATCATGGTTTTGTTTAATAACCTGCATGGTGCCCCATCTTTTTCAAGTGCTTCTCCACCTGGGTCGCGAGCGCCGCCACTTCGTCTGTGAGCTGCGGCAGCGGCTCGGCGTATCGTTCTGCGAGTTCGCGGATGCGTGAGGTGAGTGATTGGGAGACGCGGTTGAGTTCGTTTTCGAGGGTGGTGGTGAGGTTGGCCATCCATTTGTGGTGGATGACGAGCGACTTGATGTCGTTTTCGGTGAAGTGCTGGTATTGGGCGAGGGCGAGGGCGTCGAGTTCTGCTTCCTTGTCGCGGAGGGATTTCCGGAGGGTGGCTTCCTGATCGGCGAGCTGGAGCCATTGTTCGAGGATGGCCCGTTCTTCGGCGGCGTCCTTGTCCTTCCTGATCTCGCGGAGCCGGGCATTGATTTCGGCCCTGGCGACTTTGTCGAGCATGCCGAGGCAGCCTTCCTCGCTGCCGTGTTCCTCTTCGAGTTCCGTGAGGGAAGCGGTGGCGGCATCGAGTTCCGATTGGGTGGCAGCGATGGCTTCCTGCTGGCGGGCGAAGAACTGTTCGACCACGAGTGACTTCGGAACGAGTTCGCAGCTCCAGCCCTTGTCGCGGGTCTTCCCCTTCTTGTCGGTTTCGGTGAGCCGCTCGGGCACCGCGCTCCAGCCGTCGGCGGCGATGAGGTAGGCATCGTCCTGCATGGTGGCCGACCAGTAGTCCATGAGGTGCTGGTAGACGTCGTAGGCGTCGACGAGCGGGAGCGGCCGGAAGGCTTCGAGGAGGTGCTCGGAAAGCGATGCGATGAGCTGTTTGGGATGACCGTCCCTGCCGAAGGCCATCAGCCGCGGAGTCACATCCTGCTGCCATTGGACAAAGGCCTGCCTTGCCCGATCCTGAAACGCACAGAATTCCGGATGCCCGAGAATGGCCGTCTTGACCCCGGAGATCGGCAGCTTCAGCCCGGCATAGCCTGGACGGTCCGCCGGGGCGAAGAGAAACGACCGCAGGCCGGGCAGCACTTCCCAGTAAGCCGCCAGCCGTGAGTCAGCCGATGCCAGATCGCGTTCCGGTATGCCTCCGTGCAGGTGTGCGGAAATGTCCTGAAGGTCTTCGGGCTCGCTGCTGTCGATGTAGCGCGGGAGGTTGAGGTTGTAGTCGTTCCGAGGGTCCGCGATCTCATCCAGCGGAACCATCCTCGCAAAGCGCGGCACGTCCTTCATCCTCCGGAAGGTGTCGACAATCCGGTGCATGTCCTGCTCCCGGAGCCGGTTCTTGTTCCCGTCCTTCAGAAAGCCCTTGGCCGCATCAATCATGAAGACACCCCGGCGGGCCTGCGCGTTTTCCTTATCAAGCACCAGAATGCACGCCGGAATCCCCGTGCCGTAGAACAGATTGGCCGGAAGCCCGATGATCCCTTTGAGAATCCCGCTCCGCACGAGCTGCTGCCGGATGACAGCCTCGGCATTCCCCCGGAACAGCACCCCATGCGGCAGAATGCAGGCTCCCTTGCCAGTCCCTTTCATGGACCGCACGATGTGCAGCAGAAACGCATAGTCTCCCTGCTTGGCAGGCGGAACTCCCCACTCGAACCGCTGGTATGGATCGGCCTCGGGTGTCAGCCCGACCGTCCAGGTCTTCACGGAAAACGGCGGATTGGCGACCACGTAGTCGTAGCTCCGCAGCTGCTCTCCATCCTTGAACTTGGGATCGGACAGCGTGTTCCCGGTCCGGATCGTCGCGGTCGGAAAGTCATGCAGGATCATGTTCATGCGCGCCAGACCAGCGGTCGTCACGTCCATTTCCTGGCCCTCGAGCGTGATCCGCCGCCCGGCCTGCGCCGCCACTTTCAGCAGCAGCGACCCAGAGCCGCAGGTCGGATCATACGCCGTCGTCGCGGCCACACTGTTCTCCGGAGCAATCCCAATCACCTCGGCAATCACC
>JBIKJV010000317.1:0-11364 GCA_044360755.1 Phycisphaerales bacterium
GTGGTCGGGGCCTGGAGGAACGTCCAGGTAGCGTTCGAGGCACTTGTCCAGACTGTTGCCCGGACGGGTGCCTGCCGTGAGCAGACGGGCCGCCGTGAGCGTGCACCAGACCTGCCGGACGTTGAGCCCGCACTTCACCCGCAGCCAGAGGAGGTCGAACTTGGCATTGTGGGCGATGATCCACGACGATTCGAGGACTTCGCGCAGGGGGCCCAGATCGTACCCGGTGGCCACGAGGTCGATGACGTGGACGGTGCCTTCCTCCTTCCGGAGGGTGAGGAGGCGGATTTCGCCCCGCCATGGATTGAGGCCGTCGCCCTTCCGGGGACCGAACGTCTCGATGTCCAGAGCGATGCGCCCGGCTCCGCGCAGATCGTCCGCTGCCCGCTCCACTCCCCGCCGGCTCGTGTGGATGACTGGCCGCGGGGACATGAGGACATCCGGGGACATTGTTCCTACGCCTCTATATAGAACATTTAATTCCCCTGATTTTTTATTTTTTTCTTCGGATTTATTTTCTCCTATGCGTGCGTAGGAAGAATGTCCCCGAATGTCACCATGTCCCCGCTCTGAAGGGGTTTGGAGGCGCAAATCTGGCGTTTCCGGGGACGTCGGGGATGTGGGGGACGTAATTGATGGTGCAGGCCCGCCGGAGAGGATAAACTGGTAGGTGCCGCGGTTCTTGGACGTCTGACGGGACCGGAGCGTGATTCCGGTCAGCTCCCGTCCGTCGAACCTCGCCAGGAGCTTGCCGAGCGTCGTCATGCCGCGGCGGGTGGCGAGGTCCAGCCAGTCGAAGATCTCCTGGACTTCGGTACAGCGTTGGACCCAGGCGTTGTAGTCCTGGCGGCTGACTTGCGCATCTCCGTGTTCCCGCAGCGACAGTTCGAAGAGCGCCCTCATGGCCTGCGTGTTCTGATCCCCGGACGACTGGCTCTCCTCGTGCGGGAGACAGGGATCGCCCAGACCACAGGCGTGCATGACGCCGCCGACCACGCGGCCCCAGACAGGGAACGAGGCAAACGGGGATGGACCGGCAGGCGATCCCATGCGCACCCAGTGAGTCACGAGGGCAGCCGCGGCGGACACCAGATCCTGCCGCATGCCCAGGAGCCACTGCCGGATGTCCGCGTGGCGGTACCGGTGGGCATTGACGTGCTCCGGGCAGAACCTCAGGCGGATGCGGCGGCAGCGGCGCTCGATGTCCGGTTCCCACGTCGCATTGTTCGCCGAGAAGCTGTACTCGGTTTCGTTCGGGAGGCGGAGGGTTTCGCTCGCGCCCAGACGCCGGTCCTCCCAGATGCCGGAGTCGTCGGTGGCGGCCTCCAGCGAGGCGTAGCGCACGTGGCCCTTCATGTTGGCGAGGTGGAAGTAGCGGCTGCCCTGCATGAGGGCGGAGGTGATCCGCTTGCGCATTTCCTCGTCGCAGTCCTTCGAGAGCGGGGCGCAGATGACCGGTGCCCCGGTGTAGACAAGGTGAGCCACGTTGGCGCAGGTGTCCTTCCCGCAGCCTTCCCGGTTCCCGTCGAAGATCCAGAGCGGCGTGCGCCTCCACTTCATGAGACCGCGGCACATGGGCGTGAGGAACCGGGCAATCGCGTGGGTGCGGGCCTGTTCGTCGTGCCACCAGAACCCGCCGTTTTCCGGCAGGGGGAAGAGTTCCTCCAGAATGAGTTCGAGCGCCTCGTCCAGTCCCATGGTCCGGATCGGTGGTGCCTGAGGGTCGAGCCACGTCCCGAAGCGCGGGTCGTAGCCGGTGGACGGGTAGAGCAGCTCGCCGTCCATGCCCGGCATGGGAACCGGCACGTCGATGAGGCGCTGGATGACCGGGAGCTTCGCGAGGAACTGACCGGAGACGAGGGTCACGCGGGCGTCGCTCTCGCTCATGCTTCTCGGGAGGAAGACGGTGTCCCCGGCGTCGTCCTCGTCGAGGATGCCGGTTTCCACGGCCCGCTCGATGGATGTCACGAGGTGGGTGGGCTTGAGCGCATGGAGCATGTGGCCGGGGAGGTCGCCGTCGGAACTGGCCGCCGGGACGTGGACGATTTCCACGACGCTGCCCGAGTAGCGGAAGAGGTGGAGGGATGGGGCGGCTGCCGTGCCCAGTTCCTCGCCGAAGACGCCGTGGGGACGTCCCGTGTTGGGCAGGACGACGCGGGGCCGGCTGTTCTTCCCGGTGCTGCCGGGCGACCAGACGCGCAGGTCGGTGCAGTGGGCCGCAATGATGCCGGGGCGCTTTTCTTCGGCCCAGAGAACGAGTTCCCGGATGCCCTTCTCCGCGCAGTGGGCATGGAGGCAGCGGAACCCGGGCATGGTTTCCGGCTTCGAGAAGAAGACGGTGTCCGTTCCCCCCGGCTTCTGTTCCCCGGAATGTCCATTGGCCCACGGGCAGGCGACCGACCACTTGCCTTCGTCGGGGTCCGTGCATTCGCATGGGTGGCCCAGTGCCTGCATGACGGCGGGAAGGTCGAGCGTGCGGAGGTCGTGCTGCCATGCCGCCCACCACGGTTTGTCCTTCGCCGGGCGTCCGCGGCGTGCAGCGGGCTCGGGCTCGGCAAAACCGAACCAGCGCACGAGGTCGGCCCAGCGGACTTCCGGGATCGGGCCTGTGACTTCCCATGTGTACTGGTGGCCGCCGGGATGGACCGAGGGCGAGAGCACGATGTTGAGACCGTCCTTGTAGAGTTCGGCGGTGACGGTGCCGGTGATCTGGGAGACGGGTGCCTTCTTCGCAGCGAGGATGTCCGGCGGGAGGTCGCGGCAGAGGAAGACAAGGTGGACTCCCCCGCCGGTGCGCTCGCGGGGGACGGAGGCGAGTTCCGGCATGCCCGCCAGCCATGCGACCACGGACGCCCCTCCGTCCGGCTTGGAATCCAGATCGATGTGGACGAAGGGAGGGCGGACGACGCAGCCGAGGTTATTGCGGGTGCCGGGGCCGAAGCTGCGGGAGAGGAACTCGGGCGTGATCTCGGCCGCGGTGTGCTGAGGCCATCCCCTCATGAGAGGCTTCTTGCCGCGGGCGCGTTCGTCGCCCCTGTCCGGCGGCTGCAGGGGATGGACCGCCCAGCCGAGAGCGGAACTGTAGTGGGTGGCTGCGGAGAGCCGGTCGAGCGAGTTGATGTGGGCCGGAATGGCCGGGGTCGTGGTCATGGGGAGGTGCGTTGGAAGTCGAGGGCGCGGTTGGAGACGAAGAGGCCGCGGGGCCAGTCCTTGAGGTGGAGGCCGGAAAGGGATCGGACGCGGGAGACAGCGACGTAGGCCTGGCCCGGTTCACGGGCGGCCCGGATGTCGATGAAGGCGGCATCGAGCGTGAGGCCCTGCGCCTTGTGGATGGTCATGGCGTAGGCCAGCCGCAGCGGGAACTGGGTGAAGCTGGCGCTCGCCTTGTCCTTCGGATCGACCTTCCATGTCCATGGCTCGACAGAGAGGGTTTCTCCATCGGTCTCGACGAGGACCGCCCCGTGCCTGAACCCGGCGACCGTGCCCGTCTGCCCGTTCACGTACCCGTCGTCGGGCCGGTTGAGCGTGAAGATGACCCGTGCCCCTTCCTTGAGCCTGAGCGTCCGGGGAGTGAGAAGGTTCTTCTCGAGGAATGCCACCTGTTCCGGGGTGCCCGTGCAGACGGCTTCGAGCACGCGCTCGCTGCCCTCCAGTTCTTCAAGGCAGTAGCTGTTCCACTTGTCCACCTGCACGTTGTGGGTGAGCAGACGAGTCCAGTCTCGGTCTGGGAAATGACTGACCCTCGGGCGGAGGATCCTCTCGGCATCGGAATCGAGCCGCCCGGCCCGCAGCGAGGCGAGCACGCGGATGAAGTCGGGATCGTCCTGCCGGCGGACACGGGTCAGTTCCACCGTCTCGAAGGCCGCCCGCTGCCAGACTGGTGCATCGAAGGCCCAGTCGTATGGCAGCACCGGACTGGTGCGCACGGGCGGAAGCTGAAGGAAGTCCCCGGTCGATATGATCTGGATGCCGCCGAAGGGGCGGTTGTCGCGCCGGGCCATGCGGCAGTGGCAGTCGAGGTACTCAAGCAGCCGCCCGGGCAGCATGGAGATTTCATCGATGACGACGCGCCGGGCATTGCGCACGCGGGCCAGTCCCGCCTGCACGCCGCGCCGGGGATCTGCATCGAGCCTCCGGAAGAACTCCTTCGGGCATTCGTCCTGCGCCGGGCCAAGGAGCATGCCTGCCCATCGGTGGATGGTCATGCCGCCCACGTTGAGGGCAGCCACGCCGGTGGAGGCAGTCACGTCGGTGCCGGGATTGGCGGAGGTGAACCGGTCGATCTGGTAGCTTTTGCCGGTGCCTGCTGCGCCGGTCAGGAAGACGCTGCGGCCCGCGGCGGCGAGGGCATGAAAGCGGTCTTCGGGGAGGGTGGTCTTGGTTGTCGTGTTCAGATGATTTCGGAGGCAGTGCGGCCTGGTGAGTAGCCGCGGGTGAAGATCCAGAGCCGCCGGGCGGCCAGGAATGCCCGGAAGCGGGCTGGGGCATCGAGCGGATCCCAGAGGTGCTCGATGACGGGGACTGGCTCGGTGGAGCCGATGATGACGGAGGCGGTTTCCGCGGAACTGAAGGCCGGGTCGTGCCATGCGAGCGCCTGACGGTAGGCTTCGAGCTGGAGCGGCCATTCCTCCCGGCAGACCGGGCTGAAGACGCCGTCCTTCGAGAGCCGCGTCTTCTGCGTCTTGAAGTCGATGAGGGTGGGACGTCCGGTCGAGCGGAGGGTGACGGCCATGTCGATGCGCCCGGCAAAGCCCCACTCGGGATGAGTGACCGCAGTCTCGATGGCCAGCACATCCTCGACCTGACGGTCGAACCATGTGCGCACCGGAGCAAAGAGGGCGGCAAGGAAGGCATCCGACGGCACCGACCCGCTGCGGGCGTATTCCTCGATGGCGTGGTGGAGCCGGGTGCCGATGTCCGCCGCGCTCCGGTTCTCCCGGCGCATCTCGGAGAGGACCCGGGCGGCATAGTCCGCATCGTCCTCGCGGAGCCTGCGGGGAAGGGAAGCAGCAGCCAGCACGGTCTGTTCCTGCCGCCACGCATCGAAGCCGGGACGTGCGAGCACCGAAAGGATGTTCGTCACGCTGGGCAGCAGTCCCAGTCTGCGGGCGTCGCGCAGGTTCGCGGGGCGGGTCCCTTCCCCTCCGGCACGCGCCACGTCGTGCATGGCGGTGCCGTCGGGAAGGTACCAGTGCGATCCTGTTTCCGGCAGGACAATGCGCATGGCTCAGTATGGGATGGAATCCTCTTCCTCCTGGGCGCTGCCGAGGAAGACCGCCGCCGCCTGAAGCGCTGCGATGAGATCCCGGTCGGCCTTGAGCGGCTTCGGGTTGGCCTGCGCGTCGGGCAGCCAGCGCATCACGAGGGCTTCGACTGATTCCCGGTCGAGGTCGCCCAGATCAAGTCCGGCATGGCGGCCCACGTGGACCTTCACGCGACGCCAGTCGGCAGGATCACCCGCCGTGGCACCGCCTTCCGCCCGCCGGAACTGTCCGTCGCCCGATGCCCTGTCCTGAACGCGGACGTACTTGCCCGATGGCCGCAGCGGCGCGGGAGACTTGTCCGGGCGGATCAGCCCGATGTTGGCGAAGACGCTCCCGTTGTTTTCGCTGTGGACGACGGACAGGCGGGCAGTGCGGCCGAGCAGGCTGTCGGTGTCGAAGCCGGCCAGTTCCGCCGCGTTCAGGTCGCGCCCGAACCACTGCTTCAGGAAGGCGCGGAGGGCGGACTTTTCATGCAGGCTCGGGGTGAAGCTCCGGCTCCACACGAGGTAGGGGCGACCGTCCTGCCGCACTTCGCTTGTCTCGAAGACGAGCTTGAAGGTTTCGCGCTCTCCGTAGGCCGAGGGCGTCTTCTTCAGGGGCGTCACATCGACGCAGATGGCGTCGCAGTCGGCTTCGGGATGAGCTTCAAATGCCTGATCGTTCTTGGCTGTCAGTTTCATGGATGGATTTCTGTTCTGGGGTCTATGGATTGGAGGCCGCGTGGTGATGAGATCCCCGGACGTCCCGTGCGGCCTGCCTCGGGCCGGGATGCCGGGGAAATCGGGCGGTCAGCCGCGGCGGGTTCGGTGCGCGGCGAAGAAGGCGGATGGGCGGCTGGCGTCAGCTGGGCTGGTGGCGGCTGGGCGAACGGATGGGGCTGGATTCGGCTTCATGATTTCCTGCCGCCGGAGTCAAAGTGACCGGCGACACCCCAATGGGCGGAACTGTCCGATTTCCGCCCCCGAAACTGTCCGATTCCACCGCAACCCACTGATTATCAGCGCAGAAATTTCTTCAGATTTTTTCGGAGAGCCGTCGGACAGTTTCCGAAAAAGTGCGCCGCAATGGCACAGATGGGTGCTCTGCCGGGGGGTCCTGAGTGGGGCCGTGAAAATTAACAGGCGGTTGGAGCGGTTCCCTGTTGCTTCCAGTCAGACGACGTATCAGTCGTGTCCGACAATGCCCTCAACCCGACCACCCCGCCTGGTCAGACCCGGTGTTCTGACCCGCCTCAACCCCTCGACAATCACCCTCCTTCTCGAACCCTTTGCACCATACCTCGCCGCCCGCGGGACACCGCCTGAAGTGCTCGCCACCGGTGCCGACGGTCTCGCCGGGGTGATGCATACCGCCGCCTCGCTCTGCGAAGCTGCACCGCCCGGACTGATCGAACGCCTTGAGCTTCTCGACCTGCTCTGCGACCCGGTCTGCGGGGTGAACTTCGAGGACACCTATCCCGACCTTGCCGCCCGGCACGCACAGGAAGGAGACAGCCCGGAGGACATTGCAGCCCGCATCATCGTGCATGAAACGGCGGTGGCGTGGAGGGAATTCGACCGCAGGGCACTGGGAGCGAAGCGGTCGTTCCATTCCTACCTCACAAGGGCCGGCTGCCGCTTTCTCCCTGCCGACCGGGAGCGTCTGGACCGGCTTGAGCAGATGCTCGGAAACGGATTTGATTCCGCTTTCCGTTCCCCGGCGTGCCGCGTCAGCAGTTCGACCCACGACGGGGTGACTTCGCTGGTCATCCGGCACGGCGATCTTCTCCGCCGCATGAATGTGATCGGCGAGGACGGCTGCACCACGCCGAGAATCCTGCGCCCGGAGAGGGTTGATGTCGCCCGCTTCTGCCACGCGACCCGCAGCTGGCTTGTCACCGGAGCTGGCCGCCGCCTGCAGGATCTCTACCGCAGCACCATCGGGACCGTGTTCCATGGGAGCCCGACGGCGCTCTTCAGCTCGCGGAGCTACACGCTCGAACCGCTCAGGAGGGGATACCCGGCACTGCGGTGCGGGCCCGACGACCGCATCTGCGCTGCCCAGCTGGCCCACCTGAGGATGCTTCTGCCCAGTGGCGGTCGTGCCGAGTTCACATCGCCGGATGTGTTCGCCGATGTGGCAAAGGTCTCTCCGACCTTGATCGCCACTGCCGATCTGATCGAGGCGCGCATCGACCTGAAGCTCTCAAGCAGGCGGCGGCGCATCCCCGTCATCCTCAACCCGACCGCGAGCAGAGTCTCCGGCCTCCAGCACGACGAATCAGTCGCCGAATGGCTCGAGAGCCGCGGCTTCATCACCCAGAACAGTGAAACCTTCCTTCTGGAAAGCGCTTGAGCGGCTCGGAACGGCTGGGGAGCACCGGCATGGCAGCCACTTCGGTCATCGTGCCTGCGTACCCCGGACGACGGCTCCAGCTCATCCCCGACGGTGATGAAGGCTACGCGGGCTTCTGCCCTGAAACGGACACGCCCGCCGTTCCGGTCAGCGCAGAGGAAGCCGAAGCGCTCGAACCATGCTGGGATGCCATCACGGAAAATCTTGCACGGCGGATCGGGTTCACTGCCGCGCCATGGGACCGGGAGGGTGCGCTCCGGAGAATCGGCTCGCTCTGCGGTGCCGACCGCATTGTCGTCCCCGTCGTCCTGTTCCTGCCACCCGGAGGCATTGCCGACCACCAGATGCTGCTCGACGGGCTGATTTCACGGCCCCGGTCACTCGTTCTGCTGCCCACCGGCGTCTGGATGACTGACGCAGTGGACGCCACGCGCCGGCATTCATCCCATGACTTCATCATCATCAGCGACCTGCCGGAGACGGCCCCAGCGCATGGTCTTCCGCTGGACCCGCGACCCGGCAGCCGCCGCCGCAAAGACACGGCACCGGCAGGGAAGGTGCTCATCCGACCCGCTCCGGGACTGACCTGGAGCAATGTCATGATCGAGATCCGCGGGCAGAGCATCGCAATCACTGCCGGGGGCCAGACCGCCGAGATCTCCTTCAAGAAGCGCAGCGACATGACGGAGTTCCACCCGCTGCGCATTCTGATGACCGTCCGCAGCGAGCAGCGGTGGAGGAATCCACCTAGATCCGACAGCAGCTATGAGCTGGCCTCGCGCTCGTTCCGCCGGCTCGTTGAGATCCTGCGGGATGCCGTCGCCATACCGGATGATCCATTCCTCAGGTCCGGCGGGGAATTCATCCCGCTCTTCCAGATCAGGCTGGGCGGCAAACTGGGTAAACGACTCGCCGCAGGGGACGCAGAACCCGATGACCAGACGGATCCCGACGACCCGTTCGCGCACTATCTGCATGTGTGAACTCGGCCTGCAGGAAGTTGGGCCGATCCACAGACGCACGTAAGCCACGACCGTCGATGGCTATTCCTAAGCAGTAACCCGGGCCACAGGTTCACATGCTGGCCCGCTGGAGCGGGCAAGAATGGGCTCCCAGCGTTCAGGTGGAATGGGTTTCATGGGATTGAGTTGATCAGCCGCAGAACACCCCATCTGGAATCATAACTGCGCAGCCTGGACAACTATCCTGACACAAGGGAATCCCAGCGACACGAATGCGTGCGGCCTGCTTGGAAACCAGCCCCTCAGGACGCCCTGTGCCGTTCCAGAGCAGCGAGCACCTCCGATGCCCGGAACCTGACGGCCCGACCGAGCTTGAAGGACGGGATGATGCCGGCAATCCGCCACTTGTAGAGCTGGCGGCGGCAGACCTTGAGGAGAGCGGCGAGTTCAGCTTCCGTGAGGAGTTCCAGTTCGTGGCGCGGCGGGGATTGGTTCGTGTCCATGCCCAACGAAACCGAGTCAACTTGTGCCGCCCGCATCGTGACATGGATGCGCCCAGAGCAGGGAATGGTGGGGCTGAGTTTCCGCGCCTGCTGTTGCACGTGGTGACAAATGGTGACAGATGCTCTCCGTGGCTGCCTAACTGGAAATCAGGTGGCCGCACATGATTTGCGGCTGGAGCCGAAAATGGTGACAAATGGTGACAATCTTGGTTCCAACCGGTTCCCAAACGTGCCATTTCGGTGGGAGGCAGCAAATGGCATTCTCGGGCATCCACAAGCACTTAGGTGACCATAAGTGACTGGCGTTCAACTGGTTGCACTTTCTTACACACAGTTGGTCGGGGGTTCGAATCCCTCTCCGCGCACCATCGCATAACCGACTCTCATTCATAGGGTTATGCGGCAGAAAACCGGCCCGGAATGCCTCGTTTTCGACTCTAACAAATGCCTGTGGTGACAAAATGGTGACAAACTGTGTTCCCGAAAATGCCACGAAGGCATTTCTTGCTAGGCAATCCGCCCGCTTCCCGCTCTGACCGCTTTCCTGGCACCCCGTTCCACCACTCGGCAAAATGGTGTCCAAACGGTTTCCCGTCCGCGGCTTCGGATGCCATCTTCCGGTTTCCCTTCCGCCTGAAACCTACGGAACCCATGAAGCATCAACGTGTTGCCGCTCACCAGACCCTTTGCGCCCCCTCATCCCGGCGCTCTCCCGGACCCGCCGGATTCGACACGGGCGTCCGGATCATGAACGATCCCGCCCCGCCCGATGCCTGCTCTGCTGTGTGCAATTCAGATGACCTGCTCACCGGCACATCCGATTCGCCCAACTCGCCCAAGGTGCACAGAAAGAACGCGGGCCCCATCGCCACCGTGAGGCATGGTTCCGCTGCCATCCCAGTCTACCGGATCACTTCCGGCACGCGCACCCGCTTCGCCATCTCGTGGTACCGCGACGGCAAGCGCATGCGCCAGGTGTTCCGCACCATCGAGGCGGCGAAGAAGGAAGCGCTGGTCGTAGCGCGGCAGATTCAGGCGGGCATGCAGTACCTCACCGACCTCAAGCCGCACGAGAGGGATGCCTTCATCGCCGCACGCGACCTCGCGGACAAAGCCGGTCTCCCGCTCGTCCCCGCCATGGAAGACTACCTCCGCGCACGCGAACTGGCGGGCACGGAATCGCTCGCCGCCATGGCCACCCAGTACGCGAAGCACTTCGGCTCAGTCGTCCGCCGCGCCACCGTGCCCGAGGTGGTCGAGCAACTGGTCGCCTCCCGCAAACAGGACGGCTCGGGCCGCCGCCACCTCGTCCAGCTTGGCTCGGTCCTCCGGCGCTTTGCCGCTGCCTGTCCCGGCCCGATCCTCGACGTGACCTCAGCCGACATCGATGCGTGGCTCCGCAGCCTCAAGGTGTCCCCCATGTCGCGGAATTCCATGCTCGTCACCGTGAACATTCTCTTCTCATTCGCCCTCGAACAGAACTACCTGCCCGAAGGACGCCCCACCGCCTCCAGTCAGCTGCGGAAGGTGAAGGTGCCTGATTCCGACATCGGGATCTTCACACCCGACGAGTTCTCCCAGATCATCCACGCCGCTCCAGAGCACCTCATCCCGCTCCTTGCGATCAGCGCCTTCGCAGGGATCCGGAGCGCCGAAATCGCACGGCTCGACTGGTCCGCCGTGGACCTCGACCGCCGCATCATCGAAGTAAGGGCCGGACAGGCGAAAACGGCCTCCCGCCGTGTCGTCCCGATCACGGACAATCTCGCATCGTGGCTCGCTCCGCTGCCCCGCCGCTGCCGGGTCGTTCCTTCCTGCACCCAGCACAAGGAAATCACCGCACTCGCCAAGTCCCTCGGCATCCCGTGGCCGCGGAACGTGCTGCGCCACTCCTTCATTTCCTACCGCATCGCCATCGTGAAAAGCGCCGATCAGGTCGCCCTCGAAGCCGGCAATTCCCCCGCCATCATCTTCCGCCACTACCGGGAACTGACCACAGAGGAGACGGCGAGGGAGTGGTTCGAGATTGGGAGGTGAGGGTGGGGACGGTAACGCTCAATGTGAGTTCTCTGAGCACCAATCTGATTGAGAATATGCTGCGCAACTGGCGGGAAGCCACGGGCAATGTGAAGCGCTGGAACGAGAAGGAGGACATGATACCGCGCTGGATGGCGAGCGGGCTGCTGTGGGCGGAAGCGGGGTTCCGCAGAACCCGGCACGCTGAAGACCTCCCCCGGCCGACGGCGACATGCCCCTTGTCGCTCGGGCAAAGCATGATCAATTCGCATGATAAAATTGACA
>JBIKJV010000218.1:0-3291 GCA_044360755.1 Phycisphaerales bacterium
TCGCGGCAGGCATGTCCGGCTGCGCGGGGAATGTTGCGCCGGGTGCGGCCGCCGTGGCGGGCGCGGCGCCGGCACGGCCCGTGCAGGCCGCGGCGCCCGCTCCCGCGCCGATGACGACCGGTGAGCGCGTGTCGCTCCTGAACCAGTCGTTCGACATCGCGTCGCTGATCCCGCCGGAGCCGCATGCGAAGGACCGCGCCAAGGCGCAGGAGGCCGTCGCGCTTGCCTGCCTGGACCTGGGCATGGTGGAGCAGGCGGACTACCTGGCGCGCCGCATCGACGGCTGGCGCCGCGGCGAGGCCCTGGGCCTGGCCGGGCAGCGCTACGCCGCCGCAGGCAACGCCGACGCGGCACGTCGCTGCGCGATGCAGGCCGCCGAGGCAGCGGGCGGCGACGATTCCTGGACGGGCGAACGCGTGATGTCGCTGGTCGCCGGCACCTACGCGCGGCTGGGCGACGAACAGGCTGCCGCACGCGCCCTGGCCGGCGTCTCGCAGCGTGCGCTTGGCTCGTACGAGGCAGCACGCGCCCCCGTCGTGAAGGACGCCGAGCTGGACGGGCTTGCGGCATCGTTCGACCGCGCCTTCGCCCTGCAGGACCTCGATTTCGCGCGTGGGGCCTTCGAGGGCTACTGCGCGCTTCTGGACCGCGTGCAGTCCGATGCGCCCCGCCGCGAGCGTGCGCTGCGCTCGATCGACGCGTCCATCAAGGGCTTCCCCCTGGACCTGCAGGTGACGAACCTCTGCCGCGTCGCCGACTGGCTCTCCGCGCACGGCGATGCCGCCGGGGCGCGCGAGCGGATCGACCTCGCTGCGGCGGTGCTTGCGGCGACCACGTTCCAGGCCGAGGACGTCGTGCCGCTGGGCATGTCCGTCGCGCGCTCCCGCATGCGTGCCGGGGACGCGGCCGCCGCGCGCGCCGACATCGAGCGCCTGCGCGGCGCGTACGACGCGAAGGTGGAGTACATCGTCGACCTGCGGCGCGGGATGTCGCTTCGCGCGCTGGCCGAGGGCTGGGCGATGCTCGGCGAGCGCGACGCCGCGCTGCGCTGCTGGGCCGAGGCGCTGGAGGCCGGCGTGCTGAACCCCAACTCGCGCCCCCGCGCCGAGGACCTGGGCGCGACGGTGCTCTCGATGGCGGTGGCCGGCGTGGCCCCGACGCCCGCGATGCGCGCCCGCATCGACGCGATCCGCAGTGGACTGGCCGACCCATGGTGACCGCACGCTCCCTGGCTGTCCAGACGATCGTCGCCACGTGTGCGCTGGCCGCACCGGCGGCTGCGCAGGCGGTCGCCACCGGCACCATCCGCGGCATCGTCACCGACCGTGACTTCAACACGCCCCTCGCGGGTGCCACGGTGCAGGTGCTGAACACGCGCGCCCGTGCCACCACCAACGAGAACGGCGCGTACACGATCACGGGCGTCGAGCCGGGCGCGTACACGGTGGTGATCTCGAAGGACGGCTACGTGCGCGCCGTCCGCCCCAACGTGCCGGTGACCGCCGGCCAGCTGTCCGACGCGGACGCCGCGCTGGCCGGCGAGTTCGAGGACATGGACGAGTTCGTCGTCCAGGACCTGGAACTCGGCAAGGAGTCCTCGGCGCCGCTCGAGTACGCGGTCCCCGCGAACTTCGAGCCGTACATCATCATCCCGCCGATCGACTTCCAGCTGCGCCTGGAGGCGCCCGCGCTGCTGGACACGATCGGCGTCGAGATGATCTCGCGCTCCGGCGCGTCCGATGCGGCCGCGGCGCTGCTGCTGGTGCCGGGCGCCAGCCTGCAGGACGGCAAGTACGCCGTCATCCGCGGCCTGCCCGACCGCTACGTGGCCACGCTTCTGGACGGCGTGCGCCTGCCCTCCGCGGACCCGAACAAGCGCGCGGTCAAGCTGGACCAGTTCCCCGCGGCGGTCATCCAGGGCATCCAGGTCAGCAAGAACTTCACGCCCGACCAGCAGGGCGAGGCCTCGGGCGGCGCGGTCAACATCCAGCTGAAGGACATCCCCGACGACTTCTACGTGCGCGTTTCGGCGCAGGTGGGCGGCAACTCGCAGGTGAAGAACGGGCAGTTCCTCACCTACAAGGGCGGCGGGATGGACTTCTGGGGGAACAATGACACCCTGAGCATCCGCCCCGACCTGCCCGGGCAGTCGTGGCCGAACCCGGTCGGCACCAGCTTCGGCGCGGCGCCCACCATCTACAAGTGGTCGTCGGCGATCGGCAACAGCTGGGAGGTGGACGAGGGCGTGCGCGTCGGCGGCTTCGGCAACTTCTTCTACGAGCAGGACGCGTCCGCGTACAACAACGGGCGGCTCGACTCGCTGGAGCAGGCCGGAATCGGCACGCCGCTGGTCCCGGAGGTCTTCGGCACGGGCGACAACTTCAAGACCGAGCTCTTCGACGTCGCCCAAGGCACGCAGTCCATCCAGTGGGGCGGCATGGGCACGCTGGGCCTGGAGACGGAGAACCACCGCCTCGGCGTCAAGTTCCTGTACACGCAGCTGTCCGAGCAGCAGTCGATCCGCCTGCTCGACACGCGCGGCAAGAGCTACTTCTTCCCCGGCTACGACCCCAACGACATCACGGGCATCGGCCACGACCAGCCGGAGGCCGCGCCGTGGAACAGGCTCGAGACGCTGGACTACAGCCAGCTCTCCACCCAGTCGGTGATCCTGCGCGGCGAGCACACGCTGCCGTTCCTGGAGGGCGGGGACATCGGCGACGGCGAGTTCCTGAGCCTGCAGGCCCCGGTCTTCGACTGGCGCTTCTCGATGAGCAAGGCCATCGAGGACCAGCCGGACCAGACGCAGTTCGCCGCGTACTGGGTGCCGGAGTTCCAGGTCATCCCCGGGCTGGTGCTGCCGGCGCAGTGGATCGGCTACCCGCCGGCGCAGAACTCGTTCGTCGGCTGGGTGCAGCACATCAACTACTACAACGAGGAGAACAGCACCCAGGGCGCCTGGAACGTCAAGCTGCCCTTCCTGCAGTGGAACGGCCGCGAGGGCTACGTCAAGACGGGCATGTTCATCGACAGCGTCGGGCGCGAGTACCGCCAGGACACGTTCAGCAACAACGGCGACGTCAACTCGTCGTGGGCGGGCGGCTGGGACACGCCATGGAGCGAGGTCTTCCCGACGCAGGACCACCCGATCAACCGGTCGGAGGTCGACATCTCGTACGACGGCACGCAGCAGATCACCGCCGGCTACCTGATGGCCGACCTGCCGCTGAACGAGACGTTCAACACCGTCGGCGGCGTGCGCCTGGAGAACACGCTGATGTCCACCACGGT
>JBIKJV010000436.1:0-2976 GCA_044360755.1 Phycisphaerales bacterium
TAACAAAAGAAATATAATTTTTCAAGATAGTGTTAGCAATTTCATCAGGATTTTTCATTTTGTATTCTTTGAGAAAGAAATTTCTGACAGAGCTTTTTTCGTTTCTCAGAAGCCATATGTCGATTATTTTTTTGCCAACTGTTGGATGCAGTTCTATAGCAAAAGAAAATTCGTCAAATTTTTCAAAGTCATCTATTTTATTTTCTGGAGTGATACTAACAAGATACTCTATAGCTTCATCAATGTTCTTTGGGATTTTTTTAATATATGAATCAATATTTTTTTTCAAGATGGCACATTTTTCATATTGTTCTAATTTCTCGTAATATTCGATTGTATCAATCATGATAAAATAATATTCTTCAAAAGACTCTGAAATGAAATAATAATACTTATCTTTTAAAACTATATCATAAACATATTCAAAAAATTGTTTTTCTTTTTCATCAATGAAAATAGTTTGAGCTGTTATTCCTGTTAAACTCATTTGTTTACTCGATTATTTGTATCTGTTGTTTTTTGAACAAGTTCAGTTTCACCTGCAACAAAAGTTTCCAGATACTTATCTCCAGTATAACTCATAGCTGTTGCAAGTCTGTGATTCAAATTAGAAATTAATTCTTCTAAAGTGAATAGAACTTCGTTTCTTTTGTGTATACCTTCACTAGGACGTAGTATTTTTTTTCTCCAGGATTTTTGTACTTCTGTAGTACTCATTCCTCTATATTTTCTATAGACTTTAAAACCCAGTCTTTTGAAAAATGCTATACTTCTATTTGGAATTGGAATTCGGTTTGAAAGATATGCTTGTCCGCAAGCTTCATTTGTTTTGTTGAAAATACTTCCCATCATAACGAAGTCTGCACCGCATGCTAAAGCTATATTTATATCTGCTGTTGAAGAAATACCTCCATCTGCAATGATATTAGTAGAATAACCTGCTTTTTCTTTGATCATTCTTGCTTCCATAAGTAAAGATGCCATTGGATAATGAACACCTGTATGAGTTGTGGTGGTGCATACTGCTCCCATTCCTATACCGAATTTGCAATAATCCACACCAATTTCAGCAAAACTTGCATATGTTTCTGGATTTGCAATATTGCCAATCATAAGAATCAAATCACTTCCATATATATCTTTTGCATCAGCACAAGCATTGAAAAGTTTTGACATGTGACCATTTGCTATATCAATATGAATATACCAATGTTTAGGCTGCTCTTGATTTTTTATAAATTTTTGAATAAAATCATCTAAAGAGTAACTTTCAAATACATTTGGAGTATTCTCTTCTAGATAAATTCCTCTTGGAAGGCAAATATTCAAACCTGCCTCCATAAAAATTTTATAATTTTCCTTGTTAAGGACTGTATCCATTGGAGCTACAAAAAATGGTGATTGACCATTTTCGTAAGTTGTCATAACATCGTTTCTGCTATCAATATCTGATAAAATAGCAGGCACAATTGCTAAATCTCCAAGATTTAAGGTTTCTTTAATATTCTTCAAATTTGCCATCTAAAATTCGATCAAAGTTTACGGTTTCTGAATAAGTATTACTAAGCTTTTTTTTCAATTTTTTATTATGTTCAGATGTCAAAACAATTTTTGGTGCATCTGGGTAGTTGTAGAATATACTTTGGGGTACATCGTAAGTATTGAATATTAATTTTGATGTTATCCCCATCATATGGTCTATACTTTTATATAAGCGTTCAGAATAGTCATCTGAATCAATAATGATGCAATCATAAAAATCATAAATTTCGTTTATATTTATTTCGTCATAACAAAACACTCCAGTGACAGATAAATTTTTCTTCAGAGAATATAATATATTGCCATCTCTTTCAACACCATTCTCATGATAATATTTATAGTTCTCAAGAATTTTGAAAATTATATCGATTTGAGTTTTTCTGTCTTTGGTGAGAATCAATATTGAATAATCTTCTTTTAAAAACATATTTTCGGCTGCCCATTCAGTTACGAATGTTGTGAATCCTACACCCTTTGGGCTTCCTGTTATCAAGAAATCCGCTTCATCGAATATTTGCCAAAGATCGTTTATATAAAATCTGTCAGTCATAATTTATTATTTTATACCAGTTGAACCAAAACCACCTGTACGGTCTTTAGAATTAAAATCTTCAGGAGAATCTACAATTTCCCATTGAAGTTTATCTACTTTTGAGAAAACCATTTGAGCAATCCTTTCTTTAGGTTCAATAACCTGCTCTTTACCTGAAAGATTGATAACTGCTACTTTAATTTCATCTACATAATCATCATCGATGGTTCCGATACAATTGATGAGTGTGATACCTTTCTTGTAGGCAGTGCCACTTCTTGCTCTCAATTGAATTTCATAGTCATCTGGAATGTCTACATAAATCCCTGTAGGAATCAAAGTAATTTCCATTGGTTGGATTACTTTAGGTTCTTGTAGATAAGCGCACACATCTAATCCAGAGGAGCCTTGAGTTTTGTATTCAGGGATAAACCCTTCACCGCCTCTAGAATAAATTTTAACTTTCTTTTGAAGGTTATATGTATATTCACCCTTTGCAAGAGACTCTTGAATCGACATTGATTCTTGTATAATCTTTCTGGTTTTTTCTACAGATTTTTCGATTTCTTCTAAATTGTGCATTGTGTATAGTTTTAAAATGTTATTCAGAGTAATTAACCTATACTTTCCAAAGAAAGTTCATATTTTCTAAAGATTTTTATAAAGTGATGCTCTTTTGCGTGTCACATTATTTAGATCGTACTTATCTTTAACTGTTTCATACAATGCTTCACCCATTTCTTTTCTCATATTTTCATTTCTAATCAATGCTTTTGAATATTCATACCATTCCTTATGATTTCTTTTTTCTGGAACGAGAAATCCGTTTTTACCATGAACTATATCAAGTTGGTATGGATAAATTTCACTTGCAATCAGAGGTTTCTTATGGAATCCTGCTT
>JBIKJV010000081.1:0-11353 GCA_044360755.1 Phycisphaerales bacterium
CATGGCTGTGTGGTCCTTGCGTTGGTGGCCGTTACTTCGCTGCCGCCTTGAGGTACTTGCCGGTCTTCGGGTCGAACTCGTCGAGATGCTTCATGTAGCCGATCACCGCGTCGATCATGCGGTCGTTCAGCTGGCCCTTGAAGGTGGGCATCGCGTTGGCGTAGCCGGGCACGACGTACTCGCCCGGCACCAGGATCGAGGAGCGGATGTAGTCCTCGAAGGTCGCGTACTGCTTGCCGTCGCCGACGTTGGGGTAGCCCTTCACGCGGTCGACGATCCCCTTCCACGACGGGCCGATTCCCGCGCTGCCGTCCAGCGAGTGGCACTGCTGGCAGCGCGCGAAGATCTTCGGGCCCGCCTTGGAGTAGAGCTCGTCATCGGCGATCTTGTCGATCCACTGGCTCTGGTCGGTCAGCCACGCGTTGAAGTCCGCCTCGGCCAGCACGTAGACCTTGCGGTTCATGTTCGAGTGGCCGGTGCCGCAGTACTCGGTGCAGAAGAGGTGGTGGCCGTCGACCTTGGGACCCTTCTCGCTGGGCGCGCCGGTCGGGTAGTCGCACTGGAACCACAGCGTGCTGTAGCGGCCGGGCACCACGTCCTTCTTCACGCGGAAGTCGGGGATGTACAGGCTGTGCAGCACGTCGGTGGACCGCATGACCAGGCGCACGGGGCGGTTGGCGGGGACGTACAGGTCGTCGCTCTGCGCGCCGTTGGGGTACTTGAAGTTCCACGCCCACTTCTGCGCCTGGACCTGGATCTCGTAGGAGTTCTTCGGCGCGGTCGTGACGTCCAGGTAGCCCTTGAAGCCGACCCAGAAGATGCCGATCACGAGCAGCGTCGGCACGATCGACCACGTCAGCTCGAGCGGCGTGTTGTGGTGCGGGTAGTCGGTGCGGAACGCCGCCCCGGCGCGGTGGCGGTACTTGATGACGAACGCCACCATCAGCGCCACGACCAGCACGAAGAAGAAGTAGCAGATCCAGTTGATGACGTCCCACACGAAGTCCACCGCCGCGGCGTTGGTGGACGCGGCGACCGGTTGCCAGATGTTGGCGGGCTCGGGGCCGGAGGCGGCCTGCGCGAACGCGGACGCGGCCTGCGCGCCCGAGGCGATGTGGGTCAGGGTCTGGAGGATCATGGACATGGTTCGTCGCTCTCTCTGCGGCGTGGGGTCAGTGTTGCGGTGCGTGCGGTGCGGCCATGGGCGCCAGGCGCTTCGCGCGCGCCTCGCGCCACCAGAACCAGCCCAGCCCGCCGCCCAGCACGGCCAGCGTCAGGGCGCCGCCGAGCTGCATGATGCGCATGGCAAGCAGCACGTAGCCGCCGGCCTTCGGGTCGTAGACGTGGCACCAGAGGATGATGCGGTCGATGGTGGTGCCGATGCGCCCTTCGGAGGCCTCGAGGAGGCCCATGCGGAGGTCGGCCGGCTCGTACTTGACGCCGTACAGCACGCGGCTCAGGCGGCCGGCGGGCGTGACGAGGAACACGCCCGCCGCGTGCGAGTACTCGCCGTCCGGCTGGCGGCGATAGGTGAAGCCAACCGAGTCGGCGACGCGGCGGATCTGCGCCTCGTCCCCGGTCAGGAAGCGCCATCCGGCGGCCGGGGTCTTGCGACCGTACTCGGCGATGTAGCCGGCCTTCTTGGCGGCGGCGAGCTCGGGCTTCTCCTCGGGGCAGATCGACAGGGACACGACGTCGTACTGCACGCCAGGCGTCCAGTCGACGCCCTGCATGGAGCGCAGCAGGGCGTTCATCACCAGGCTGCACAGCTGCGGGCAGCGCATGTAGCCGATCTGCAGCACCACCGGGCGGTCCTTGGGCAGGACGTCGGCGATGGTCACGCGGCTGCCGGTGTCGTCGATGAACCACGCATCGAGCGGCACCTGCGAGTCCAGACGGTCCTCGATCGTGACGCCCTGGAGCTCGGGCAAGCCGTCGGTGGTGGGAGCGGGCGATTCGTACCCGCTGCGGCCGGGGCCGAACTGCATCGCCACCGCCGCGGGCGCGGCGGACAGCACCGCGGCGAGCGCGGCGAGCGTGGCGAGCATGGTGCGGCGGGCGGTCACGGGGCGGGGATCACTTCGGCGTGGCGGGGGCGGTGGGCGCAGGCGACTTGGCTGCCGGCGCAGGTGCCGCGGGGGCGGGTGCGGCGGGCGCGCCAGGCGCGGCGGCCTTCGGCTTCTTCGCACCCTCGGCGGGCACGGCCAGCGCGGGGTTCGCAGCCAGCATCTCCATCGCCTTCGCGACCGGGATGCGGTTGCGCTTCACCTGCTGGCCGCCGACCTCGACGGAGTAGGAGCCGGAGGAAGCCAGCAGGGACTGCTGTGCCTGCTTGGCGTCGGCCAGCGCCAGGTACGCGGGGTCGATGACCTTGGCCTCGACCTCGTGCTCCTCGCCGCGGAAGTACACGACGCTCAGGAAGATCACCAGGCCGGCAAGGATGACGACGCCGACGATGGTCACGAGCCAGGTCTGCCCTGCCTCGGGATCGTCCCACAGGACGCCGGTGGAGGTCTCGAACTCGTTGGTCTGTGCGGTGCTCATGGTTCGGGGGCTCCGTGCGTCACATGTTCTGGAAGGCCAGGCTCTCGGCGAGCGAAGGGTCGCCCTTCGGCAGCACGCTGGTGCCGCTGATCGCGCGGCGCGACATGCCGACCACCAGGCACAGCATGCCCAGCGCCAGCGTCCAGACGATCGGGTCCGCGAAGCGCGTGGACTCGCCGGCGTAGTGGTCGGCGAACTCCGACCAGCTGCTGTACTCGCCCGCGTCGTGGGGAACGGTAGGCATGATCAGGTAGTAGAGGTCTACGAACCCGAAGAAGAGCATCCACGCGCAGCCGAACGCCAGCGAACCGCGGATGCGCTTGGTCCAGCGCGAGATCAGGAAGAGGAAGGGGATCACGAAGTGCCCGAACAGGAGGGCCCAGCTGAGCCAGTACCACCCGCCCACCTGGCGGGGCATGTACCAGACGGTCTCCTCGGGAATGTTGCCGTACCAGATCAGCATGAACTGGCTGAAGGCGATGTACGCCCAGAACACGATGCCGAAGGCGAACAGCATCTTGCCCAGGTCGTGGTAGTGCTCGGTGGTGATGACGCCGCGCAGCAGGCCGGCGCGCTGCAGCGCCAGGCAGCTGAGCGTGATCAAGCTGATGCCGCAGGTGGCGCACGCCGCGAAGAAGTAGACGCCGAACATCGTGCTGAACCAGGCGGGAGAGAGGCTCATGCCCCAGTCGACGGCGGCGAGCGTCGAGGTGACGCCGAACAGGATCATGCCCGGGCCGGAGATCTTGCGGCAGAACGCGCTGAGGCGCGTGCCGCCCTCGGTGTCCTGGCGAACGCTGGCGCGCCAGAAGATGCTGGCCAGCACGCCCCAGACCAGGAAGTACGCGGCGGCGCGGCCGAAGAAGAACGGCAGCTCGAAGAACACGGCCTTCTTCTCCAGCAGGTCGGCCTCGGCCGGCGCGATGCTGCGCACGTGCTCAAGGTTCGCCCAGGGGTACAGGATGTCCAGGCGGTGCGTCCATGCCATCCACACGATGGGCAGGAAGAACACCCACAGCCAGCGCAGGTTCTGCGCGATCGCCTCGGCGGGGCGGCGCACCGCCACGCTCCAGCCGGCACGCGTCAGGTGCTGCACCGTCACGAAGAAGAGCGCGCCCAGGCAGATGGCCAGCGCGAACAGGAAGGCCAGCAGGTAGCTCTTGGCGAAGAACGCGGGGTCGTTCGCGCGCCAGCCGAGCCATGCGCCGGCGCCAAGCAGCACCAGGCCGGCGCCGATGAGGGTGCGTGCGCTGCCGGCCAGGCGGGCGCCGGAGAGGTTGGCGTCCGACAGGTCAACCGCGTTCGTGGTCGAGTGGGCCATGGGTGGGTTCCGTGTCTCGGGGCTCGGGAGGTCGGTTCAGTTGGACGCGGAGGCGTCCTGGCTCAGCTGCAGGGCCTTCACGTACGCGGCGATCGCCCAGCGGTCGGCGACCGGGATCTGCGCGCCGTAGCCGGCCATGTTGCGGATGCCGTGCGTGATGGTGTTGAAGACCTGGCCCATGGACTGGGTCCGGACGGTCTCGTCGTGGAGGTTCTTGGCGGCCACCCAGGTGGTGCCGTTCACCGGGCCGTTGACGTTGGACACCAGTTCGAGCGCACGCTGGTTGACGGCGCCGTCGCCGAAGCCCGCGTAGCCGTGGCATGCCGCGCAGTAGATGCCGAAGCGCTCCTGGCCACGGGCCAGCAGCGCCGCGTCCATCTTCATCGAGGCGGGCAGCGTGGTGGCCCAGTCGCCGTTCAGCACGCCCTCGTACATGTGCGAGTCGAGGTAGGCCTCGCCCTGCGCGACCGCGTGCTCCACGACGGGGCGCATCGAGCGGCCGTCGGCGAACAGCGGGTTCGGGGTCTGGGTCTTGTACTTCGGCTGGAAGTCCATGTCCCAGAAGATGTGGATGGGGCGGTTGGGGCTGGGCGTGGCGCGCGCGCGCGCGATGACCAGCGGCGGCAGGATCGCGATGACGGTCGCGATCATGGCGATGTAGACGAAGATCCTGGGGAGCTTGAACACGTCAGTCCTCCACCGCTTCGACGGCGGTCGCGCCGAGCGACTTCAGCAGCTGCTCGGTCTTGGTGCGGTAGAAGCGCGGGTCGCGCGCCTCGATCGAGATGAAGAAGCGGTCGTCGCTGGCGCGGCGGAAGCGCTCGCTGCGGAACAGCGGGTTGTGGAGCCAGGGCAGGCCGTTGAACAGCAGCATCAGGCCGACAGTCGAGAGCGCGGAGAACAGGATCGTCAGCTCGAAGATGACCGGGATGAACGCCGGGATCGAGAGCAGCGGCTTGCCGCTGATCAGGAACGGGTAGCCCGTGACCCAGACCATCGCCCAGATGGTCAGGCCGAACGAGTTGGTGAACAGCTGCAGCGCGAAGCCGGCCATGCAGCCCGTCGCGCCCGCGACGAACACGCACACCGGCAGGATGGTGCGCTTGATGCCCATCGCCTGGTCCAGGCCGTGCACCGGGAACGGCGTGTGGCAGTCCCAGTAGCGGTAGCCGGCGTCACGGACCTTCTCGGCCGCGGCCATCAGCTGCGCGGGGTTCTCGAACTCGGCCAGCAGCCCGTAGAGGCGGGCGGGGGCCTGGGCGCCGGCGGTGCCGGTGCCCTGCGTCGGGGTGAGGGTGGTCACTGGTTGCCTCCGTCGTGCGAATGCGCGGCTGCCGCGTGCGCCCCGGCCCCGTGGCCGTGGCCGTAGCCCTCCCAGTGCGGGTCCGCCTGCGGCATGACCGTCTTGACCTCGGCGATGGCGATCATCGGGAGGAAGCGGCAGAACAGGAGGAACAGCACGCCGAAGAGGCCGAACGCGCCGAGCATGGTGCAGATGTCGACCCACGTCGGGACGAAGCGGTCCCAGCTGGTGGGCAGGAAGTCGTTGGCGAGGCTGGTCACGATGATGACGAAGCGCTCGAACCACATGCCGACGTTCACGAACAGGCTGAGGATGAACATCAGCGGGATGCTGGTGCGCACCTTCTTGGACCAGAAGAGCTGCGGCGTGATCACGTTGCAGCTGACCATGATCCAGTAGGCCCACCAGTACTGGCCGAACGCGCGGTTGACGAAGGCGAACTTCTCGTACAGCGCGCCCGAGTACCACGCGATGAAGAACTCCATCGAGTACGCGTAGCCGACCATGCAACCGGTCACCAGGATGACCTTGTTCATGTTGTCCAGGTGGCGCAGCGTGATCAGGTCCTTCAGGCCGAAGAGCTGGCGCGCCGGGACGGCCAGCGTCACCACCATCGCGAAGCCGCTGAAGATGGCGCCCGCGACGAAGTACGGCGGGAAGATGGTGGTGTGCCAGCCGGGGAGCTGGCTGGTGGCGAAGTCGAAGGACACGACGCTGTGCACCGAGAGCACCAGCGGCGTGGCCAGCGCGGCCAGCAGCAGGTACGCGCGCTCGTAGCGGTGCCAGTGGCGGTTGGAGCCGCGCCAGCCCAGCGCGAACAGGCCGTAGCCGATCTGCTTCACCTTGTTGGTGGCGCGGTCGCGCATCGTGGCCAGGTCGGGGATCAGGCCGACGTACCAGAACAGCAGCGACGTCGTGAAGTAGGTGCTGACCGCGAACACGTCCCACAGCAGCGGGCTGCGGAACTGCGGCCACATCTCCATCTGGTTCGGGATGGGGAACAGCCAGTACGCCAGCCACACGCGGCCGACGTGGATGCCGGGGAAGAGGCCGGCGCAGATGACTGCGAAGATGGTCATCGCCTCGGCGAAGCGGTTGATGCCCGTGCGCCACTTCTGGCGGAACAGGAAGAGGATGGCGCTGATCAGCGTGCCCGCGTGGCCGATGCCGACCCAGAACACGAAGTTGGTGATGTCGAAGGCCCACATCACGGGGTTGTTGAGGCCCCAGACGCCGACGCCCGTGAAGATCAGGTAGTTCACGGCGAAGCCGAGGGCGCCCACCATCATCAGGCTGATGGCGAACATCACCGTCCATGCCATGGGCGGGCGCTTGGACTCGTTGGAGCGGACGACCGCGCGGGTCACCTCGCCGAACGTGTCCATGCCCAGGACCAGCGGGGCGCGCTTGCCGGGGACGTCGGCGGTGTTGTCGACGTCGGCGAAGCCGCGGATGCCGTGGCCGTGGTCGTGCGGGATCGTGGTCACGCGTTACCTCCCTTCGCCGGCACGGCGGTGTGGCCGGCGGGCTTCTGATCGGAGTGGCCATGCCCGCCGTGGTCGTGTCCGTGGCCGTGGTCGTGGGCGTCGTGATCGACGGCCGGGTTGTCCACGCGGGCCAGGTACTTCAGGCGGGGCTTGGTGTTGAGTTCCTCGAGCAGGTCGTAGCTGCGCTTGGTGCGCTGCAGCTCGAGCACGTCGCTGCCGGCCACGTTCAGGTCGCCGAAGGCGATCGCGCCTGTCGGGCAGGCCTGCTGGCAGGCGGTCTGCACGGTGCCGTCCTCGATCGTCCAGGTGGGGGCAGCGCCATCGATGCCGCCCGAGCGGACCCAGCGGTTCTTGGTCGAGATCTTGGCCGCCTGGATGCGCTGCGTGCAGAAGGAGCACTTCTCCATCACGCCGCGCATGCGCACGGTGACCTCGGGGTTGAACTGCATCTTCGTCCAGTCGTTCGGGCCATCCTTGACGTAGTACTCGGGCTTCGTCATGAGGATGTCGCCCTCGCGCACCGGGTCGCGGCGGTTGTAGTCGAAGAAGTTGAAGCGACGGACCTTGTACGGGCAGTTGTTGCTGCAGTAGCGGGTGCCGATGCAGCGGTTGTAGACCATGTTGTTCAGGCCGTCCTGGTCGTGCACGGTGGCGGCCACCGGGCACACCTGCTCGCAGGGCGCGTTCTCGCACTGCACGCACGTGACGGGCTGGACGCGGTACGCGTCGGGCTTGGATGCGTCGCCGCCCTTGAAGTAGCGGTCGATGCGGATCCAGTGCATCTCGCGGCCGCGGGCCACCTGGTCCTTGCCGACGATCGGGATGTTGTTCTCAGCCTGGCACGCGACGACGCACGCGCTGCAGCCGGTGCACGCCGACAGGTCGATCGTCATCGCCCAGCGGTGCTTGGCGCCGTCGAGGTTCGACTCCTCCCACAGCGACAGGCGGTGCACGACGTGCGTCGCGTGCTTGGCGAAGTCGGGGTGCTGCTGGAAGTGCTTGAGCGACGCCTCGCGGATGAGGGTCGGCAGGCGCTCCTGGATCGAGTCGCGCGGCACGCTCGGGACGGCGGCATCGGCGACGCCGTGGTCCTGCGTGTGCGCGAAGGCGTAGGTGCCGGAGCCCTTCGCGGCCTTCGCGCCGGAGGCGATCCACATCGCCTTGGCGGTGCGCAGCGGGGCGGCGCTGAAGCCGGCGCCCGCGCCGACCGAGCCGGCGGCCTCGCCGCGGCCCCAGCCGATCGCCAGGCCCAGAGTGCCGTCCGCCATGCCGGGCACGACCCACGCGGCCGCGTCGACGCCCGAGGCGCCGCCCGCGACGGTGAGCGAGACCATGTCGCCGGACGCGACGCCCAGCTTGGCTGCGGTGCCGGTGGACATCAGCAGCGCGTTGTCCCAGGTGATCTTGGTGACGACGTCGGGCAGCTCCTGCAGCCAGCCGATGTTGGCGAAGCGGCCGTCCATCATCTTGCCGTCGCCGAAGAAGGCCAGGTCGAGGCCCTCGGCGTCGGACGGCGCGCTCCACGCGGCCATCGCCTTGCCCGCGCCGGACGCGGCGGGCGTCTGCTCGGGCTTGCGGGCAGTGCCTTCACAGGTGCCGCGCTCGAGGTCGGCGCGGAACGCGCGCTCGAAGGCGTCGCCGGTCTTGCCCAGGCGCGCCATGTGCGTGCGCGCCACCAGCGCGTGTCCATCGCGCAGCTCGTCGCCGGCCAGCGCGGCCATCAGTTCGAGCGCGCTGCGGCCGCCGTCGGCGGGGTCCAGGAGCGGCGCGACGAGCGGCTGCGCGACGGCGACGGTGCCGTCCTGCGCGCGCGTGTCGCCCCAGCTCTCCAGGAAGTGCGTCATCGGCAGGTGCCACGTGACGCCGGCGCGCGTGGTCTCGTCGTCGCGGTAGGCCAGGTGGACGACGTTCTTCGCCTTCTTCATGGCCGCCGCGAAACCGAGGTCCGCGGGGGCATCGAGAACGGGGTTGGCGCCCATCACGACCAGCGTGTCGACGCCGCCGCCGTTCAGCGCCGCGACCGCGCGCTGGATGCCGGCGCCGCACGGCTCGCCCTTGAAGGCGGCCGTCTCGACGGTGCTGCCGAACGCGCCGAGCTTGGCGTTGATGGCGGCGGCGATCGCGTGCACGACCGGCGGCTGGCGGTGGCCCGCGACGACCAGCGCCTTGCGGCCGGCCTTCTTCAGGTCCTCGACCAGCGCGTCGACGATCTCGGCGTCATGCTCGCCCATCTTGGGCGCGAACGTGGCCATCTGGCGCGCGCCGTCGACACCCAGGCGATCGGCGACCGCGGCGGCGAAGGGCGCGACCTGCGACGGCTTGATCGCGATGCGGTGGTCGGCGTTCATGCCGGTCACCGTGAGCAGGCCCTCGACCTGGTAGACGCGGCTCATGCGCGCGGACGCAGGGTCCTTGGCGACCAGCTTGCCGCCCTCGCGCTTGACCAGCGTGCGGCCCGCGGCCCACGCGCGCGCGTTCGCGACGCTGCAGCCGCACTCGTGCAGGAAGTCGCTGTCCAGGCTCAGGATGACCTCGGCCTGGTCGAACTTCGGCAGCGCACGGCGGGGCGAGCCGAACGCGGCGGCGTTGCCCTCGAGCGCGTTGTCGTCGTTCACGGCGCACCACTGCACGACGGTGGCCTTCGGGAAGTCCTTCAGCAGGCGCTCGCGGGCGGCCTCCATCGAGGGCGAGCCGCTCGGGTCGGCGACGACCACGAGCCCGGCGCCGCCGTCCTTCTTCCACTCGGTGCGGCGCGCGTCGAGCCACGCATCGAACGCCTTCGCGTCGGAGGGCTTGCCGGCCTGCATCGCGATGCGGCTGCGCTCGGGGTCGTAGAGCTCGAGCACGCGCGCCTGGAACATGGCGCTGGACGGGCCGACCTGCGGCGCCCCGCGCTGCGCGAGCACCGCGGGATCGATCGCCGAGGCACCGCCGGCGAGCGGCGACGACGGGTGGACCGGGTTGCCGTCGAGCTTGATCGGGCGGCCGTCGTAGCTGGTGGCCAGCACGCCGAAGCCCATGCCCGCCAGCTCGAACGTGGTGGCGACGGTCACCGGCACGCCGGGCGTGCGGTTGGCGGGACGCGACGCGTACTCGGCGAACTTCGACTCGGGCCAGCGGCGGCAGCCGGCGGCGGCAAGGCCCGCGAACGCGAAGGACGCGCCCATGATCTTGATGAAGTTGCGGCGCTCGTCGCCCGTCAGTTCCGATGCACCGGGCTGGAACTCCCGGTGCATGTACTCCTGGAACTCGGGCGTGTTGGCGAGCTGCTCGACCGACCGCCAGTACGCCGAGCGGCGGGCGGGGCCGCCGACCTCGCGGGCCGGGGTCTCGTTCGTGACTTCACCGTGGCTGCAACCGTCGTGCATGTCGTGTCTTCCCTGTGGGGTGGTGCCGTGGAACCGCGATCAGCGGTGGCAGGTCGAGCAGTTCTCGCTCGGGTGGATGTCGTACTTGCGGATCAGGCCCAGGCGCTCGTCCTTGGTCCAGTCGCTGGTGGGCTTGGCGAGGTTGAAGACCTCGGCCGGCGGGCGCACGTGGTCCTCGGCATTGCGATGGCACTCCAGGCACCAGCCCATCGAGAGCGGCACGGCGCGCTGCACGACCTCCATCTGGTCGACCCGGCCGTGGCACTCGACGCAGCTGACGCCGCGGGTGACGTGCGCCGCATGGTTGAAGTAGGCATAGTCCCCGATCTTGTGGACCTTGATCCACTCGATGGGCATGCCGGTCTCGTAGCTCTCGCGGACCTTCGCGAGCTTGGGGCTCTCGCGGTGGATCTGCGTGTGGCAGTTCATGCACGTCTGCGTCGGCGGCACCGCGGCGTGCGACGTGGTCTCGACGGTGTTGTGGCAGTAGCGGCAGTCGAGACCCAGCTTGCCGACGTGCAGCGCGTGGCTGTACGGGACGGGCTGCTCCGGCGCGTACTGCCCATCGAGCGTCTTCGGGCTGAACCCGTACGCGACGATGAGGACCGCATAGAGAGGAGCGGTCGCGCCGACAACCAGAATGAACGGAAGCAGCGCGTTCGACCAGCGAGGGAACAGGAATCGGCTCATCGGGGAGTGGGTCCGTCAGTGGCGATTGGCACGCGCCGAAAACGGCTCGTGCCATTTTTCACAAAGTCCGCCCAAGATGGTAGGGGCCACGGCAATCCACCGTCAAGGAACCCACGCATGGGGAGCGGAACCAAACCGCGCTACCCTTATCGACGTGGAGCTCGCCTCAAGCCTGGAACGCGGCGTCGGCCTTGTCGAGGACGGACCGATCCCGTTGGACGACGCGCTGGCGCGCTTGGCCGCGCTGGGTGCCAGGACGCTGGGGGTGGGTGCGCGCGAGTTGCATGAGGCGCTTCGGATGCGCGAACGGATCCGCCCCACCGCCCTGCCCGGTGGCGTGGCGATCCCCCACGCCATCGTCCGAGGGCTCCCGCAGTCGCTGGTGATCCCGATGCTGGTGCGCCACGGAGTGCTGTTTGAGCCTTTGGAGCCGCCTAGCACGATTATTATTGGTATGTTTGGGAACGCCGATCAGCCTTGGCAGCACGTCAAGTTGCTCGCACGATTGGCGAAGATCGCCCACGATCCCGGCGCGTTGGCGCACATTCGGGCCGCGATCGACCCGGCCGACCTCGTGATGCGGCTCATGGAACGCGGCGCGGTGCACGCCTGAAACCGTCCCCCAGGGCCCCCATGATCG
>JBIKJV010000435.1:0-3280 GCA_044360755.1 Phycisphaerales bacterium
GAAGAAATTTTAGAACGTTATTCTGAAGAAGAATTATTGATTGCAGATGGGTTTAATGATGCCATTATAGGTATCGATGAAAATTCGTTAAGAATTATCTATTCCGTAACAAAATGTATTGAAATTCTAATGAAAGATATGTCTGAAGAAGATGCATTAGAATACTTTAGTTATAATGTATCTGGTGCATATGTAGGTGAAAAAACTCCTATATGGTGCGAAGATAATTTTTAATGTTCCACGTGAAACAATTTGAAAAATGAAAACTTTATTAGTAGATGGAAACTCCTTGTTCAAAAATTCTTTTGAAGCCACAAGCAATACAAAAGAATATGAAAAGAATATCAACGGAGTTTTACTTTTTTTATCAAAATTAAGATCTATTGTTGATTCAGATCGGTACTCTCATCTTAAAATAGTCTTCGATGGAGAAAAAAGTGGCTCCTTAAGAAGAAATATCTATTCTGCGTATAAACTTAAGCGAGAAGAAAGAAAATTGAATGCAGAGGAAACTGAGAAGAATCAGAAATATAAATCTCAAAAGGAAGAGTTGAAATCCTATCTGAAACATTTCTGCTTAGTTTATGAAGATAAAGTTGTAGAAGCTGATGATGTTATTGGTTATTATGTAAGAAATAAACCTTCAAATGAAAAAATAACAATTGTCACTGGAGATTTTGATTTGCTTCAATTAATTTCAAAAGATGTAGATGTTTATTATCTGAATAAAAAATTCAAAAATAAGACCAGGGAGGTTGAAAGATATGAAAAAGATAAAGATAGAGTTCATCTAATAATAGATCATAAAAATTTCAAAAAGTTTTATGGGTTTCCTTATGAGAATATTGCCATAATTAAAACGATTTGTGGCGATGAATCTGATGAAATAAAAAATGTAAAGGGTATAAAAGAAACAACATTATTCAATTTATTTCCAGTTTTAAAAGAAAAAGTTTTAAATTTAGAAGAAATTAAACATATTTGTTTGAACTTTGTTAAAAATGCTGATGTTATCTCCAATGACAAAGAAAAATTTTCTTTATTAAAGGAAGATTTGAAACAAAGAGGTTTAAAATATCAATCGATGTATAATTCATACCAAAATATTTTAAATGGTATTACAGATGGAGTACAAGGAAATAATATTCTTGAAATAAATAAAAGAATTGTTGACTTGTCAAATCTTGAGTTTATTACAGATGAATGTATATTAAATCTAAAGAACTTAAATTATTTTTCTGATGAAAAAATTGAAGCTAAAGATGCAGCTGAAATGATTTCAAAAATGAAAAAAACTGGAATACACGATGCTATAGTCGATAAATATAAATCAATTAATTATTTCTTTAAACCCTTTAAAAAAACTTTTAAAAATGCGTGACTACACAAGGAAACCTAACAGGTTTACATTTAGATTACTTTACAATGATGAAATAGTAACTTCATCGGAAAGAGATTTTGATGCTCCATTTCCAGAGGAATTCAATTTATCAAAATTATTAGACAAAAAAATCCATTTGAAGGGAGATGATTCTGTAATGAATCATGTTAATTACACTAATACTTTTGAAAATTCATGGGAAGCTATAGAATTGGGAGAAGCTATTTCAGAAATTTTTAGACTAATTTTAAGAAATGGTACTGAACAGTATCTTTACAATCTTAACAAGTCTGAAAGAACGTTATTACTCGGAGATATGATGTCGATATCTGATGCCAATAAAACTATTAAGACTGAAAATAGTGCGACACAAGAATTGGTTGGTTATAGACAAAATGTTGACAATTGGTTCAAACAAAAAAATAATAAGTACACATTCGTAATTATTGACAGACGTTCTTTAGTAAGAAGAGATAATGGAATGTTTAACGATTTGAAAGATTTGAATAACAAAATTGATGTACTTAGAGAAAAAGCTCAATACGGAAAGATTACAAAAGAAGAATTAGATATACTCAAAAGTCTTGAAAAAACGCTTCAGAGTAATTACTACGAAAGAGAAATTTTTAGGTATTCAATAAGTGCAGATGACTTTTCTTACAACGGAACCACCTTTGTACCACCAATCGGAGTTATTTGGAAAGATTTCAATACTAGTTTTAATTCTCCTAATGAAGACATGAGAAGTTCTATTGAATACCATGATATTTCTGAGTTCTCATCATTTTCTGAAAGAGCTATGAATTTAAGATTGAAGCTCCAGGTTATGAGAAATGCTCATCAAGAGGTTGAAAAGATGGGGGATAACATCAAAACAGCTTCAATCGAGAAAGATATCAGAAAAGTCGAATCTGAACTCATTAAGGTTGAAAATATATACTTCAAAGGAATCCGAACTTTAATTAAAGAATATATAAATATGGATTCATACGAAAATAGGTTTTTATACCAAAGAAGTAAAAATAATAATTACACTGTCAACAGTTCAGAAAAAGAGATAATCGAAGAATCGATAATGATTTAAAAATATTTGTCCCCTTCTAAAAAGAAGGGGTTTTTTTTTTGAACGTTTTTCTGTCTTAAAATGTTAAACCATTATCTATTTATCTTAATACAGGTAAAACTATGAAACATTTTGAAGATAAAAATATAGGATTAGGTTTTTTTGGTGAAGAATATGAATTAAAAGTTTTGAACTTAATTATAGGTTCTAAAGAAGTTAAGGGAAATGGTGTTGTAAGGGATGATTCATTTGGTCGCAAGATAATAAATAAACTTTCTTCGGAGCATTTTACAAATACATTGGCACAAAGACTTGTTGTATCAATGAAAAATCATTATAAAGTAAACAACAAGATTCCTTTCTACGATACAATTAAAGAAAGGATTTTAGCTAACGCTCAAAACGAATATGACAGAGAGCTTTTTATAGAGTATTTGAAAGATATTCAAAAAGCTCATGTCGAAGAACCTAAATGGGTTAAAGATAATGTTGTAAACTTTATAAATTCTAAGAACGTATTTTCTTGTTTGGATGAAATCAAAGCATTGGTTATTCAAGGGAAATATGAAAAATTTGATGAACTACCAACACTTCTTCAGAGAAATATAATTTCAGCTGTTGATGAAAATCCTTTGGAGGCTTTTGTTCCTGGGGATTATCGACATTTGGAAGAAGGAGAAAGACATCCTATTCCTACAAAGATATCTGCTTTGGATTCTGATATGAATGGTGGATTAGCTTATGGGGAATTTGCGTTGTTTATTGCGCCTTCGGGTGCTGGAAAAACCACATTTTCTACATATGTAAGTAACAATGCTGCAAAAGATGGTTATAAT
>JBIKJV010000310.1:0-3277 GCA_044360755.1 Phycisphaerales bacterium
CCGCCGCCGCCTCGGCACCGAGCGCGGCCTCGACCGAGCGGGACAATCGCGCGAGGTGGGCCTCGAGGAACATGGGATGGCCGTTCTCGACCCGCAGCGTCTCGAACCAGCCCTCGCCGGCCGTGACGAGCCCGCTCGTGGGCGCGAACGCCGGCTCACCGGGAGCAAGCCAGCGACCGTCGAGGCAATAGCGGATGAGAGGGGTGGAGGCGGCCACGCGGCCGTAATGGTACCGCGGCCGGGAGCGCGGATGTCCCGATAAGGGCGCCCTGTGGTTGTCCTGGTGGCGCCGGATGGAGCTCAATGCCAACTCGTGGCCTTCATGATCGGAGTCAATCACCTGTTGGACGCCCCTAAATCGACAGGCGAAGCCCACAGGAACCGGGTGTATCGCGCGGGGGCCGACGGAAAAAACAGTTACCGCAGATTCCCACGATAGAGGCGACCACTCCGCCTTAGTCACCGCTGGCTACAAACTTCCGATACTCCGCCGCAGTGACCCACCTGCCCTCGCCGGGATCAGACTCAATACCCTGCCCTTACTCAATACAGAGCGGCGTCGGCTGCCTTCGGCCTGGCGCATCAAGATACGCCCGACCGAGCCGCCGCGTGTCAACCCGTTCGATCGGTTCCGATCGCGAAGAGCCCGCAAGTGCGGGCTTCAAGCCTGCAAGCAGTGCCGAGATTAAGAACATTAATGCTCCGGCGTAGGCACGGTACCGCGACGACATACCACGCCGTCATTCGTTCAATCCGATACCTTATCTGCTTCTTCACGGTGCCCAATCAAAGACAATCGCAGCACCCAAGGCGGCTATCACCAATAACAAAATGCGTATCCAAGTTAACTGATTATTGACATCATCCATATGCGAGCATAACAAGACAATGTCCTCTCTCGCATGCACTATTGCACGACGAATCTCTTCCTCGCCGTAATCAGTGTCCAATCGAGCTTCCGCATATCTGACCGATAATTGGAGATTTCGGGCCTTTGAGCTGTAGCCAAACATAAACCCTCCAGTTGTTAAAGAAGATGAGCCCCTTTATTTCACCGTCGGCCGCCCCCACACCCAACGCACCACCCGATACGCACCGAAAACAATCAACCCGAGCAAGTTAACGAGAGCGGCGCAAGCAAAGAACGCAAGAAAATTTTGTCTTAAATCAATCTTCGGGTAAGCGTTCGGTTGTAGCAACCTACCTTCTCTGTGCAAGCTCAACTCCTCGCGCCTTACCAAAAATGTTTTTCCGTCTATGCCATATCCGCAGCCGAGTCGCGAAATGTCGAAAAGATCTTTCGTATTGGCGCTGAACTGCACGCGTTCGAGATCTCTATCCGAATATCGCAAAGCACAGTTCATGGACATCGTTTGTCTCTGAATTGATTGCTCTTCTTTCCACCAGTGATCGAGAACCTGGTAGGCGTTCCCCAATGCTGCAAGGATTCCTAAAACTAACGATAGGCGCGCGACGATAAAGAAATAGCGCCTTACGTCAGTGGATATTGTTTTCATTGGATTGTCTTCAATTCATGACACGCCATCGCTAGTCCGCCGGGCTGAACGCGTCGGGCGGGAAAGCAAAGCAGGCGTTGGCACGGTAGCGGTCAGTTGCCACAACCGCCTGCCACGCCACGCTTAAAGCTGGGCTTACCTCGCCAAGACGCTTCACACGGTCGTGCCGCTCGTATGCCTCCGCTTCAAGCACAATAGCGCGAGCACAACGCTCTAGGTCATCAATGTCCGTGGCCGATTTTTCTGTTGTCCCGCATCCGGCGAGCGCCACGATGACGATCGCGACTCCAATTTGACGTAACCGCTTCATATCAAGCCCCTGACCGCTCTGGACCAGCCTATTTTTGACCGATTCGCCGAGAAATGGGGAAGGCACGAACCCTGATGCCGCGCTATGACTGCACCATGCGCCGTCACCCCCTCGACCCAATCCGGCTCGCCGACCCCACCCCCGAGGCCCGCAAGCCCGAACGCGCACTGCGGGCATACGGGCCCGCCCAATCAACAAACAATGCCAGAAAATTTTCGCCAGTTTCAATCCGCCAGCCCACGCATCGACCGCGCAGCGCCGAACTTAGACCCGCAGGCGCACAAAACACCTAACGCGGACCTGACCCCGTCGATTGCGGAGGGTGCGAAAGCGTTTCTGATGCCTCAAGAACCCGAAGCAATTCGCCTCTGATCTTCCTATCTAATAAAAGATCGTCTAACTGGACCTGCGGCCGATAAACTCTATTTAGGTTGATATCTTTTATATTCTTATATCCGATGTCTGACGCTACTGCTCGCAACAAAACCTCCCAAGCAGCAAGATGTTTTGCAGTGTCTGGAAACAAGATGGTCTGATAGAAAGAGTTCCATGCATCGATCACCTTAGGTCGCCCATGGAAAACGACGTCGATAGTATTCAAGACAGCAACGACCTCATGCGGGTGAGGCAGAAGGTCCTTGTTCATCAACATGACGCGTAATACATGCACCTTCTCCGCGGTCGTCCGTGCTCTGTTCTCCATATAGGACGCCAAAAGAACGCCGAGGCAGGGCCCCACGAGCACTGCAATAAGCGTAAGCACATCTTGCAGACTGATAGCTGACATACGCCAACCCTCCGATCGAAACACCAGACTTCTTGTTTGAGTTTATCTTTGCAAAAATCTTTGGCAACTCGACTTTAAGCACCTTCAATCTGACGGAGTGTTTAAACACATACCGCCGCTAGCTGAAGGGCAAAGCCAACGAAAATCAAGACAAGAGCCGTGAATGCCAACCGCCGGTATCGCTTGGCGGTATTGAGAGAGTCCTGGTTGTGCTGAGCGACAGTCCGTCCATCAGGCAGAATAGTGCCGTCCTCTAATACAAGCCCGACACCCTGATCGTGAGAAGGCTGCGGGAATCCGTACTTGAACAGGATACCAACGCCTAGCATGTTGGCGATTAAACCCGCCGCACTTAGTGTGTCCGCGAGGCTCACCGGCAAACTCTCCGAAAAGTGGACACGGAGGAAACCGAGGATGCGCGTAAGTGTTGGTCGGGACGCCGAGATTTGAACTCGGGACCCCTTGCACCCCATGCAAGTGCGCTACCAGGCTGCGCCACGTCCCGTCCGACCGAACCTTGTGAACCGCGCGGCGGGGAGAGCCCGCGCGTGGGGATTATAGCGCCCTACGGCGCCCGGCGTCGCCCCGCCGTCAGCGGCGCAGCAGCCGCAGGATCTCCTCGAGCTCGAGACGCACCTGGCGGATGATCTGCTGGCTCTGGGT
>JBIKJV010000219.1:0-3274 GCA_044360755.1 Phycisphaerales bacterium
GTGCTCGGCGGCGGCCTCGAAGTCGCCGAGCTCCAGCGCGGCGCGCGCGGCTGAGACGTGCGGTTCGGGCAGGGAAGCGTCGTGCGCAATGGCCTTGCGCGCGAACTCGGCGGACTCTTGCCAGCGGCCGGCACGCGCGCAGAGCTCCGCGAGCGTGCGCGCGTACGCCGGCATCTGCGCGTGGGCGGTGATCGCCGCATCGACGGCCCGCGAGGCGTCCGTGCCGCGGCCGAGCGCCAGGAGGCACGCGGCACGGAGGACGGCGGGTTCCGGCTTGCCGGGCGACAGGAGCTCCCATCGGTCGACGGCGTCGAGGCAGCGCTCGTGCTCCGCGGCGGCGAAGCGCGCCTGCGCCAGGAGCGACGCGAACCGGGCATCCTCGGGAAGCTCCGCGCAGAGCGACTCGAAGAGCGGCACGGCCTTCGCTGCGCGGCCGGTCGTCATGAAGACGACGGCGAGGTTGTAGTTCGATTCCCGGCGCGTGAGCTCGACCATCCTGCGCTGGTCGTCGCCCATGTCTGCCATGTAGCCCAGGTCGACGAGCTGCCTGAGCGCGTCGGCGGCCTCGAAGGGGTCCTGCCGCATCTCCAGCGGGTGCTCGCCGGCGTCGCCGGGCTCCGCGTCCCAGCTGTCGATGCTGGTGATCGCCGGCGGATCGGCGAACGCCTCCGCGACGACGCGGCCGTCCATGTCCTTGCCGACGGGAAGGCCGAGCGCGGCGAGCGCGGTGGGCGCGACGTCGAGCAGCGTCGGCGCGCCGATCCGGGCGCCCGCCGCGAAGCCGGGGCCTGCGAACACGGCGACGCCGTAGGTCCGGTGCCAGCGGCTCTCGAGCGCGGCGCGCTCCTCCTTCGTGACGTCGAGGATGACGGGGCGGTCGGCACCGGAGTGGAAGCCATGGTCGGACACGAGCATCACGCTCGTGCCCTCGCCGCTGGCGGCGAGCAGATCGCCGAGCAGGCGGTCGTGCGTGCGGTAGACGCGATCCATCACGTCGCCGTACACGCGCAGGTCAGCGGGCTTCACGTGCGGCATCCGGGGGGCGCGGTACTCCATGAAATGGTGGCCGATGGTGTCGATGGTGTCGTGGAACACCATCGCGCAGTCCCAGTCGCCGCCGCGCACCACCTGCATCGCCGCGCCGTGGAGCGTGAGCATGCGGGCGAACTCGCGCGCGAGCGTGGATGGACGCGTGTCGCCGCGCGGGGCCTGGGCGACGTTGGGCAGGAGTTCCTTGAGCGCCTCGCGGGTGATGGTGTGCGGCGCCACGCGGGATGGGAAGACGGTGCCGGGCCGCAGTTTCCCGCCGACCGTGCCTGCGAGCTCGGGCCACGGCGCGCCCACCGCGGCCGGCGCGCCCTCGAACAGCAGGTTCGAGACGCACGTGCCGCTGATCGGCTCGGCTGGGTGCGACGCGTACCAGCCCACCGCGTGGACGCGCAGCCCACGCTGCGTGAGCATGTTCCAGAGTGCCCGCGTCTTGCGGGTAGTGCTCGAGGCGACCCGGATTCCCTCGCCGCTCGGGTTCGGCTCGACGAAGTTGTGGATGCCGTGCTTGTCGGCGGTCTTGCCGGTCGCGATGGTGGACCAGAGGATCGGCGAGAGCTTCGGCTCAAGCGTCCGCAGGTCCGCGCGCGTCCCGCGCGCGACCAGCGCAGCAAGGTTCGGCATCTGCCCGCGGGCGAGCAGCGGATCGATCACCTGCCAGTCGGCGGCGTCCCAGCCCAGGATCAGCAGTCGTCGCGCGGGGCGGTCAGGCATCGAAAGTCATCCTAGGAAAACGAAGCAGGGGCAGTCCTTGCGGACTGCCCCTGTGGATGCCCAACTGGGCGCCTTCGATGCCCTGCCGCTTTCAGCGGCTCAGTTGCGGCGGCGGCGAGCGCCGGCGAGGCCAGCGATGCCGAGCAGCGCGAGCGCGCCCGGGGCGGGGACCACGCCAGCCGTGATCGACTCGCCAGCAGTGCTCTCCCACGCGAAGTCGACCACCGTGCGGGTGACCAGGTTGCCCGACGCCGGCTGCGCGCCCATCAGGAAGCGCATCCAGCCGTAGTGGGTGGTGCCGGCCTGCGAGACGAAGCGGAAGCCGACGATGTTCTCGGCGCCGTACTGCCACTGGCCCGCGGCGCCGCCGAAGGCGATCGTCGCAGTGGACGAGCTGAAGTTGCTCGTGCTGCCGATGAGGGTTCCGGAGGCCAGGTTGATGGCCGGGCCGGTGCCCGCAACCGCGGAGACCATGCCGCCGCCGGTCGGGCTGAAGAAGTTCATGCCGCTGCCGCTGCTGGAGCGGTACGGGTTGACGTCCCAGCCGGGAACGCCCGCGCCCGGGCCGTTGGAGAGCTGGTTGGTCTCGACATTGATGTACGTGCCATCGATGTCCATCGCGCAGGCGAAGTTGACGATGCCGCTGTAGACCAGGGCGGCGTTGGCCGAGGCAGCAACGCCCGCGGCGACAGCCGCAGCAGCAACGATGTGCTTGTCAAACCGGGAAAGACGCATTGTGGAAACTCCGTTCTGAAATTAAAGGGACGAGGGGAATCGAAGGCACCTTGGCAGAGGGAGGGCTCTGCTGGTGATCCGCCTGCCGCACGGCAGGCGGTCCTTCCCGGAGGGAATCCGAGACCAACCGGGTGGAATGTGGCGCGGAACCGTGCGGATGCAAGCGTTCATACGGGGTCAAAAGCAAGAATCCGCGGCAGGTCTCATATTGACCAATAATCATTGTCCACACGCTTGTGAATGCGCCCTTCGGTTGTCATTCTCCTCCGTGCCGATCCGCCGGCTAGCGTGGCGCTTCCGCTGCACCGGACACCGCTGCCGCATCTGCTGCCCGTCGCGTCAGCCGTGCTGCATGACCTGGGGTGCCCTCGGCGACCGCGCCGCCTCGGCGATCGGCGAGGCATTTGCCTGCGCCTCGTCGAAGAGGGCCTCGCGGAAGGGGCGGACCTGTCAGCGCTCCTGCGTCGCCGAGACCCGCAGCCGGCGGGTTGTGGCACGTGAGGATCGAATCGTCGACGAGACTCGTGCGGATGCCCCGTTCGGCACTGTGAGTCAACCCGAGCCGGGACGGTGCCCTGCTCGGTCCGAAAATCTGCCCATGCACGATTCCCTCGCGGAAATGCGGCGACTGTTACACTCTTGGGTCTCGGGCTGTAGCGCAGTTTGGTAGCGCGTTTGACTGGGGGTCAAAAGGTCGTGGGTTCAAATCCCGCCAGCCCGACTCAAGACACGCGAGGTCCGCAAGGGCCTCGCGTTGTCTTTAGTGGCCGATTGCTCG
>JBIKJV010000432.1:0-3272 GCA_044360755.1 Phycisphaerales bacterium
TACTGCATCATCTATTGAATAACTATTAAGTGCACTCCAAGCTCCTTGCCAGTTTAAACCAGCGGGTCCGACAGGACCAGGCACACCTTGTTGTCCTTGAGGTCCGGCAGATCCAGAAGACCCTGTTGGTCCTTGAGGACCAATCGGACCGGCAGGACCAGTCGCTCCTTGTGGACCAGTTGGTCCAGGAGGTAAAGATGTAACCGCTAGGTTTACGATGTCTGATATTAAGAATGTTTTAGTAGGATTTCCATTTTCATCAAATTGAGTTCCTATCACTGCATCAGACAACGTAGGTATGACTTTAGGATAACTATATATTATTGCCATGTTTTAATTTTTAATATGTTTTGTTTAGTACGAAAATGTCACTGTATATAGAATTACCAGCGTTATTGCTTCCCCATTCAACTGTAACATTTAGTGTGTTACTTATTGTTGTGTTAAATGTTGTATTATTTACAACATTAAATGCAAATCCTTGCGGAGAAGCATTAGACGTTTTAACGTAATGAAACGATCCTATAGATACAATGGAAGCAACTCCTGCAACTCCAAGTTGTCTTATAGTGAAATCTAGTTTTAATGTAAATATATCATTTACAATACTATTAGTTAAAGACTGCACTCCACTATCTAATAACGTTACAGATCCTGCTTTAACTCTTATTCTAATAGTTTGATTATTCGCAGCATTCATAACGCCACCAAAGACAGCTCTAAAACTATCTCCTATTTGAAATACATTTGCAGGAATAGATAAACTTCCTACTCCTGTACCTATTAATGTAGATTCTGTTGTAGTTGCTGTCACAGGAATTGAGTTTGCTGTTTGAGCATATAAACCACCAGAATAACTTATGAAGCCTACGGTATCAATAATATCCTGCATTGTGTACCAATTTTGTAAAACTTTTAAAGCCTCACTTCCTCCGTAAGTAGTGTTAACGTCTTCACGGACCATATAAACTTTGTCTGTTGCTGGTATTATTGACATATCTTTTTATTTATTAACAGTTCCACTTGTCTAATGCAAGTTTTTTTCTTGTTGGTTCTCCGTTTGGTTTCTTCATTGGTCCTGGCATACCAGACATTCTAGCACAGAAAGATTTTCTACGCTTTGCATCTTTGCTACCTGGTTTTAATTCCGATGGTTTTTTAGTAACAGCAGTTTGTAGTTTACTTCCAGGATTTTCTCTTCTATAACTAGCAACACCTTTAGCATTCAATCCGCCTTTTGGGTCTTTCCCCTCTTTACGTGTCCAAGCAGCAGTCTTCTTTAATGGTGATCCATCACAAGAACACTCGTGCGCAACCATATAATTATTTGCTGCAGAATGGTTTAATATCTTTGGTCTCATTAGTTATATACTCTTATTTCAATACATATAGGGTCATTTATTATATCATCCTCAAAACTGCCAGCGTTCTTTAATGTATTTAATATAACCGCGTCTGGTGCATCCTGATTAAAAAAGTACCCTCTAAAGCCCGGATTTGAACCTCCAGAAATACCTACAAATTGATTAAAAACAGAATAATTAGTAAGACTTGCACCATTTATAAATGTTTTATTTAATATAAATAAGTTATCAGATTTGATATTATATATTCCTGCTGCTGAATATTCAAACCATATATTACCAATGGTATTTTCTAATATTGTTGCTGTTGGTGCCCCATCATTATAATTTAAAGTAGCCCCGTTCCAACTAGCTGGCGTGGTACCAGTAGCTATGAATGAAGTTCCAATATCATTATTCGGAGCCCCTACATTTGTAAAATCGCCTCCTGGACCAGCTATATTGTAAGTTTTACCTACAATTAAATCACCGCCACCTATATTACCAAACGAGTTATTTCCTTGCTGTCTTACTAAAGCGGTAAATACTTTATAAGGTTGTACACTATCTGCAACATCTTGCATTGTGTACCATTGTTGCATTGCTTGTAACGCTGCACTACCACCATAAGTTGTGTTAGTTCTTTTGTCTACCATGAAGACTTTTTCGTCTGCTGGAATAATTGCCATATCTTTTTATTTATTAGTTATTTATAATTAAGAAACATTACTCTTACTAGATCTTCTAGCACCCATACCAACCTTTTTCTTTGCTGATATTACTTTTGTTTTCTCTGATTTATTCATCTCTCCCCAAGGTTTTGGAGAATCACTATTTACTCTTTTAGATGGTCTACAAACTTTAGTGTTCTTATTTTTAGAAGAACCACATTCGTTACCTTTTTCATCTGTCCACTTCTCAGCGAACCATCTTTTTAACGATGCTCCTTTTTCAGTCTTGCGAACCGCTTGTAATGGTGAAGTATACATTATTTATTCTTTCTACATTTAGCAATAGCTCCACTAGCATAAGCAGAAGGAAATACTTTATATGACGCTTTTACTTTTCTATAGCAATCGTCTTTAAGCATTAATGGTGTTTTCTTTTTCATTGGAGATTCAATAACTCCTCTACCAATCAAAACATCTTTACGTGTAACTTGACCGTCGCCGCTTAAGTCTTTCAACTTATTAAGCGGACTTTTTCTACATTTGCAATTACCTTTGCATCTGCATCCTTTACCTTCTCCAATAGTGTAACCATTATTAGTTGGTCCACCTAATCCTTGAGGACCTATACCTTTTCCGTACATATTACTTTATTTTATATTTTTTACCACTCTCTCTTTTTGTTCCTTCTCCTTCGTTTCCTCTATTCTGTTTAACAGATTCAAACCTACCATCTTCATGATCGTAATCCATACCTTTTTTACCAGGATTCTTACGGTGCATTCTCTGTGCGTGTGCTTTTTTTGCGGTTCTATCATCACTTTTAGCATAGGCAAGATCTCTCTTCGCTTTAGCTTTCGCTGCTTTCGGAGATAGTTTTTGTTTCTTTAAAGGAGAATCATCACCTAATCCTTCTGGGGTGTAAACAAAAGCATTCTGTTTTATAGGTGACTGTGATCTTAATCTAAATGCCATAGTCTAATTTATGTTATAGTTCTTTAATTACATATAAGTCGCTAAATTTACATTGAAACTAGTGTCTAGTGTATCCTTCACTGTAAAAAAAAAATATTGTAAAAAATTTTTATGAGATATAGAGAAATTTTGTGTTACTACCTAGTTTCTAATTTTATTTTTGAAAAGGAAAACGCATTTTAAATTGCCGGGTTCCCCAACTTTTTGACTTTTTGCGTTTGTATGTGAGTCAAATCGTATCGCGTGCGAAAAGGGATTTAGCTATTTACATTGCGTGTGTATAGCA
>JBIKJV010000082.1:0-11301 GCA_044360755.1 Phycisphaerales bacterium
AGGTGAAGGCCGAGCGCGAGGCCGAGCTCATGCTTGCCCAACAGGAGATCGCGTTCGAGAATGCGGCCTACCAGGCGGAGCAGCGCGTGCAGTTCGACGTCCTGGTCGAGGGCCCGGCCGCGGGCGGCACGAAGGGCCGGGCCACCACCGGCGTCGGCGCGGGCGGGACGCTCCACACCGGGCGTGCCTACTTCCAGGCCCCGCAGATCGATTCCCTGACGTACGTGCTTGCCAAGGAACGCCTGGCCCCCGGCGAACTGGTGCGCTGCACGGTCGTCGGCAGCGACGGCTACGACCTGGTGGCACAGCCCACCGCCGAGCTGGAGCGCAAGGTCGGCCTCAAGGTGCTGAAATAACGCGCAGCGCCGCGGCTGCAGGTGCACGCGTGCCGTATAGCCTTGTGCCATGCGCCGACTCGCCACGCTTGCCGTCCTGATCGCTGCCGCCGGTGCCCCGCTCGCGCTGGCCCAGAACAGCGGGAAGACGCCTCCGAGCCCCATCGACTTCGACCCGGCCAACCCGGAACCGGTCGTGGGATGGTGGACCAACGGCAAGGAACTGCTGCGGCTGGAAACCAACGGGGCGTACCAGCTCTGGATCACCCAGGACAGGTACCAGCGTCCCGTCGAGGTCGGCGCGTGGCGCCGCAGCAACTACGTGTACTTCGAGCTCGAGCCCTATCGCGTCAAGGCCGGCACGCGCATTAAGCTGCAGCTGATCAAGGAGGACGGGGAGACGAAGATCGACCGTCCGGGCACGGACCACTTCCGACGCATCCCGGTGCCGCCGCGCGTCTTCGCCGACGAGGCGATCGGCGGTTGGAGCGCCCCCAACGAGCAGCTGCTGGTCCTGGACAGCGGCCGCTACGAATACCGCCGGACCGCGACCATCGGCGTCACGCAGCACAGCGGCATCTGGCGCACGGACGGCGAGATCCTGTACCTGGCGCCGGACTCGCCCGTGGTGGACACGATCCGGCTGCAAGGCGTCCGCGACAAGGAAGGCAAGCTGGAACTGGCGACGGCGAACGGGCGCTTCACGCGGGTGCGTCCGCAGGATCCGCCCCTGGGCGATGCTGCGCCCGCAGGCCAGAAGCCTGCCGCGCCGACCCCCGCAGCGGTGCCGCCCGGAGCCCCGGCCCAGGGCCAGGACGCACCCTCGGGCACCGCCCCGAACCGGACCGCGCCCCCGGCATCCGGTGCGGGCGCGCCGTCGAAGCCCCCTGCGAATGGCTGACTGGCGGCCACGCTTCCACGATCCCGCCCTGCGACTGTCGATCCCGCAGCAGGTCGCGCTGCACTGGGACGCCAACGTCCGCATGCTGTGCGACTGGCGCGCCTGCTGGACCTTCGTCTGGATCTCGTTGCTGCCGGTGCCGCTGCTCGTCGGATCGGTGCTCTGCCTGGCCGAGACGCTCCGGATCGGCCAACGCGCGCCCGGGGCTTGGCTGCTCGGTGCCGGCGTCTTCGGCGCGGGCTACCTGGTGATCCAGCACCTCGCCTTCATGGTGGCGATGCGACGTACCTACGTGCCGTTCGTCCGTCACGCGCTCGCCGCGCGCGGCATGCCCGTCTGCATGGCCTGCGGGCACCTGATGGGCCCTGCCCGCCCGGAAACCTGCCCCGAATGCGGCCATGACGCACCGCGCGGGGATGCGGCACCCCGCTAGAATCCGGGACTTTCCCCTCCCCGGGGAGGGGCCCCATCCGTGCGCATCCGCAACTTCTCCATCATCGCCCACATCGACCACGGGAAGAGCACCCTGGCCGACCGCCTGCTGCAGGCCACCAAGGCCGTCAGCGACCGCGAGGCGCGGGCCCAGATGCTGGATTCGATGGACCTGGAGCGCGAGCGCGGCATCACCATCAAGGCCTCGGCCGTCACGGTGACGCACCGCCACGGCGGCGAGGACTACGAGCTGAACTTCATCGATACCCCGGGCCACGTCGACTTCACCTACGAGGTGAGCCGCGCGCTCAAGGCGTGCGAGGGCGCGGTGCTGGTCGTCGACAGCACGCAGGGCGTGCAGGCGCAGACCGTGGCCAACGCGTACCTGGCCACGATGAACGACCTGACGCTCATCCCGGTCATCAACAAGATCGACCTGCCCGCGGCCAACCCCGACAAGGTGGCCATGGAGGTCGAGCAGGTCTTCGGGCTGCCCGCCGAGGACTGCCTGCAGGTCAGCGCCAAGAGCGGCCGTGGCATCAACGAGCTGCTCGACCGGATCGTCGAGAAGCTTCCCCCGCCGGCCCCGCAGAAGGTCAAGCAGCTCCGCGCGCTGATCTTCGACTGCAAGTACGACGACTACCGCGGCGTCGTGGTCTACATCCGCGTCTTCGACGGCCGCATCAAGGTCGGAGACAAGATCCGCATGATGGGCACGGGCCGGACGTTCAACGTCACCGACCTGGGCCGCAACACGCCGTTCCCGCAGAAGATGAAGGAGCTCGGCTTCGCGCAGGTCGGCTACCTCTGCGCCAGCATCAAGAGCCTGGCCGATGTCCGCGTCGGCGACACCGTCACGCTGGAGAGCGACCCCGCCGCCGAGGCGCTGCCCGGCTACGAGGAGCCGAAGCAGATGGTGTTCTGCGACTTCTACCCCGCCACCGACGAGGAAGGCACGGGCAAGCGCGCGGACTTCGAGAGCCTGCGCGAGGCGATCGAGAAGCTGCACATCAACGACGCCAGCTTCACCTTCGAGACCCAGCACTCCGAGGCGCTCGGCTTCGGCTTCCGCTGCGGCTTCCTGGGCCTGCTGCACATGGACATCGTGCAGGAGCGGCTGGAGCGCGAGGGCAACGTCAGCATCGTGCAGACCGCGCCGACGGTCAGCTACCAGGTGCTGAAGTCCGACGGCGAGCTCATCGAGATCCACAACCCCGCCGACCTGCCCGACATGGGCATCGTGCAGGAGATCCGCGAGCCGATCGTCAAGATCGAGATCATCTGCCCGAACGACAACATCGGCGACCTGATGAAGCTCTGCGACGCCCGCCGCGGAACGTTCCGCAGCCAGGTCGCGATCGGCGAGGACCGGCAGATGCTGGTCTACGAGCTGCCGCTGGCCGAGATCATCTACGACTTCTACGACAAGCTGAAGTCCGTGACGCGCGGCTACGGCACGATGGACTACGAGATCATCGACTACCGCGTCGACCGCCTGGTGAAGGTGCAGATCCTGGTGAACGGGGACCCCGTCGAGGCGCTGGCGCTGATCTGCCACCGCGACTTCGCCGAGCACCGCAGCCGCCAGATCCTGCAGAAGCTGAAGTCGCAGATCGACCGCCACCAGTTCGAGATCCCGCTGCAGGCCGCGATCGGCGGCAAGATCATCGCGCGCGAGTCGATCCAGGCCATGCGCAAGAACGTCACCGCCAAGTGCTACGGCGGCGACGTCAGCCGCAAGCGCAAGCTCCTGGAGAAGCAGAAGGAAGGCAAGAAGCGGATGAAGCAGATCGGCACGGTCTCCATCCCGCAGGAAGCCTTCATGGCCATCCTCGACCAGGGCGACTGAGCCCGGGCCGCCAACCGGGCCACGCGGCCCCCTACCCACGGAACACCCATGCGCACCACCGAACGCCTCTTCGTCTACGGCACGCTCGCCGCCCTCGGCGCCGCCATGCTCTTCCGCGGCACCGAGCGAACCGCCGACGCGACCGCGCGCCCGGCGCCCAGCGACCTCGGCCCGGCCGACGCCCTGATCCTGTCCGGCAAGGACGCGAACCTCTCGCTGCGCAACGACGGAGGCCGCATCGCGTTCGGCGACCAGGCGACCGCCAAGGTCTGGTCGATGGGCGCGGTGAACAGCGACAAGGTCATGAAGCTCCTGCTGAAGAGCGAGCGCTTCGAGGAGGAGCGCAAGTCGCTCGAGGAGCAGGCCAAGTCGAAGGACGAGGACTTCCGCAAGCGCTACCAGGAGCTGGAGACCAAGTACAAGGACATCGACCCCAAGGCGCCCAACTTCGAGGAGGGCCGCAAGGAGGTCGAGGGGTTCTTCAAGGAAGTCGAGAATTGGCGCAAGGAGCTGCAGGACCGGCTGGCCAAGCTGCAGGCCGAGCAGGTCGAGAAGGCCTACCGCGAGATGACCAGCGCCGTCGACCTGGTGGCCGAGCGCCAGAAGGTGGACATCGTGCTGCGCTTCGTGCCCACGTCGCAGAAGTTCGAGAGCGACAACGCCGCCAGCGCCATGCTGCAGGTGCAGGTGCGCACCTTCCTTCACTACCCCGACGCGATCGACGTCACGGCCGACGTGATGAAGGAACTCTCGCTCAAGGACGAGTGAGCGCGGCGGCCAGCCGGGCCGCGAGCACCGCCTTCGCTTCGTCCATCCCGGGCACCCTTCCCTCCGCGCCGCGCCGGCCGAGCTCGTCAGCGACGCTGGTGACCGCACGCCCGTGCAGCCCGCACGGCACGATCAGCCCGAACTGCCGCAGGTCGGGGGCCACGTTGAGCGCCAGGCCGTGCATCGTGACCCAGCGGCTGACGCGCACCCCGATCGCCGCGACCTTCCGCGCGCCCGGGCCGGGCTCGCCGGTCCAGACGCCGGTCGCGCCTTCCTCACGGTGCGCAGGGATGCCCCAGGCCGCGCAGGTGCCGATGATCGCGTCCTCCACCGCCCGGATGTAGGCGTGGATCCCAAGCCCAAGTCGCTGCAGGTCGACGATCGGGTACGCCACCAGCTGGCCCGGGCCGTGCCAAGTCACGTCCCCGCCCCGGTCGGTCTCGTGCAGCTCGACGCCGGCCGCGGCCAGGGCCTCGGGCGCGGCCAGCACGTGATCGCGCGCCCCGGGGCGCCGCGTCACGGTGACCACCGGCGGGTCGTGCTCGACCAGCAGGATGCGGTGCGGCGGGGCCACGGCACGGGCCGCGACCATCGCCTCGTGGCGCTCGCGCTGGACCGCCAGCGCGGCCGCATATGTCATGCGGCCGAGGTCCTCGACGGCGAACTGGGGCGAAGCCTCCGCCATGCCCGAAGCCTAGCGTCCCCGGCGGCGCCGACCGCGGCACCTACACTTGCCGCCATGTCCACCGCAGCCCCGGCGCCCGTGCGCGGCGTCCATGTCGATCCCACCGCGACCGTCCACCCGACCGCCCTCCTCGAAGGCGACGTGGAGGTCGGCCCGGGCACCGTGATCGGCCCCGGCACGATGGTGCTCGGCACGAACGGTCCCGTGCGGATCGGCGCGGGCTGCACCCTTGTCGCCCGCGCCTTCCTGAACGGGCCGCTGGTGCTGGGCGACCGCAACGTCGTCTACCCGAACGCGTGCCTGGGCTTCGCGCCGCAGGACCTGAACTTCGACCACAATGCGGGCGGCGCAGGCCTGGTCATCGGCAACGGCAACACGTTCCGCGAGGGCGTCACGATCCACCGCGCAAAGACGGCGACGCCGACGCGGATCGGCGACTCCAACTACTGGATGACGAACTCGCACCTTGGCCACGATGCGCAGGTCGGCAACAACTGCGTGATCGCGTCGGGCGTGCTGATCGGCGGGCACGTCCAGCTTGCGGACCGGGTCACGCTCGGCGGCAACGCGACGATCCACCAGTTCGTTCGCGTCGGACGCGGCGCGATGTTCACGGGCAACGTCGGCACCTCGCTCGACCTTCCGCCCTGGTTCATGCTCACGGCACGCAACGTGGCCGGCTCGATGAACGTGGTCGGCCTGCGCCGCAGCGGCGCATCCCAGGACACGATCCACTCCGTGCGATGGGTGTACCAGCGGCTGTACCGCATGGGGTGCACGCCCCAGCAGGCCCTGCCCACGCTCCGCGCCCGCGCCGGCGACCCCGTGGTCGACGAGTACATCGCGTTCATCGAGCAGTCCAAGCGCGGCATCTGCCACGGGCAGCCGCGCGCCGTCCGCGCGGCGGCCGATGCCGCGGAGTGACGGCATGGCCGGCCACGCAGGAACGCCCGCCTTCACGCTGCAGGTGCTCGGCTCGGGCAGCGGCGGCAACTGCGTCGTGGTCTCCGCGCCCGGCGGGCTGGTGCTGCTGGACGTGGGATTCTCGCCACGCGAGACGCGCCGCCGCATGCTGGCTTGTGGGCTGGACCCCGGCACGGTTCGCGCGGTGGTCCTCACCCATCCCGACCGGGACCACCTGCATTCGGGCTGGACCCGCGCGATCGGCGGCCTGACGGGCCCACGCATCCACGTCCGAGCGCGCCACGCCGAGACGGTCGCCGGCATGGGCTACGAGCGCCCCTGGATCGAAGCGTTCGACGCGCCCTTCGAGCTCTGCGGCGCGACATTCGACCCGCACCCCCTGCCGCACGACTCGCTCGGGTCCACCGCGTTCCGCATCTCGGTGGGCGCCGCGCACGCCGCGCACGTCACCGACCTGGGCCGCTGGGGACCTCGGCTCGAATCGCACCTGGAGGGCGTCTCGGTGCTCCTGCTGGAAAGTAACTACGACCCGCCGATGCAGCTGGCCTCCGGCCGAAGCCCGTACCTGGTGTCGCGCATCATGGACGGCCACGGGCACCTCTCGAACGCTCAGGCCCTGGGAGCCGCACGCGCGCTGCACCGGCGGTCGCCGCTCGCGGCGGTCCACCTGCTGCACCTTTCTCGCGAATGCAACTGCCCGCAGTTGGTGAGCCGCCTGTGGCAGGCCGAGGCCCCGGACCTCCACGCGGTCCTTACGGTGACCGCGCAGCACGAGCCAGCGCCGCCCGTCGGCGTGCACCCCGCGCTGCGCCACGCCACGCTCTTCGACGCATGATTTCCGGCATCCGGCCGCCCCCCCGGCGCGGCTACGATTCCGGCCCCATGGGCGATCGCCTCACGCACGAATGCGGTCTCGCGCTGATCCGGCTGAACCGCCCGCTGGACTGGTTCCAGACGCATCTGGGCGACCCGCTGTGGGGCCTGCGCAAGCTCTACCTGCTGATGGAAAAGCAGCACAACCGCGGCCAGGATGGCGCGGGCATCGCGTCCGTGCGGCTTGACATGCCGCCCGGAGACCTCTTCATCGACCGCATGCGCAGCGCCAAGCGCTCGCCCATCGAGCGGATCTTCGGTGACGTGCTGCGCCCCGCGACGCGCATGGAGCAGGGAGAACTCCTGCGCCTGCACCCCACCGAGCTGAAGCGCCGGATCCCGATGCTGGGTGAGGCCATGCTGGGCCACCTGCGCTACGGCACGCACGCCGGCAGCGGCACCGACCTCTGCCACCCCTACCTGCGCCGGCATTCGGTGGCCAGCCGAAACCTCGCGCTCGCAGGCAACTTCAACCTCACGAACGCCCGTGAACTCTTCGACCGCCTGGTCGCGCTGGGACTCTCGCCCGTCGGCGAGGCCGACACCGGCGTCGTGCTGGAGAAGATCGGGCACTTCCTCGACCGTGAGCACGAGTTCCTCGCGGCGACGATGGGGCCCGGCTCCTTCCGAAACCTGGACGGGCGCGACCTGGCGCACGCGGTCTCGGACGGGCTGGACCTGCAACGCGTGCTGCAGCGCGCCTCCGAGGTCTTCGACGGCGGCTACGTACTGGGTGGCCTGCTGGGCAACGGCGACTGCTTCGTGCTGCGCGACCCCAACGGCATCCGTCCGGCGTTCTGGGTCGACCTGCCCGAGGCCACCGCGGTCGCAAGCGAACGCCCAGCCCTGGCGACGGTCCTGGGGGTCGCGGAATCCGAGGTCCACGAGCTGGAGCCGGGCCACGCGATCGTGATGAAGCGCGGCCGCGGCGCCGCGGCCGTGCCGGTCCTTGCGCCGCGCACCCCGCGGAAGTGCACGTTCGAGCGCATCTACTTCAGCAGAGGCAACGACGGCGCGATCTACGAGGAGCGCAAGGCCCTCGGCCGGAACCTTGCCCGACCGGTGCTGGACGCCATCGACTGGGACATCGACCGCACGGTGTTCGGCTTCATCCCGAACACCAGCGAGGTGGCGTACCTGGGACTGCTGCAGGAGATGGAACGCCTGTGCGCCGGACGCGCGGCGGACCGGCTGTGGTCGTTGATCCAGTCGGGGCGTGCCACCGAGGCCGAGGTCCGGCGCCTGGCGCACCCGCGCGTCCGCGCCGAGAAGGTGGCCACCAAGGACCAGCGCCTGCGCACGTTCATCACCAACGACCACGAGCGCAAGGACCTGGTCAGCCACGTCTACGACGTGACGCGAGGCACCGTCCGCCCCGGCGACACGCTGGTCGTGATCGACGACTCGATCGTCCGCGGCACCACGCTGCGCGAGTCGGTCATCACCATGCTCGCGCGGCTCGAGCCGGCACGCATCATCGTCGCCAGCAGCGCACCGCCCATCATGTACCCGGACTGCTACGGCATCGACATGAGCCAGCTGGGGCGCTTCATCGCGTTCGAGGCGGCGATCGCCCTGCTGCGCGACCGCGGGATGGAATCCGTGATCGACGACGTCGAGGCCCGCTGCCGCGCCCAGGCGGACCTGGCGCCAGAGCGCATGCGCAACGAGGTGGCCGCGATCTACGAGCCCTTCACGCTGGCCGAGATCAGCGCCAAGGTGGCACAGCTGGTGCGCTCGCAGGCGCTGCGCTGGCACGGCCGGATCGACGTCGTCTACCAGTCCGTAGAGGGGCTGCGGGCGGCGATGCCCGGCCACACGGGCGACTGGTACTTCACGGGCGACTATCCGACGCCGGGCGGCTACAAGGTGCTGAACACGGCGTTCCTGAACTGGCGGCGCGGGGACGAGCGGCGGGCTTACTGAGCCGGAGCCGGCGCCAGCGCGCGTCCCAAGGCCAATAAGTCGTGCACCGACTGGGCTGCCGTCCGCACCCTTGCGGCATCGCGGGATTTGTGGTTCAATCCCCCGTTCCCCACCGCTCGGGCGGCGGGGCGTCGTCGATGACGGCGGCATCGTTCGCCGACCCATCGGCACACCAACCAGCAACGGAAACCAGGTCCCTCGAATGGCTCGCTATCTCGGTCCCAAGGTCAAGCTCTCCCGGCGCGTCGGCGTTCCGATCGCCGACCTCCCGAAGCACACGGCGAAGCGCCAGCTCACCCCGCCCGGCCCGCACGGCCTGCGCGGCAAGCGCGCGAAGCCCTACGGCATCCGCAAGGACGAGAAGCAGAAGCTGCGCTACCACTACAACGTGCTGGAGCGCCAGTTCCGCCGTTACATGGAGGAAGCCGGCCGCATGAAGGGCAACACCGGCGAGTCGCTCCTGCAGCTCCTCGAGCGGCGCCTCGACAACGTCGTCCGCCGCGCGGGCTTCGTCCGCTCGATCTGGGCGGCCCGCCAGCTGGTCGCGCACGGCAACGTGCGCGTCAACGGCGCCAAGGTCGACCGCCCGAGCTTCTCGGTGCGCCCGGGCGACGTCGTCACGGTCAAGGACAAGCTGCACAAGGTCTGCCGCGAGCAGATGGAGAGCCTGCAGGGCCACATCGTGCCGGGCTGGATCGAGGTCAACCCGGCTGAGCTCCGCGCCAAGGTGCTGACCATGCCGACCTCCGACCAGATCCCGTTCGACGTCAACACGAACCTGATCGTCGAGTTCTACCGCTGAGCCCGGCCGGCACGCGCCGGACCGCTCCGCCGAGACCCGAACCTTCCCGAAGCGCACCCACTGGGTGCGCTTCGGTGCTTTTCGCGCGATTCCCGGCTTTGCCGTAGACTCCGCGCTCCCCATGGTCAAGAAGCTGCGCGAATACAACAAGCAGATCCTGGCGGGCGTCAGCGCCCTGCTCCTGGTCGTCTTCCTCGCCCCGACCGCCGTGCAGCAGTGCACGCGCCTCGACGCCAAGCCCTCGACGGTCTGGGCAACCACGAAGGACGGCACCAAGCTGACCTTGGGCGAGCGCGAGGAGCTCCGGCCGCAGCTCGCGGTGCTGGAGCTGCTCGGCGACCCGGTTGCGTCGACGCTCGGCCTCTCGAAGAACCCCGACCACTGGTGGCTGCTCGTCAAGGAGGCGAAGGATGCCGGCCTCGTCGGCGGCCCGACCGACGGCCGCGCCCTGCTGGATGCCATGGCTGCGCGCACGAACCGCAAGGCCGACGAGCTCCTGGCGATCCTCTCCGCGCAGTCACGTCAGCCGGTCAACAGCGTGCTGGGCACGCTGGCGAACCTCCGTGGCGTGTACCGCCTGGCGGAACTGGTCACCGGCAGCTCGCGCCTGGGTGATGCCCGCGCGCGCCTGGCGGCACGCGAACTGCTGACCGACGTCAGCTGCGAGATCGTGCCGATCGATGCCGCGCTGGTGGGCGATGCCGTGCCCGTCCCCCCTCCGACCCCTGACCAGATGGCCGAGGTCTTCAACGCGGGCAAGGCCAGCCTCGCGGGCGCCGGCCCGAACGGCACGGGCTACAGGTTCCCCGACCGTGTCAAGCTCGAGTGGCTCTTCATCGCCGCCCCCGAGGTCGCACGTTCCCTGGCGTCGGATCCCTCGCTCGGCCAGGTGGAACTCCGCAAGGAATTCCTGCGCAATCCGGCCACGTACGGCGCACCGGCCGGCGAGGCGTCGCCGAACTTCGACCAGTACAAGGACAAGGTCCGTGACGCGGTGCAGCGCCGCCTGGTTCGCGAGCGCGGCGAGCGCATCGCGGCCGCGGTGCGCGAATGGAACCGCACGGCCACCAAGGACTTCCCGACGGAGAACGGCGTGCTCAAGCTGCCAGCCGATTGGCGCGACCGCATGCCGACGCTCGCGCGGCTTGCCGAGGAACTGACCAACAAGCTGGCCATCCCGCTCGGCCGCGTGGATTCATCAGGCCCGAACTGGATGACTGGCCAGGACCTCGACGCGAACGCGTTCCTGGGCAAGGCGACCACTCCGGAGTTCGGCCAGCCGCAGTCGCTTTCCGCGCTGATGAAGGGCCTTCGCGACTTCGACGCCAACTCGCGCCTTCCGCTGCAGGTCGGGGTCATCGGCCCGATGCTGGTGACGCCGAACGACGACATGATCGTGTGGCGCATCACCGAGGCACAGCCCTCGCACGAGCCTGCGTCGCTGGACGAGGTGCGTGACCAGGTGCTGAGCGACACCACGGCCAAGCTGCGCTACGCCGAGCTGGTGAAGCGCGCGAACGACATCGTCGCCGCCGCCAACAAGGACGGGCTGGCCGCGGTGGCCCGCACCTACGGCACGACGGTCGAGAGCGCGCCGCAGGTGCACCTGGCCGACCCGAACATCCTGCGGCAGTTCGGCGCGCGGTTCCCCGGTTCGCTTCCCAAGGCAGGCCAGGACGCGGATGCCATCCGAGCGATCGTGGCGAAGGCGGCCTCCCTGCCGACCGACAAGCCGGTCGCGACGGCCCCCGACGCCGACCGCACCTTGGCCGTGCCGGTCGAGAAGCGGCTTGCGCTCCTGACCGC
>JBIKJV010000300.1:0-3269 GCA_044360755.1 Phycisphaerales bacterium
ACATGGACAATTAAAATTTATTTCATTTTCCATTACTTATTCACTTTCTGTGAGATTGTTACTTTAGCTTCATAGCTATTGTAATTAACAGTTTTACTATCAATATATGCCATTGTAATTTTATCAGCTAATGGCAAATCATCCCGGTGAATATTAATTTCAATATCATCGAGATGCAATGTTAAACGATAACCATTGCAATCAGCAAATGCTTTCATTGCTTCTTCAATTGAATCGTATTCATTAACGATACCATCTTGGCTTCTAGTTCCATAAAAAATAGTCATACTATTCCTCTTCTTCTTCTTCAATGTATTCAAACATTTTTTCCCAACATTCTGGATGAGTACCTGAAATTAATAGTTCTCGTAATGGGTTGCTTAATTCCGGGAATACATCTTGAATATATTCTCTCTTAAGAAACCAACGATAATACTGTTCTTTATTAACTCCAACAAAAACATCTTCATGGCAATGAAAACAAGTTTTATCAAAGATGTGATAAAGAGGTTCTTCACCCATAAATTGGTACATATTGTTTACTTTAATTTCAGACATTTCATTTACCTTTCTTATCGAAATGTTCTTTAGTTCCTACAACAGTTTCATCTTCATTAAATGTCCAAGAATATTCACAACAAAGTGGATAATCATCACTATAAGCAGAAACTGAATGCTGACCGCCAAGTTTATCTCCAGACAAGCTTGGAATACTTCTAAAAAGTTCAATCACACAGCTATGACAAAACAATAGTTCAATCATCTCTAGATCAATAAACATTCCATAACCACCAGTCATTGTTATATTCAATGCCCTATCTGGATTTGGATTTAATTCAATAGCGCTTTCGCACTTATCACAATAAATCACATTATCTACTTTCATTGTTCCTCCATGAAACATTCAATTATTAACCCAACTGCTAATAAAATAAAGGGAGTCATTACGACTCCAAATACTAAATACTCAATCATTTAATTGATCTCCTTAAATTTTGATTGTTTCTATAAAATAGAAACAAGTCGATTTGATATGCAATCATTTGATGAACATAATTAGAAGCAATGCCCATTTTTATTGCATGACCAAATCTTTTATTTCTACTAAGACTTTTAATTGTTAGGTTCTTAACTCTTTGTGAATAAAAGCAAGAACGATCTTCTTTAATTTCAAAGGAATCAATTGTTTTAACAATGTATTTTCCAACTGTTTTGTTTCCAGTTTTGGAACAAATTCCATAATCAGCTGAAAGAAATGTTTCAATTTCTTCTTCGGTTAATTCATATCTAATCATTATGTTTATCTCCATATCCTGATAATAAATCGCTTCTTGTGTTTAAAGAAGTAAGTTCGTCTTTCTTAATCCAAAAATAATTACATTTATGAAGTAATGCCGGAGTATAAATCTTACGAAATTCTCTTTCTCTTTCGTCAAGACCAATTCGATTACATACTTCATCTAAGCAATAATCATAACCAGCTTCAAATCTTTCTTCAATAAACTCGTTATTGCATATTTTGCAAATGGCCATTAGTAATAATTCCTCTCAAAGTTTCAATCAATTTCTTTTGTTCTTCAATAAGACTTACAGCAACTTCATATCTAATCACTGCCATCTCTAAATTATCATTCAGTTTCTTAATAACATCAGATTGTTTTAAGAATATCTTCTTTTGTTCTTCTACTGATTTTTGTAAACTATCGACCATCATTGTCAATACTGTTTCGTTACTATTAGGGTTCATGGTTATCCTTCTACCGTGAGTGTAATTTTTGTTTTGTCTTTTGACCATCTTTTACTTACGTCGATGTTATTGTATAAAGCCGACTTGTTAATTGACTTTATAACATCTTTCTTTTCTTGATTATTTTTAACAGCTACTGGAACTTCAATCTTTTCACCATAGCGAATGCTTGAAATAATCTTATGAAACATTTTATCTAAATCTGTTTCAAATCTAATGTTTTCTTTTTGGAACGAATAATGTCCAATTTGATTTAATACTTTCATATTTCTCCTATAGAAAAAGCCGGGGCAATTGCCCCGGCTTACCTTTAATTTGTTTTGTGTTTTTAATTTTTTACAAACACAAAATTGTATTGATTTGTTTCACTATCAAGTTCAACCATAACAAATCCGTCTTGGTTAATATTAGTGAAGATATTACAATCATTCTCATCAGCAATTAATGTCATAAGATGAAACTGTTCTTCCATCAATTTCATAACATTTGCATGACTCAAATGAGCAGCTTTTGAGCAATTCTTAATGTCAAGCATTTCACCTTTATTAAGAGAACGGCTAATTTCAACTCTTGTCATAGCCATTTCTAAATCAGTTCCTGCATCATTATGCCAATGATTTCGATCAAGAGGATTGCTATCAAAAAGAGATTTTGTTTTCTTAGCTTTACGATTACCATGAAGTCTAAGACTTCCTAATTCTACAGAAGAAATCTTACGAATTCCTGTTTTATTTTCCTCTTCCATTGTTTTATCCTTCATCTACTTGCTTGATAAATTCTTTTACTGATGCTATTGATAAATCAATAAGAACAAGTAATCTTTGACCATAAAAATCTGTTTGATTAATCAAACCTCTTTGCAATTGATTAGTTAAATTATCCAATTGCTTCATTGCAATCTCAAACTTATCATTTTCTGCTTCCATTATTTCATCCATTCTTTATTGTATGTTGGGATATTTGACCAATCAGTACCGTCAACCTTTGACTTAGTACCAGTCTTTGAATAGTAGTAAAAAATACCATCTTCAAATTCTACATTCATCAATTCTTTTAATTTGTGAAGAGTAAATTTAACTTCACTCTTTAATGCTTCATCAACGATTGAATCATTAAAACATAATTTTCTAATCTGATGACCAAGTAAATATGTAAGTATTCTTACAACATCAAACCTTGCTGTATTTATTGTATCTTCTCTAACAATAGCTCCATCTTTAAGAGCCATTCTCCAAGAATTAATATACCTATCTCTTTCGTTTTTTAATTCTTGAATCTCTTCATTAAAAAGAGCTTCTATTTCTTTTTCACTTTTCATTGCTTTCTTCCTTTCTTGTTTCAAAATACTCATTTACTGAGATACCGTTACGCTCACAAATTTCGTCAATTGTAAGACCATTCTTGTTCTTAGTAGCATTGTAAGAAATATCCTCAACAAAAGACTGACGCTTACTCGTATAAGAAGTAATAACGATCTCCTCATCTTTACTAACTTTTGCAGTATTATTGATAGAACCATTAG
>JBIKJV010000433.1:0-3268 GCA_044360755.1 Phycisphaerales bacterium
AAAGCACCTGCATCATCAAAAGCTTGCCAATCAGTTAACTCTTTTCTCATAAATATTAAGTCAGATTCTAACTCTGGCTTACAAGAACTAATACCATATCTTACCTCTCTGAACTTTCTGTAAACAGAATCAGCGTAATTTATAGTATGTTTTGTTTTATGAAATAAGAAGTTTTTCATCTTTTTTACTTAAGAGTTAAATTTTTCATCCATTGTTAAACTAGCCTGGATCTGAGGTTCTAAGTTTCTTTGTGCTATCAGTTGTTGTTCATAAGTTACTATACAACTTCCACAAACTTTTTTTCCATCAGTGGCTATCCTGTCTTGACAACTACAGGTAATTTGAGAGCCACAATTAGTACATGTTCTCATATATGTTGGTTTTTATAATTACAAAGTTAAGTGTAACAAGCCATTGAATTTACTAATTTACTTAATCTTTTTTTAGCATAACTAAATAACTCCATACCAGCTTCAGGTTCATGAGCATATTCCACTTTACCTTTGGCTGCCTCAATAAAGCTTTTTATCATTCTTAGTTCAGCTAATTTTTCTTTAATCTCAGGTTCTGGATCACAAGCAGCTAATTCTAAAGAAGCTAAAATATTATAATACTGATTCATAGTTTGAGCAGTCCTTAAATAGTTATACTCAACAAATACGGATGAGTTAGGTGATACTGAATAGTTAATCACATAAATACCATCTGGAATATTTTGAAAATTTTCCCCACAAGATGACCTTTGAAGACCTAAACTACATGCAGAAAGAACTAAATTAAAGTTAGGTAGAGTTTCTATAGACACTGGTAAGTTAAAACCAGGGGATGTTATACGTAATGTACCGCAGTCAATAGTCATACCTTCAGCATAAATGCTGGTATCAAATACACGGAAAACCTTGATATTATTAGATTCTGGTAGCTCTAAACTTAATTGGTGTTTGCTAGCCATATGTATAAACTTTATAAATTTGCATTAATTAAAAAAGAGTAGTCCTCATAAATAATATAAGATAATTTATGGACTTTTCCAAAAACAAAAAGGGAGGATACATAAGTACCCTCCCTTCAAGTTTTAGTATATTTCTACTATACAGTCTCTAAAGTTACTGCATTACCAGCCGCACTTGCACTAGATGCAATGAAGTTAGTAATTGAAGTAGTTGCAGTACCAGTTGGTACGTGAACCACGATCAAATATTGATCATTATCAAAAGTAGAACTAGGGTTGTTAAATCTAGGAACGTTGTGTAAAATTAACACCTGATCGTATAAACCAGCCTTATTTACAGTAGCTAAAGCAGGATCTGCTTCAATCTCACGCATACGTAAGCTATCTACACGAGAGCTATCAGGGTATGCATTTTGTAAATAACGACCATCTAAGATCAATTCACGTAATACAGTTTCACCAACACCAGAAGCTTGCACAGGAGTCTGAGACTCAGATACAGTAATACACTCTACTTTACATGGGTCACCAGACTCATCAACTACAGAAGCGTAGATGAATAATGGCTCAAGACCATAAAAATCAGTAGGAGTAAACGTACAGTCACCAAACTTAGTGTCTACGTAAGCAGCAATAATATCCATGTGGCTATTTACAGCAGCTAAGCTAGAAGTAGCAGGAACATAAGTTGCAGATACAGCAGGATCAAAGATAGCTGCGTTAACGTTTGTAGAAGAAGTAGCAGCTTTGCTAAGAACTACGTTAGCGTTTCCAGAAGAAGCTGAATCAGCAGCACCTACAGATACAACAACTGTATCAGCAGGGATACCAGCAGCAACCACCTTGTCACCAACTGTGAACTTAGTACGGTCAGCATTAGCTACAACAATTGTTGCAGAAGCAGCAGTTGGATCAATAGCTACGCTAGCGTGTGCTTCAACCCATACTTTAGCTTGTACAAACTCTTTTACTAAAGGCTCTTCATTAATCTGATCTGCCCATTTCAACAAAGCTACAGTGTGATCAATAGCAGCATTGTTTGCATCACAACATCCTGTGTAAGCATCCAATGTTTGATACAACTGGTGGTTCAAGAAACGGAGAGCAGGAGAACCTTTAACGTCAAGACGTAGACGGATAGTGCTGTCACAAGCAAGACCTGCACAAGCATTAGCTTCTACTTTAACGATTTGATTTACAGCAGCCTTAGCAGAAACTTTGATAAGACGGCTAATGTACTTAGGGTTGATTACTTTAGACTTTACAGACTCTTTGTAACCACCGTGAACAGGGCCAATTTTGTCAGCAGTAAAGTAAGAACCTTGAGCTAAGATAAAAGGAGCAGCTTGAGCAGTAACTGCAGCAAACGTTTTGGCATCAAAGAAACCAATTTGTCCAGCAGTTAAAGCAGCAGTTGATCCTGAGCTAGCTAAAGTTGTGCTAGCAGGCAAGAAAGACTTGCGGAATGCATTTGGAAAATACATAGGGCTTTAAATTTAAGGGTTATAAATAAATAAAAAATTTAACTTAAGAACATTAATTTATACTTAGTTGAAGCTATTAAACTTTTTACCTCATCTAGTTGATTTGTAACTTCTGAAAAAGGCATAAGCTTTTGTAACTCATTAACTTCTGTATATAATTCTTTCATGTGAGAAAGAGCCTCTTGTACAGATTTACACTTATAAGGTGTTACTGTAGGATACTCTAAAAGCTTCTCACGAGCTCCTTGATACTGCTCAGCTACAGCATCAATTAAACCTGGCATACCATCATAAAAATCGTTTAAAGCTTTATGAGCTGAAAAAGAACCAGGTCCTGTAATCTTTAAATGTAACTGATGCATACTCAATGTAAGAGCTTGTGCATTAGCTATCATAGCTGCGGTTTCTGTACACGGTCCCATTTGACTAGGTCTTTGTAACTTCTGCATTATTAACTATTTCTTTGTGCGTTCTGAATATTTCTCTGATACTGACCCATATTATCCATATCTCCAGCTAATATTGCTACAGCGTCATCTATAATAATCTCTATAATATCATCTCTTAATTCACAGGTTTGATTAGCTTTAAACTGTAATCCATTAGCTGGATCTACACAACCTAATATTTGAACGGCTCTTGGTTTTCTATAATAGGTTAAAGTGACATCATCTACAGCAAACTTATTATCACTATAAATTCTAATCTTATCTCCCATTACTGTACAAAACGTTTCTGCCCATTCAAAAGAAGGTGATTTAAAACTATCTGATAGCATTACATCTACGTTAGCTTCTTCAGCTTGGTAAATAGATAGTGGTCTTCTAGGGCA
>JBIKJV010000374.1:0-3267 GCA_044360755.1 Phycisphaerales bacterium
TTTTTTAAAGGAATCTTACTAACCAATCTTTCTACATCGCCACAAATTTTTATTGATTGCGAAACTTCGGCCTGCAGTTCTAATTGCAACAATAAATATTCAACAGCATCTAATCGTTCATTGATTTTTCCAATATCGTTTAAGGGAAATATCATCCACCTTTTAAACAATCTTGCACCCATTGGGCTAATTGTTTGATCTAAAACTTGTAATAAACTAGTATGTTGATCTAGGCCGTTTGGCAAAAGTTCTAGATTGCGGATGGTAAAACGATCCATCCACAAAAAATCATTTCTAATGATTCTTTGAATGCCTGTTATATGTTGAATGTTGGGATGTTCTGTTTCCTTTAAATAGTATAAAATAGCACCAGCAGCAATAATGGATGCTGAAAGACCTTCAATACCAAATCCTTTTAAGGAATGGGTTTGGAAATGTTTTAACAAGCTTTCTGTTGCAAAAGCTTCATCAAATATCCAAGACTCCATGGTATAAGTATAAAACTTAGTACCATAGGTTTCTTTGAATTGTTTTTGATAACTTTTTTGAAAAATTATTTCCGCAGGTTGCAAGCTCTGTAATAGCTTGTCTATGTATTCTTGATTGCCTTGGGCTACAAAAAATTCACCTGTAGAAATATCCAATAAAGCTATGCCTGTTTCTGTTTCGCTATAATGAATAGCTGCTAAAAAATTATTGGTTTTGTATTCTAATAATTTATCGTTGGTGGCAACACCTGGTGTAACCATTTCGGTAACGCCTCTTTTTACAATTCCTTTTACTGTTTTGGGGTCTTCTAACTGATCACAAATAGCTACTCGATATCCTGCTTTTACCAATTTGTGTAAATAGGTATCCACTGAATGGTGCGGAAACCCGGCCAATTCGCTGGATGCTGCTGCTCCATTATTGCGCTTTGTTAATGTAATACCTAAAACCCTGGATGCGATAATGGCATCTTCTCCAAATGTTTCATAAAAATCTCCTACCCTGAATAACAAAACAGCATCAGGATGTTTTTGTTTAATAGCCCGATGCTGTTGCATTAGTGGTGTATCGTTGCCTTTAGCCATGGGCAACAAATATAAGGATGCCTATGAACCCTAGCAGTACCGCTCCCTTATTGTGGAAAAGTATCTCTCTTTTAATAGTCTATCTAGTTGAACCAAATTGTACTCTAACTTATCTTAAATGTAATTTAGACCAAAATTCGTTTAAGTTTTAGCAAATGAAAAAGAGGATTTTAGCTATTTTTATATCCTGTTTAAGCAATTGTTTTTTGCTACAAAATATACAATCATGAAGTTTAAATTATTCATTGTCGCCTTATGTATTTCGACTGCATTTCAGTCAATGGCGCAAACATCAAAGAAACGGAAACCCAACTTTATAGTAATATATGCAGATGATTTAGGGTATGGGGATTTAGGAACATTTGGTAATCCGGTCATAAAAACGCCTAATTTAGATCGAATGGCCTATGAAGGTCAAAAATGGACTAATTTCTATGTGGCGGCGAATGTTTGTACTCCGTCAAGAGCCGCTTTAATGACTGGTAAATTACCTGTAAGGATAGGAATGGAAAGTTATAAACGTAGGGTTTTATTTCCTGATTCAAAAGGTGGATTACCTGAATCTGAACTAACTATTGCTGAACTGTTGAAAGCTAATAATTATCAAACTGCATTAGTAGGGAAATGGCATTTGGGTCATTTAAAACAGTTTGCACCAAATAATAATGGCTTTGATTATTATTTTGGAATACCTTATTCTAATGACATGGATCGAAAAGTGGGTTTGACCAGTGAAGAAATGTTTACGCCAAATTTTCAAGACTTCAATGTTCCTCTAATGAGAAATTCAGCAATAATAGAGAGACCGGCAAATCAAAATACGATTACGCAGCGATATACTGAAGAATCTATTGACTTTATAAAGAGAAATAAAGAGAAACCGTTTTTCCTTTATTTGGCTCACACAATGCCCCATGTACCACTATTTGTAGGCAAAGATTTCAAAGGGAAAAGTAGAAGAGGTCTATATGGTGATGTGATTGAGGAACTTGATTGGAGTGTCGGAAAAGTAATGGAGACGCTAAAAGAGTTGCATTTGGAAGAAAACACGTATGTGATTTTTACATCTGATAATGGCCCTTGGAAGTTGTATAACGAACAAGGAGGATCCTCCGGAATATTGTTTGGCGCAAAGGGTTCCAGTTATGAAGGTGGAATGCGTGTTCCCTTTATTGTTTGGGCTCCTACTAATATTAAACCAAGGGTTGAGATGAAGATGGGTAGCACATTAGACATTTTGCCAACTCTATGTAGCATTGCAAACATCAACATTCCTGCCTCATTAAAAACAGATGGATATGATTTGAGTCCATTAATGGTTCAGAACAAAGATGTAAATCCCAGAAATGAGATGTTTTTTTACCATGCTACAGATTTATTTGCCGCTCGATTAGGTGATTATAAATTATATTATTTGAAAAATAATCCCAACGGCTATCCAGAAAAAATTGAGAAATTAGAAAAGCCAACACTATTTAATTTATCAGTTGATCCTTCTGAGCAATATGATATTTATGGTAAAAATGAAAAAATTGTCAATGAAATAAATGAATTAGTGCGGAGGCATAAAGCAGGAATGATTCCTGTGAAAAGCAATCTTGAAGATTAATGAAAAAAGCTCAGTAAAATTGTTTTAGTTTTTTACAATAAAAAGTAGCATGTTAGAATTAGAAAAAAGAGAGGGGTTTGATGTCTTTCTCTTTTCTAAATCTTGGTTTAAAATTAAACAAAGTTATATTTCACCTGAAAATCTCTCTTGCGCTTTCTTTTTTGCAAGCATTCCCTTATTGTGGAAAAGTATCTTTTCTAGGATGGTCTATCTTGGGGTAACGGCTCTTGGTTTCGGCATTTCTTTTCTAGGTAATTTGCCATCTCTTTGAGCAGCATTGTAAACAAATGAGGCTACAATGGTTGCCATTTGTTTTAAATCGGCTTCAATCAAGTGGTCGTATACATCCATATTGCTATGGTGTGTTCTTGTATCATATTCAATTGGATCTTGAATAAATTGAAAGCCCGGTAATCCAACCCCATCAAATGATTGATGATCTGTACCGCCTGTATTGCTTATGGTTACTGTTGTAGCACCAAGATCTTTAAACGGAGCTAGCCATTGGCTAAAGATATTCCTACAAGCTTCATTTCCTTGTAAATAAATACCCCTTATTTTGCCAGTACCATTATCAATATTAAA
>JBIKJV010000393.1:0-3260 GCA_044360755.1 Phycisphaerales bacterium
CCGCGCAGATCGAAGCCGCGCTGGCGGCCAACATCGCCGCGCAGATCAATCCTCCGGTCGTCGCGCCGCCGCTGCCGTGGGCGCCCGCCTAGGTGGCGCAAGACCTCTACAACATCCTTGTCGGGGTCTGCGGTGCGGCGATAGGCTGGCTGCTGAAGGTCATCTGGGAGAGCGTTCGCGCTCTCCAAACGGACATGAAGGAGATCGAGAGGGAGCTTCGCACGAAGTTCGTCAGCAAGGACGACTATCGGTCGGACATCCAGGAGATCAAGGAGATGGTGAAGGCCATCTTCGAGCGTCTAGAGCGCAAAGCGGACAAGGGCTGACGGCATGTCTGATGCAGCGAAACAGGCTCAAATGTCGGAGCAAATGGCGGCCAACGCTTCAAAGGGTGCGTTGATCGAGAAGGTTGTCTTCGCCGCGGTCCCGATCCTGTTCTCCTGTGTCGTGTACCTCATGACGGCCCTGTCGTCGGCCAACAACGAGATTACCATCCTCAAGTCCCGCGTCGCGGTGGTCGTCACCCAGGACAACCGGGCGATCCCGCCGCAGGGCACGACCATCGACATGGCCCTAATCCGCGAGCAACTGTCGAACCGAATTGAACAGGTGGAGCGGGAAGGCGCTATCTCTCGCGCTGCTATGACGCTTGATCGCGAGCGCAACGTGGCCGGGATTGAGCGCGCCCGTCTTGAGAAGACCGCCGATTTTACCAGAGGTATGGCAGAACTTCGCGCCGACCTGATGCGGCTAACCAGCGAACTCGATCGGCGCTTGGCGCTGCAGGAGGCCCGAAATGGAACCGCTCCTCAATCTCGTTAGGACGGTCGCGCCGTCCATCGCCACAGCCGTCGGCGGGCCGCTGGCCGGGATGGCCACACGCGCCATCTCTGAGGCGTTGCTGGGCAGGCCGGATGGCACCGATGAGGAACTGGCCGAGGCTGCGAAGAACGCCACGCCCGAGCAGCTGCTGGCGCTGAAGCAAGCCGAGCAGGACTTCACGGTGCGGATGCGGGAGTTGGAGATCGACATCGAGCGCATCGATGCTGCCGATCGAGGCAGCGCGCGCGAGCGCGAGGTGAAGACCAAGGATCTGACGCCGCGCTTCCTAGCTGCTGCAGTCACGCTTGGGTTCTTCGGCGTTCTCTCTTGGATGATCGTCAACGGCCTGCCAGCCAACGGCGGCGAAGCGATGCTGGTCATGTTGGGCACGCTGGGCACCGCCTGGGGCGCGATCATTAGCTACTACTTCGGCTCCTCCGCTGGATCCCGCGAGAAGACCGACCAGCTGAACCAAGTGCTGAAGGTGAACCGATGAAGGGAAATTTCGACGCCGCGCTGGCCGCCGTGCTGAAGCATGAAGGCGGCTGGTCCGACCATCCGGCGGATCCGGGCGGCGCGACCATGAAGGGCGTCACGAAGCGCACGCTGGAGGCGCATCTCGGGCGCGAGGTGACGAAGGACGAGCTTCGCGCGATCAGCGACGAGACGCTGGCCGACATCTACCGCCGCCGGTACTGGGACGCGGTGCGTGCGGACGAGCTCCCGGCGGGCGTGGACTACGCCGTGTTCGATTGCGCCGTGAACTCCGGCCCAAGGCGCGCTATTCTCTTTGCCCAGGCAGTTGCGCGTGTAACGCAAGACGGTGCCATCGGGCCTAAGACGCTGGCGGCCATCAAAGCCGCTTGCGCCGAGGGGGCCGAAGGGTTCATTGAGGAGTACAGCGAGGCGCGCCAGGCGTTCCTGCGAGGCTTGCCGACGTTCCAGGTCTTTGGCCGCGGCTGGACCCGGCGCGTGGATGACGTGGAGGCGGTCGCCGCGCGTATGTCTCGCGGAGAGGAGATGGCCTAAATGCCCCTTGCCGCCCTAAATCTCCCGCCGGGTGTGGTGAAGCCTGCGACGCCGCTGCAGGTGAAGGGGCGGTATTGGGACGCGAACCTGGTGCGCTGGCGCTCCGGCAAGCTGCTGCCGGTGGGCGGCTGGCAGCGCATCACTAGCTCGCCTCTGGCCAGCACCTGCCGCGCTATCTTCACTTGGTCGAGCCAAGCTGGGTTGCCCTATGCGGTGCTGGGCTCCGAAGACAACCTCTACGTCCTCGACGGCTCGTCTTACATGGACGTCACCCCGGCAGGCTATGTGCAGCCGGATATCGGCCTGTACGGCGCCTATGGCGCGAGCGACTACGGCGAGCTTCTGTATGGGCTCGACTCCGCCGAGGTGAGCATCGCTACGGCGGTGCGGACGACGAATGTCGTCACCATCACCACCGCAGCCGCGCACGGCTTCCCGGTCGGCATGTCGGTGCTGATCGCGGGCGTGACGGACGCGTCCTTCAACGGCACCTTCACTATCGCCAGCGTGCCGTCGTCCACGACGTTTACCTACGCGCAGACGGCGACGAATGCGTCTTCCAGCGGCGGCACGGCGGCGCTGCCGGTGGCCGATCGGCGCCCGGCCAGCCTGCTGTTCACGCCGTCCTTCTCCTGGACGTTCGACAACTGGGGCGAGGATCTCCTGGCCGTCTCGTCGAGCGACGGGCGGCTGCTGCACTGGAACACGGGCGAGCCCACCGCCTCGCCGGTCGGCACCAGCGTGATCTCGACCATCGTGCGGGTGTCGAACGTCGCCACGGTGACGACCGTGGACAACCACGGGTACACGGTTGGCGAAAGTGTCGTCATCTCCGGGAACTCGGTGAGCAGCTTTAACGGCACTCAGATTGTCACGTCGGTGCCGAGCCCGAAGACGTTCACCTATGCCTCCTCCGGCACCAACACCACAGGCACGGGCGGCAGCGTCACCACGACGAAGGTGATCCCGACCAGCAACCGCGCCGTGATCGTCACGCCCGAGCGCCACGCCGTGCTTCTTGGCGTTGGCGGGGTGCCGCGCCGGGTCGGGTGGAGCTCGCGCGAGAACTACACGGATTGGGACTTCGCCTCACCGACGAACACGGCGGGCTTCCTCGACCTCGACACGGAAAGCCTGCTGGTCATGGCTGCGCCCGTGCGCGAAGGCACGCTGATCTGGACCGAGAGCGAAGCGTGGCTGATGCGCTTCATCGGCCTGCCCTACATCTACTCGATCGAGCGCATCGGCTTCGGCTGCGGCCTGATGTCGCCGCGCTCCTTTGCGGTGACGGCTGGGCGCTGCATCTGGATGGGGAAGGAAGGCTTCTGGATGTACGACGGCGGCGTCGTGAAGCCGCTGGCGTGCGATGTCGGGGCCTACGTCTTCGACAACATCGACCCGAACTCTGG
>JBIKJV010000354.1:0-3246 GCA_044360755.1 Phycisphaerales bacterium
AGCCAACGCCAAAGGGGTTACTCTTGGCAAGTACATCGACTATCAAAATGCAGTCGATAAGGTTGAGCAGGTGCGCATTATCACAGGTAAGAACAACGAGAGCATTCGCCTGCTACAATCAAGTGTCATTGATGAAATCATCATGCGCTTTGAAGCTGCAATAAAGTTAGGCAGCAGTGACTTCGAACGCAAGGTGCGCGTAGGTGCAATTGAGTTAGGGTTTATTCCTAACCTTAACGAGCTTACGTTCGGTGAATACATTGACTTAGATACCCAGTGCGGCAACATCTACAAAGACGGTGTGATTAACGGCGAGGCAGCGCACAAGATGATGTGCATACTATACCGCCCTGTAAAAGCTAAGTTTGGTAAATACTACGACATTGAAGATTACAACCCTAACGCCAAACGTAAGTACGAAAGCGAAGTATTGCAGCTAACACTTGACCATGTACTCAATGTGCTGCTTTTTTTTTCGAGTTTAGAAATAGAACTATACAACAGTTCCCTAGAATATTTGGCCAAGGAGATAACGGAGATAGTGAAGGAGATGCAGGAACAACCCCAGACGGCTTAGCCGTGTACGGATGGTTTCACATCATTGAATCACTAGCTGAACGTGACATAACAAAGTTTGACGCAGTCACGGAAAGAGGGGTATATGAAGTGTTCACACACTTGACATACTTAGCAGACTACGTGTATGTGCAAAAAGTAGAAATGAGAAAACGCAATAGATAATGAGTAGCAGTTATAATTATAGTTACAACGTGTTAATCAATAGGCTCGAGGCATTTGCCGCAGGTCACTTCTTGATTAAGCGATTTACTCACGGGCAAATTGATATGAGTGATCAGTTGAATGATGACCAATATCCATTTATGCACGTCACGCCCGATACAATTGAACCTGTAAAGGGTGCAATGCAGTTTGGTTTCCACATCATGTTTGCCGATATACCGCGTGACAAAGAAACAAAAGCGGAATATCAGCGTGAAGTCATTAGCGATTGCATCCGATTGGGGCAAGACCTTGTAGCTGAAATTCAAAACGGCCTTGAACTATTTGGCTTTAATGTGCAACTCGTTAACAACGTGGTGTTCGAGCCATTCATGGAGGAACAAAAGAACACGGTTACGGGTGTTGCGTTTACTATCAAGTTAGAAGTTCCATGGGACTGGAGTGCATGTGACATCCCGGCTATATGGTCAGTTGGTGGCGCAGGCGGGAGTGGTGGTGAAGGAACGGGCTATGGCATAACGCTACGCACGAATGGAACAGATAACGTAGTTCAAACGCTGCTCGACTTAGTTGATGGCACAAACATCACCATCACGGATTTAGGAAATGGTCAAGTGCAAATTGATTCAACAGGTGGCGGTGGTGGTGGTGACTATGTTAGTACGGCATACAATGCAAACCACACCACAGCAACAGGCAACCAATATGTAGTTGGTGACCGCGTATGGTATAACGGCAATGTTTACCAATGCATCGCTAACAATGACGCGCTGCTGCCAACTAACACGCTATACTGGCAACTTGTAAGCGCTGGTTTCAGGTTGCGTCAAAGCCCTGTTGATTGGAACGCAACGAGCGGTGACTATCAAATCTTGAACAAGCCTACTATACCAACGCCGCAAGGTTTGCAAGATGTGATTACTCAAGATGCTGTATTAACTCAAAACAATACTATTGATGCCAATGGCACTTTCTTAGTCTTAGATAATCTCACTTCGCATTTTATAAATTTAAATGGCAAGTATGCTGTAACGGCAGAAGAAACAGACGATAAGACCGAAATAACTGCAGATTCAACTAATATAGAATTACGCTATGAGGATAAATTAAATGCACATCAGGCTATCATAAGCGTGAGCGGTGATAGTAGTATTGAAAACAGCGTAGCGGGTTTATACGCAATTAATCAATTTGGTTCGGTAGGCATTTCGGTTGGTGTTGATTCATCAGTTTTTCCTGCGATAGAAAATGAAGTCATTATAAAAACACCCGCCGTAGATGCAGGCACCGCAACTAGTGGGCAAGTATTAACGCTAACAGATGCGGCAACAGGTCAAGTAGAATATACAACGGTAAGCGGCGGCGGCGGTGGTACGGTCACATCGGTAGGACTTACCGTACCTTCAGCATTCAACGTAACAGGTTCACCAATTACCACAGCTGGCACACTTGCAATCACAGGCGCAGGACTTGCAACGCAATACGTGCGTGGTGATGGGCAACTCGCTAACTTTCCAACCACAGGTGGCGGCGGTTCATCGGTTAGTTACTATTTAAACGGCTCAATTAATCAAGGTACAATAGGCGGCAGTACGTACTACCAAATGAGCAAAACAGCTGTATTTGGTGCGGGTACGGATTTCACTCGAACGAATGCAGCTGGCAATGGATTGATTGCACAATTCATTACGGATGCTAATGATCCAAATGTGTTGTTAGTGCCGGGTGGAAACTTTAACCTTGAACTTTATTTTAGCGCGTCATCGAGTGGTGGCACGCCTTCATTCTATGTTGAGTTGTACAAGTACGATGGCACAACATTTACGCTATTGGCTACGGATGTAGCAACGCCTGAAGGCATTACACAGGGCACGGTAATCGATGCTTATTTCACGGCTCTTGCAGTACCTGCCACAACAATGGCTTTAACCGATAGGCTCGCGTTGCGTGTATTTGTTACTACATCAGGGCGCACGTTGGTATTACACACTGAAAACAGCCACCTATGCCAAGTAATAACCACATTGAGCACTGGCATCAATGCAATTAATGGTATTACATCGCAGGTTCAAAACCTTGCAACAGGCACAGCCGGAACTGATTTTGCAATAAGTAGCGCAGGAAGCACACACACGTTCAACTTGCCTACTGCCAGTGCTGCAAATCGTGGTGCATTGAGTAGCGCGGATTGGTCTACATTCAATGGCAAGCAAAACAGCATAGGACTTACTACGGTGGGTAACAATATTGCCACATTGCCAAACCCTAGCGCGGTTCGTTATTTAAAGATAAATGCGGATAACACAGTAAGTGCTATTTCATTATCTACTTTAAAAAGCGAAATAGGCGCACCAACATTTACTTTTAAAACAGCGGACCACAATACAACCGCTGTCGCCTTTGCTGATGTACCTGAATTAAATTTTGCAGTTACGGCGGGAGTTAGTTACAACTTTAAATTCGTTTGTTTATTTAGCGCGGCATTAGCCACTACGGGTTCACGTT
>JBIKJV010000083.1:0-11217 GCA_044360755.1 Phycisphaerales bacterium
TTTCCCCGAACGAGCGGGCCGCTGGGGCGACCCAGCGGCCCGCTCGTCGCGTTTCGATCGACCGACCCGCCCACACGCCAGCAAGGACCGCTTCCGTCATGCGACTGACCGCCACCGCCGCCATTCTCTGCCTCGCCACCGCCGCGCCCACGCTCGCCGGCAGCCTGACGCTCATCCCGATTCCGCCGGGCCTCGAGGGCTACGTCTTCAACACCGGCGTCAGCGGTGACGCCAGGATGGTGGCGGGATACGCGCCCTCGGGCGGCTTCTACTGGACTCCCGATACCGGCGTCGTCTACATCGCCGACGCACTGCCCCCGGGCAACGGCGTGGGCGGGACCTTGAAGGTGTCTGACGACGGCACGCGCATCTGTGCGGCGCATCGCGACCTGAACGGCAAGGCGATCGGTGCGATCTACCAGCCGCTCGATGCCATCTGGATCGATGAGCCCGGCCTTGGTTCGAACTGCGACATCACTCGCACCAGCGCGTGGACGCTCTCTCGCGACGGCTTGGTGATGGGCGGGCTGGGCTACGGCCCCAGCCTGTGCAACGTCCAGCCGACGCGCTGGCAGGTCGGTTCGGCCACCACGCTGGGGCTGTTCCGCTGGTTCGGCTGGAACGCCCGCGTGAACGGCTGCAACGCCAACGGCAGCGTGATGTGCGGCTGGCAGGCCGGCGCCACGGGCACGTGGCAGGGCTGCTTCTGGAAGTTCAACGGCACGTCGTGGGCGCAGACGCGCCTGTCGACCGCTGCGGGCGTCTCGATGGGCGAGGCCCAGTGCGTCTCCGATGACGGCTCGCGGGTGTTCGGCGTCGGTTCGTTCACCAGCGGTTACACGGAGCCGTACGTGTGGACCGCCGCCAACAAGGCCGTCAGCCTTGGTGCGACGCCGCAGGGGGGCTACACGCAGGGCTTCGTCGTGGCCTGCAACGCGTCCGGCACGCAGGCCTGCGTCTTCTTCCGTCCTGGCCCGACGCCGCTGCCCGTGGGCGAGGGCTACATGTGGATCGATGGCCAGGGCTACGTGGGCCTCGAGGCCTATGCGGCTTCGAAGGGCGTTGCCGTCCCGCAGGGCGTGCACCTGGCGATGCCGTTGGACATGTCGGGCGATGGATTGGCGTTCTGCGGCGTCGCGCGCAACGACACCGACGGGCTTGCCTACACCTTTGTCCTGGACCTGCACGGCTCCGCGAACACCTGCCCGGCTGACCTCAATGGCGATCGCATCGTGGATGGTGCCGATCTCGGCCTGCTGCTTGGCAACTGGGGCGGCAGCGGCATCGGTGACATCAACCAGGACGGCACGGTGAACGGCGCTGACCTCGGACTGCTGCTCGGCGCGTACGGCGCGTGCCCGTGATCGGTCACGCTCACGGAGGAAGGCCCCGCAGGGCACATGCGCATCGGTTGCTCGGTCTGGCGATGGCTGCCGCTGCCTTTGGGGCAGTGGGGCAGGCGCGCGCGGGGAGCTTCTCCTACGTCGAGATCCCGCCGGGGGCGGCGGGCTTCGTGTTCAATACGGGCGTCAGCGGCGACGGCAAGCGCGCCGTCGGATACACGCCCGCCGGCATCTACTACTGGACGCCGGACACCGGCGTCATCTACACCGGCGGGCTCCCGCCGGGCAACGGCGTCGGCGGGCGTCCGCGGCTCTCCGAGGACGGCACGCGGATGTGCGGCGCGTACCTGGACGTGGACGGCAAGGCGAACGCCTCGCTGTTCACCTTCGCGGACTTCACGTGGACGCTCTCTCCCAACATGGGCGCCAACTGCGACATCACGCGCACGTCCGCGTGGGAGATTTCGCGTGACGGCACCGTGATCGTCGGGCTGGGCTACCACCAGACGCAGTGCAATGTCCGGCCCTCGCGGTGGAAGGTCGGCGATCCGGCGACCCTGCCGCTCTTCACGTGGTTCGGCTGGAATGCCCGCATCAACGGATGCAACACCAACGGCACCATCATGACCGGCTGGCAGGCGCAGGCCGACGGTCGGTGGATGGCGTGCATGTGGAAGCCGAGCGGCACGTCGTGGTCGCAGGTGCGCTTCCTCACGCCCGCCGGCCAACTGCTTCCGGGCGAGGGCCAGTGCATGTCCGACGACGGCAGCCGCGTGTTCGGCAGCGGTTGGTTCGGGTCGAAGCGCGAGCCGTTCATGTGGACGCAGGCGGGCGGTGCCGTCAGCCTGGGCGCGTCGCCGCTGACCAACTACAACGATGGCTTCGGCATCGGGTGCACGCGCGCCGGCGACAAGGTGTGCTGCTTCTTCCGCCCGGGCGGGACCCCGCTTGCCGTGGGCGAGGGCTACATGTGGATCGAGGGGCGCGGGTACGTGCCCTTGGAGCAGTACGCCGCCGAGCACGGCGTCACGATCCCCGAGGGCTTCCGCCTGGCGATGCCGCTGGACATGTCGCCCGACGGGTTGGCGATCGCCGGCAACGCCCGAAGCGAGCTCGGCGGGTTCGAGTGCACCTTCGTGCTGGACCTGCACCCCGATCAGCAGGCATGCCCCGCCGACCTGGACGGCAACCGCATCGTGAACGGCGCCGACCTCGGCATGCTCCTGGGCAACTGGGGCGGGCAGGGGGTCGGCGACCTGAACCAGGACGGCACCGTCAACGGTGCGGACCTGGGCGCGCTGCTGGGTGCGTTCGGGCCTTGCCCCTGAACGGCCCCGGGCGGCCGTGGGGGCGATAGGCTCCCCCGCATGAGCACCCGTTTCGTCCGTACCCCGCTGGTCGCGTCCTTCCTTGCCGCCGCGCTGGCCTGCGCCGCGGTCGCGCAGTCCGAACCCGCCAAGCAGCCGCCGGCGCCTGCGAAGCCCGCCGCGCCCGCCGCGGAACTGGCCCCGCTCGCGTTCATGACGGGCAACTGGACCCAGTCGCAAGCGCGCGGCGCAGTCATCGAGGAACACTGGATGGCCGCCCGCGGCAACTCGATGCTGGGCAGCTTCCGGCGCGTCCTGGGCAACGGGGTGGTGCCGTTCTACGAGTTCACGCAGATCATCGTCGAGAAGGGCGAGGTCGTGCTGCGCCAGATCCACGTGCACGGGAACTTCGAGCCCGACCCCAAGCGCAAGGAGGCGATGGTCCTCCGCCTGGTCAAGGCCGGCAACAACTCCGCCACCTTCGAGCCCGCCGGCGACGAGGAACAGTCGCACGCCGGCGAGATCGACCGCGTGACGTACACGCTGAAGGACCCCGACACGCTGGAGCTGCGCGTGATCGCCAAGGGGCCGCCCGCGAAGGAGGGCGAGAAGCCCGCGGCGCCGCAGGAGCTCGTCTTCACCATGACCCGTGAGCGTTGACGTGCCGGTGAACCCCGTGCGTCGCCGGCCCGCCGTCATCCTGCTCGTGCTGGCCCTGGCGTTGCTGCCGGCGGTCGCGGTGCACGCCCAGGCGCCCGCCGCCGCGGCACCGGACGCCACGCCCGCGACGGTCACCGCGCCGGCCGCTGCGGCGCCCGCGCCCGCCGCCGCCCCGATCCGTGCCGCGGCCTTCGTCGACGAGCCGTTCGTCATGCGCGGCAGCGACGGCACCTACAGCGGCTTCGCGATCGACCTGTGGCGGATGATCGCCACCAACCTGGGGCGCCGCACCGAGCTGGTGCCGTTCACGGACTTCGGCGCCATGGTTGCCGCGGTCAAGTCGGGCGCCGTGGACATCGCGGTGCTCGACCTCTTCGTGACCAGCGACCGCGCGCAGGTGATGGACTTCACGCAGCCGATCTCCGAGGGCGGCCTGCGCATCATGATCCACGAGCGGCGCCAGCACACCTTCGGCCGGCTGCTGCACGGGCTCTGGAACGCTGGCCACTTCGGTGTCCTGGGCTGGGGCTTGCTCGCGGCGATCGTCCTGAGCGTCCCCGTGGTGATGGTGCTGCGCCGCGTCGATCCGGCCTTCACGCCGCACTGGCACGAAGGCTTTGCCGAGGCCTTCTACCACGTCATGAGCGTGGCGATGACCGGGAAGACCAGCTTCAAGGGCGCATCGGGCTGGATGGCCCGGATCTTCGCCGCCATCTGGCTGGTCTTCGGCGTCACCACGGTGGCGTACATCACGTCCAGCCTCTCCAGCGTCATGACGACCAATGCGCTGCACCAGGAGATCCACGGCACGACCGATCTGAAGGACAAGACCGTCGGTGTCCTGGCGGGAACCCTGGGCGAGCGCTACGCGTCCGAGCATCACCTCTCGACGAAGTCCTTCCCCGACCTGGACGCCGCGGTCCGTGACCTGGTGGACCAGAAGATCGACGCCATCGTCTTCAACGCGCCCGAGCTGGAGTACTACGACCTGAAGCACCCGGAACTGCCGATCACCGAGGTCGGCCAGGTGTTCGAGCGGTTGAACTGTGCGTTCGCGCTGCCCCTGGGCAGCCCCCTCCGCCGTGAGGTCGACATCCAGCTCCTGAAGCTGCAGGAGCTCGGCGCGGTGTCCCGTCTTCGCGATCGCTACTTCGGCAAGTGATTGGCGCCGGCGCGGCGCGTGCCGTCACGGCGCCACGCCGCGCAGCATCGCCAGTGCCTGCGCATGCAGCGCGGGGTTGGCCGCCACGCTGCTGCCCCCGTGGATGCCGGGGCGGCCCTGCCAGTCGGTGAACGTCCCGCCGGCTTCCTCGATGATGACCGGGAACGGGCCGCAGTCCCAGGGGTGCATCACCGGGTCGATCGCCAGGTCGGCACGGCCGGTCGCGACCAGCGCCAGCGAATAGCAGTCGCTCCAGCCGCGCAGGCGCCCGACGGAGCGCAGCATGCGGAGGGCGGCGTCCTCGCAGCCGCCGCGCGCGAAGTACTCGGGGCCGCTGGTGCAGCACAGCGCGTCCGCCAGGCGCGCCGTGCGGCTGACGCGCGCGGGCGTGCATGCGTGGCCCGGCCGCTCCCACCACGCGCCCATGCCGCGCACCGCCCAGACGCGTTCGTGCAGCGCAGGCAGTTCGCAGGTGCCCGCGACCACGCGCGGGCCCCCGGCGGTGGATTCCTCTAGTGCCAGCAGCACGCCGAAGAGCGGCACGCCCGCGGCGAAGCTCACGGTGCCGTCGATCGGGTCGATGACCCAGGTCCAGCGCGACGTGCCGCGCGCGTGGCCTTCCTCCTCGCCCAGCACCGCGTCGCCCGGGAACGCCGCGGCGATGGCCGCGCGGACCAGGGATTCGCTCTCGCGGTCGGCGACCGTCACCGGCGATTCGTCGTTCTTCCGCTGGATGCCAAGCTCCGCCGACTGGTAGTGCCGCATCACCGCCGCGCCCGCCGCCGCCGCCACGGTGCGCAGCAGCGCGACGCGGCGGCGCAGGTCGTCGGGGGCGTCCCAGCGCTCCAGCGGGTCGTGTTCCATGGCCCGAGCGTAGCGGGGCGGCCGCGCATGGGGCGTGGCTATTCTTGGGCCATGACCACGCGCGGCGACTATGTCCTTGGCTCGCACGATGCCGAGATCGACCGGCTGGGCTTCCAGCACGCGATGTGGAGCGAACTCGTGCACGATGCGTGGTCGCGCGCCGGGCTTGCGGCGGGGCAGTGGGTGGTGGATGTCGGTGCCGGCCCGGGGTTCGCGACGGACGACTTGGCGGCGATCGTCGGCCCGGGCGGCGGCGTGACGGCGGTTGAGCGGTCGCACCGCTACCTGGAGCACCTGCGCGCGCGGGCGGCACGCAGCGCGTCGCGCGTCGCGGTGCACGAGCACGACCTGATGCTGGCGCGGATCCCGCGCTCCGGCGCGTCCGATGGCCTGCACGACGCCGCGTGGTGCCGATGGGTCGCCATGTTCGTGCCCAGCGTGCCGACGTTGGTCGAGCGCATCCACGCCTCGTTGCGCCCCGGCGGTGTCGTGGTCTTCCACGAGTACGCGCACTACCGCACCTACGGCGCGCAGCCGCCGCGGCAGGGGATCACCGACTTCGTCGAGGCGGCGATCGCCAGCTTCCGCGAGGCCGACGGAAACCCGGACGCCGCCGGGCCGGTGCTGGAGGCGCTGCGTGCGACGGGCTTCCGGATCCGCGAGGTGCGCCCGATCGTCCGCGCGGCGCGCCCGGGCCAACCGCTCTGGGATTGGCCGGCGGGGTTCATCCGCACGTACGTGCCCCGGCTGCGCGAACTGGGGCGGGTGGACGATGCGTGGTGTGCCCGGGTGCTGGCGGACGTGGCGGACGCCGAGCGGGACCCCAACGCCGTGCTCCTGACGCCGATGGTGCTGGAGATCATCGCAGAGCGTCTCGCGTGAATGATTATCGGTCATTAGGGCGGGGCCCCGAGCCCCGCGTGCGGTCGGGGGGCCGACGGGGACATGCAGATTGAACACCGATTCCGGTCCGGTTTCCTTGCGCGGAGGGTCGTTCGGGCTACTTTGAGGACGCTCGCGGACCCTTTCCGCGCGCATGTCGACCCTTTCGATCCGTTTGTCCCTTTCCAAATCGGAGCGTTCCCCATGGTTTCCACTCGGCTCGCTGTCGCCGCACTCGCGGCTGCCGTCGCCTCCTCGGCCTCGGCGGACCTCATCGCAGGTTGGACGATCCCCTGCGCCTTCCCGGTCGGCGCCGGCAACGTGCCCACCGGCAACAGCTACCTGGTCCCGCTGGCCGTGAACTCGGACGGCACGTACAACGCGAACCCGAACACTGCCGGCACCACGCCGTGGGATCCCGCGCTCGCGGGCCGAGCCGACGTCGGCGCCAACAAGCTCCAGTCCGGCTACGCGCTGAGCGCGTGGCACCAGCTTGCGTCCTCGGGTTCGACCCCGACTTCGTATACCGCTCCCGCCGGCAACGGCAGCCAGTATTCGTTCAGCAGCAACGTGTGGAAGGCCGGCGACTACTACCAGGCGGCATTCTCGACGGCCGGCTACGACTCGATCGGCTTCTCGTTCGATATCACCCGCAGCACGACCGGCCCGGCGACCATCGCCGTCCTGCTGAGCACGGACGGCGGGGTGAGTTTCTCGCCCGTGCTGGCCAGCTACTCGGTGATCGTCAACACGACCGTTGCCGGCGGCGTCAGCGCGTGGAGTGCGTCGATCCCGCGGCAGTCGGCGTTCAACGTCTCGGTGAACCTGAACAGCGCGGCCGCCAACAACTCGAACGTGGTGGTGCGCATCCAGGCGCTCGTCGACGGCGTGAACGCGTCGAACGTCTTCCAGCCCGGCGGCACGCTGCGCCTCGACAACGTCATGGTCAACGGCAACCTTGTCCCCGCCCCCGGCGCCATGGCGCTGCTGGGCCTTGCGGGCCTGGTCGGCTCGCGTCGCCGCCGCGGCTGATCCGCCCCGGCGCATCCTTCGATTTGGAACCCGCGGGCCGGAGCGCATGCTCCGGTCCGCGGCCGTTTTCAGTCGCGCACGTGCATCGCGAAGCCCGAGTCCTTGCACTCGACGGGGCGTGCACGTCGCATCGCACGCTGCACGGCGCGCAGGCCCTTCGGCGTCAGCGGGTGCTTCTGCATCTCCAGGAGCAATGCCAGCTCGAAGAGCGTGCTCTCGGTCCAGTCGACCTCCTCACGGAAGCCGCTGATGCCCACGGCGCCCGTCCGACGCAGGAAGCGCTGGATCCGCACCCGCGGCAGCGCGATGGTGCGGCAGCCCCCGAAGTGGATGAACTTGTCGCGGCAGTGGCCGGTCAGGACTTCCTCCAGCCGGTCGATGCTGATGGTCTCGTCGGGGCGGCGCATGTCGCCGGGCAGCAGCAGGCCCTTGCGCGAATGCATGCTCAGCCACAGGATGCGGTACGCGGTGTGCCGTTCCTGCAGCCACTTGCGCAGGTAGTGCTCCAGCTCGGCGCGCGTCGCCACGTCGCGGTGGATGTGGTGGATGTGGTAATCGCTGGTGGCCAGGAACTCGAGCGCCGGGCGCACCGAGACCGTCGAGCGGAGGCCGAACCACTCCGATTCAAGGCAGAAGATGCCCTTGCGATAGACGTCCACGCGGGCGGATCGTAACGCGCGGGCGCTCAGCCTGCGGCGATGCGAGCGACGGTCCACCAGCACGCGACCGCGGCGATCGCAAGCGAGCAGGGGATCTCGACCCGTGCGCGGTACCACGGGCGGCTGCGCGTCCAGCCCAGCAGCAGGAATGCGCCCGCGATCACCGCCAGGTGGCCGGCCTCGACGCCGACGGCGAACCCGCCGATGCCCGTCGCCAGCTGCCCCGCCGGCAGGCCGAGTTCCGCAAGGCCGGACGCGAAGCCCAGCCCATGCAGCAGCCCGAACAGGAAGACGACGGCCAGCCGCCACGGCCCCACGCGCCGCGCGAAGAGGTTCTCGATCGCGATGAACGCGATCGAGAGCGCGATTGCCGGCTCGACAATGCCCGCAGGCACGCGCACCCAGCCCAGAACCGCCAATGTCAGGGTCAGCGTGTGCGCCGCGGTGAAGGCGGTCACCTGCTTCGCCAGCGGCAGCACGCGCGGCGAAAGCAGGAAGAGCCCCAGGACGAAGAGCGCGTGGTCGGTGCCTTCGGGCACGATGTGGCGGAAGCCCAGGAAGACGTAGCGCCACAGCGTGGACAGCGTGCCGGGGTCGTGGGGCGTGGCGTCGGCCGCGCGGGCGGCGGGGGTTGGTGTGCCGGCGGCGGGCGTCGCGCCCGGTGCGGCGTCCGCGCTCGCGGCCGGCGCCAACGCCATCGTCACGTCCATGCCGGGCGATTCCAGCCCGGCGTCGAGCGGCAGCACCGCGCGCTCCAGGCCCGGGCGGTCCAGCGCGAAGAGCGAAGCGCCGAGCGCATCGGGCAGCTGGATGCCCAGCGTGCGCGCGTCGGGCGGCAACTGTGCGTGCAGCCGCAACGCCATCGTCGCGGCGGTCGGCTTCTCGCGGTGCCGCGCGCGCCAGTCGATGAGTTCCTCGGTCGAGGGGAACGACGTGCACGTGGCGACCAGGCGTTCGTCGCCGGTGCGAAGGGCGATGCTCGTGAGGAGCACCAGCTGCAGCGCGCGCAGGCTGGAGTCGAGCGTGGTGCGCGGGCGGGAGAGCAGCGCGTCGATCTCGGTGTCGGTGACCTCGGCGGACGGCTTGCCCACCAGCAGCGCGACCGGGTCGAAGGCAAGCGTTACGTCCACGCTGCCGCCGCGTGCAACGGCGACGTACGCCACCGCCTGCGTGGGTGGGTGCGCCCAGGCGACCGTCGCCGCGATCAGCGCGGTGGCCGCGGCGAGCGCCGCGCGGATCGTCAAGGCACCGCTCCAGGCGGCGGCGGGGGGGCGCCGGGCCCGCCAGGGCCCCCTGGCCCACGTCGGCCGCCCGTGCCCGGCCCGCGCCCGCCGGGGCCGCCTGGCGCTCCGGGGCCACCCGGCCCGCGACGGCCACCTGGGCCACCGGCTTTCGTGAAGCTCGGGTCGCGCTCCCCCTTCAGCGCGCGCGTCACGAACGGGAACTCCGCCGTCACCACGTAGTAGTAGGTGCCCTTCGGGAACTCGGGCGTCACGCCCGTGCGGCCGTTGCACTCGTCCAGGTCGCCGCTGCCCGCGACGTACTCGTAGTCCTCGGTGTACGTGCCGTCGTAGGTGCCGCCGGGGCCCGCGTCGCCGCCCGGGCGCTCGCCCTTCTTCAGGCGCCAGCTGCTGTGCAGTTCCTTCAGCCCGCTGGTCGCGTCGTCGGCCTTGGCGTAGCCGTGGAAGTCGTAGATCGGGAAGCCATCCGCCGCCCAGCCGATCAGCAGCATCGTCTGGCCGACCTTCGTGCCGGCCGCGGCGGCGCGCTTGGCCAGCAGCCCCGTGGGCACGCCGTGGTAGTGGTAGGCGCCGTTCGGCTGCACGTGCGCGTTGTTCGCGTCCATTCCCAGCACCGGGCCATGCATGGCTGGCTGGATGCCCTCGATGTGCCAGCCGGTGCTGGGGTCGTTCTTCCACGCCTCGGCGGTGCCGGGTTCGAAAGGCACGCCGTTGACGGCGACGCCGGCCCAGTTGCGCCCGTGGCTCGTCAGTCGGCCGGTCTGCGCGGGCGTCGTCGTCATGCGGAACACGTAGCGCTGGGCGCTGATGGTGTTTGGGTTCCCGCGCGTGGGGAACGTGCCGGGCACGTGGTCCGGGATGCCGTTCGACGTGATCGTGCGGACGCCGCCCTGCTCGGTGATGGTGACGATGGGCGCCGGCAGTCCGTCCGCGGCCAGGGCCAGGAGCGGTGCGGCGAGCAGGCAGGGGAGCAGGCAGGCGGTCAGTGGCGTGGCGCGCATGGGTGGGCCTCCACCCCTGATTGTCGGTGCGACCGGCATCGGGACGGGAATTCGGTGCGTTTCGGCCTATCCTGCGTGCAGGAGACCCCCATGCCCGGGACCAGCCTCGCCGCTCGCATCGTCGCCATCGCGCTCGCCTGCGTCTGCACGTCGTCGGCCGCTGCCCAGGACCTCTCGCAGCCGGGGCCCCGGGTCCCATCGCGCCGCGACGTCACCGTCGTGCGCATCGACGGCAGCACGTTCCTGGCCACCGTCCATTACCCCGCCACGGGCACCGCGGTCGGCGCGCCGGTCGACGCCGCGAACGGGCCCTACCCGCTCGTCGCGTTCGGTCACGGGTTCGTCTGCCCGGTCACGCTGTACCAGACCACTGGGGCGCACCTGGCCTCCTGGGGCTTCGTGGTCATCATGCCGCAGACGAACGGCGGCCTGGCGCCCAGCCATCCGGGCTTCGCGGCCGACTTCGTCAGCTCGATGGACTGGCTGGCTGCCCAAGGCACGAACCCGGCGTCGCCGTGGGCCGGTGCGATTGCCGGGGACCGCCGCGGCGTCATGGGCCACTCGATGGGTGGGGGCTGCGCGGTGCTGGCCGCGGCATCCGACCCGCGCATCCGCTGCGCCGTGCCCATGGCGGCGGCTGACACGTCGCCCAGTTCGGTGGCCGCGGCGTCGAACGTGTGGTGTGCCACGCGGCTCCTGGTCGGCAGCCAGGACACGATCGTGCCGCCCTCGACCGACGTGCCGATGTACGCCAACCTACGCGGGCCCGCGCAATTCGTCAGCATCACCGGCGGCTTCCACTGCGGCTTCACCGACAGCTCGATCCTGTTCTGCGATTCGGGCACGATCACGCGTGCGCAGCAGCTGGCGATCGTGCGCCGCGAGGCCACCGAGTGGCTGCTGCTCTACCTCTGCGGCGACGCTTCGCAGTGGGGCGCCGTGTGGAACCCCGCGCCGCCCGGCGCCGGCGTGACCGAGCAGGTGCGCCAGACGCCGGACCTGGACGGCGATGGCCGGATCGACGGTCTGGATCTGGGAATCCTGCTCTCGAACTGGGGCAACCCCG
>JBIKJV010000285.1:0-3237 GCA_044360755.1 Phycisphaerales bacterium
CGGGCCGATGTTGCACCCGGAGTTGGCGCTGCTTTTGTCGACTTCTGGTAGCACAGGGGACCCGAAGTTCGTAAGACTATCGCGGTCGGCAATGTTGGCGAATGCCCAATCAATCGTGGAGTACTTGCATCTTTCAGCAAAGGATCGCTCGATTACTTCGCTGCCTTTTCATTATTCTTATGGCCTCTCAGTTGTGCATTCCCACCTGCTCGTCGGCGGTTCTATCGTGGTAGCAGACATGCCTGTTACCCAGAGGGAATTCTGGGAGGTGGTGAAGACTCGCGGAGTGTCCAATATCGCTGGCGTCCCCGTGATGTATGACTGGATGCGACGTCTGCGGATCGAACGGATGGAGTTGCCGTCGCTGCGTATGCTGACTCAGGCTGGCGGGAGACTTTCGCCAGACTCGGTGCGTTGGTGGGCGGAAATGGCCGATAAGAGAGGTTGGGAGTTCTTCGTCATGTACGGACAGACCGAGGCGACGGCCCGCATGGGTTACTTGCCGCCTAAGTTCGCAGTAAGTCGACCCGATTCTATCGGGCTGCCAATTCCTGGGGGGGCATTCACGCTGATCGATGATGCTGGCCAGCAGATCATGGAGAGCGAGAGGGAAGGCGAGTTGGTCTACACTGGCGCTAATGTGATGATGGGGTACGCGGTGGAGGCGGCGGATCTAGCTCTTGGTGACGAGTTGGGTGGAGTACTCCATACGGGCGATTTGGCTGTGCGAGACTTCGAAGGGATATACCGGATCGTGGGGCGGAAGTCGCGGTTCTTGAAGGTCTTCGGCAAGCGGCTCTCTCTCGACCACCTTGAGAGGCTGCTGGCGGACCGTGGATTGGTGGCGGTTGTCACTGGCCGAGACGACTGCGTTGTAGTGGTGGCCGGCGATGCGCAGGGTGCCGGTGCGGCTGCCTCAGCGGTAGCCGAACTCACTGGTGTGCACCGCAGCGTCATTAACTCGTTCGCTATGATCGAGACGCCCCGGACCAGTTCCGGGAAGGTTAACTATGCCGAAATCATCGCCGCCTTCGATCGGTGTCGGCAGGGCGCTCGGACTGCGGGATAGCACCGATGATCGACTGGGATTCATGGCCGGCGTTTGGGCTGCGGTCTGCCGAGAAAGCGGCTAAGTTACCGTCCACGCTAGCCACGCTCACGAGGCACCATTACACACGGTGCGCACCTTACCGCGCGATATTGGACGCGCGGAATAGCATGGCGGCGCTGGACGGAGGTCTTGCGACTATTCCATTTCTTCCGGTCGGGTTATTCAAGTTCGAGGAACTCCTTTCTATCCCTAAAGATCAGGTTGCAAAGGTGGTCACATCTTCCGGGACCACGTCGCAGCAGGTGTCAAGGGTATTCCTTGACCGCGATACTGCGGGATCTCAGGTTCGTGCGCTGGTGATGATCCTACAAGACTTCATTGGCAAAGAACGTTCACCGATGATGATTGTGGATCATCCGTCGGTGATCCGGGACAGGGCCTCGTTCAGCGCGCGTGCGGCTGGAATCCTCGGCATATCCAACTTCGGCCGAGCCCATAAGTACCTCCTGCGTGACGCTGACATGTCGCTAGATGTTGGCGTCCTCGGCGAGTTCCTTGAAGCTCACAAGGGAAGACCGAAGCTTATGTTCGGCTTCACTTTCATGGTCTGGCGTTATTTGTATCAGGAACTCCGTCGACTTGGGCTCAATCCGGATCTTTCGGAGGTGACGCTGATTCATAGCGGTGGCTGGAAGAAGCTTCAGGATGTAGCCGTCGGTAATCGCGAGTTCAAGACTGCCCTGTCGGAATGGACCGGGATGAGACGAATCCACAATTTCTATGGCATGGCTGAGCAGGTCGGGTCGGTTTTTGTCGAGTGCGAGCAAGGAGTGCTGCATACCCCGGCTTACGCGGACGTGCTCGTCCGTGATCCGTTTACTTGGCGGCCTTTGCCGAAAGGGGAGCGGGGCCTTATCCAGGTTCTATCAGTGCTTCCGGAGAGCTATCCGGGTCATAGCCTCTTAACCGAGGACATTGGAGAGATAGTCGGCGAAGATGATTGTGCCTGCGGCAGGCTAGGGAAGACATTCGCCGTCTATGGTCGGCTTGCCAGATCCGAGGTCCGGGGATGCAGCGACACCCACGCATCTTCCTCAGTCGCTGGTTGATGCTGTGAACGATCTTTCCGATTTGATGTATGTCGTCGGAGATGGTCCGCGCCTTGAATCCCTTGCGACCGCACGCCTCCGTTCGCCGTTCGCTGGCGAGTCGCTTGATTTTGCACAGTCGGTGTCATCCGGCCTTTTATCGGGCGCGGATGCGCGCCGTTTCCCCGAGTTGGTTGCTCTGGGGTTCTGGCTGCGAAGATCTAATATTTTGAGGATTGGTGATCTGTGGCGCGCTGGGGCGGCGGACGGTCTTCTTCATCTGCCCCGGGGAACCGTCTTCCACATAGCGCCGGCAAATGTTGACACGATATTTGTTTACAGTTGGTTCTTATCTCTACTGGCAGGGAACAGGAACATCATGCGGTTGTCCACCCGGTCGTCACCGCAGGTGTCCGCTCTTGAGCGGGTGGTGAGGGAAGCCCTCACTCTCCCGAGCCACTCCGAGATTGCGCAGAGCACGGTGATCTGCCGGTACGATCGATCTGATGCCGTCACCAAGCGGCTATCCGCTATATGTGACACTCGTATCATCTGGGGCGGCGACGCGTCGGTCACCGCGATTCGCAGCATCCCGGTCAAGCCTTCCGCCAACGAGGTCGCTTTTCCGAACCGCCAAGGGGTGGCGATTATCGGCGCTCGCCCGTTCATAGACGCCAACTCTGCGAAAAGAGCTGAGGTGGCGCGAGCTTTCGCGCTCGACAGCTATGTATTCGGCCAAGCTGCATGTTCGTCTCCCCGGGTGTTGTGCTGGTTGGGAGCCGCCGACGCTGAAGAGGCGCAAACGCTCTTTTGGCCGCTTCTGCGAGATGCGGTCGCCAAGATCGACCACGGCATCGATCCGGCGATGCTGGTAACCAAACGGATCGCCGCCGACAGGTTGGCGATATCCGGCGAGGCAGCAACGGTCTCGGACGACGATCCGCTCATGGTCCGGCTCGGCGTTCAAGTTGATGTCGCAATCGACCGCCTTCGAGGCGGGGACGATACGGCGGGTGGGTTCTTCCTCCAGACCGTTGTAGATGACATCGAAGCCCTGCTCGGCGGATTGACCTCCCGGACGCAGACACTCGTCTATTG
>JBIKJV010000360.1:0-11193 GCA_044360755.1 Phycisphaerales bacterium
AAGGATTCCCCCGTCCGCATCCTGCTCGCCACCGATGCCGCCTCCGAAGGTATCGATCTGCAGAACCACTGCAATTGCCTCATCCACTTGGAGATTCCCTACAACCCCAACGTGATGGAGCAGCGAAACGGTCGTATCGACCGCCACGGGCAACGCGAGAAGGAGGTGCTGATCTGGCACCCCGTCGACGGAGGTGATAGAGGGCATGCTTCGGTCGGTGGCCACGGCGAGGACATCCTCCGTGCACTGCGCAAGCTGGAGTCGATGCGCGCCGACATGGGTAGCGTCAATCCGGTCATCGCACCGCAGATGTCCGGCCTCATCGAAGGTTCGCTGAAGGACTTGGACACCCGACTTGCAGAAGCCAAGATCGCCAAGGCCAGGCGCTTCGTGCGCGCCGAGCGCGAGCTGAAGGAACGCGTCGCCAAGCTCCACGAACGGCTTCTCGCCACCCAGCAGGATTTCCACCTCACGCCCGATCATGTCCAGATTGCGGTGAAGACGGGCCTTGCGCTGGCGGGTCGCCCTGCACTGGAACCCGTCGCTCTCGCAGACGCTCCCCAGGGAAGCGTATTTAGGATGCCGCCCCTTTCAGGCTCATGGGCGCGTTGCTTGGAAGGCTTGCGTCACCCCCACACCCAGCAGATACGCCCCATCACCTTCGACCATGCCGTCGCGAAGGGACGAGACGATGTCGTGCTGGTCCACCTGAACCATCGACTGGTACAGATGTGCCTGCGCCTGCTGCGTGCCGAGGTCTGGGCACAGGACGACGTGAAGAAGCTGCATCGCATCACCGTGCGCACGTTGCCGGATGGCAGCATCGACGGCCCGGCCGTGGTCGTCATCTCGCGGCTGGTCATCACCGGCGGCAACCACCATCGACTTCACGAGGAACTGACCGTCTCAGGCGGTTATCTGCGCGATCAGTCGTTCCGGCGCGAAGAGGGTGTCACGCGTGTCCAGAAGTGGCTGGACGAGGCTCAGCCAATCACTGCTGCCGATTCACTGTTCGATGCCCTTCGGGTGCGCTTCGATCGCGCTCAGCCTGCGATCCTTCAATCGGTCGACGCCCGTTCGAAGGACCGTCTCCGGTTTCTGGCCAACACCCTGCAGACCCGCAAACAACAAGAGATCGATGACATCGGTGCCGTACTGGACGAGCTCGAGAAGGCGATCCAGAGCGAGCTGAAAAGGGATCAGCAACCCGAGCAGATGTCGCTCTTCACCGAGGACGAACGTACCCAGCTCAGACGCGATACCGCCGCATTGGAGGCGCGCCTCGCGCGCATTCCGGCCGAGCGCATCCAGGAGATCCAGTCCATCGAAACCCGCTATGCCCAGCTCAATGACCGCACCTTCCCGGTCGCCGTCGTCTTCCTGGTTCCCAAGTCCGCCGTGCAGGGAGGTACAGCATGAGCAATCACGACCTGCACCACGACTGGCTGGCGCTCATCGAGATCTCCGGCCCATTCCTCGCCGTTCCCGTCCTCAAGGAGGCATTCCCCCAAGGGCTGGAAGAACTCGACGGCCTCAAGCGCAAGCGGCTACGTCAGGCCTACGAGGAGTGGCGCGATGCACTGGAGACGGATGACCTGCAGTTCAATGAACTGCACACCGCCTGGATCGACGAGGTGCTTTCGCGCGGGCTCGACCTCGACGCGGATGGCAAAGGCGACGTTCTGAAGCGCGCCGACTGGTGTGCGGCCAACCTGAATGTCACTCTGCCAGAGCATGGCGTGACGTTGGCCGCGGACCTCGCAGTGATCGATGAGCAACGGGCCAATAGACCTCTGATGCTCATCCACACCTACGGTCAGGATGTTGACCTCGATGCCACCCAGAAGCAAGACGGATGGGCTGCGACTCCGGCTGATCGCATGGTTCAGTTGTGCCGCGCCGTCGGTTGTCGCCTCGGGTTGGTGACCAATGGCGAGCGCTGGATGCTTGTCGACGCCCCGGTGGGCGCCGTCACCTCCTTCGCCAGCTGGTATGCCCGCATCTGGAGCCAAGAGGCCATCACCCTACAAGCCTTTGTGCATCTGCTGGGGATTCGTCGCTTCTTCGTCGATGAAGCCGAACAACTGCCGGCGTTGTTCGACCGCTCGCTGAAGTATCAGGACGAAGTCACCGATGCCCTCGGTGAGCAGGTGCGGCGCGCTGTCGAGGTGCTGATCCAAGCGCTCGACAAAGCCGACCAGGACCGAGCTCGTGAGTTGCTGCGCGACGTCAAGGAGCCAGTGCTGTACGAAGCCGCGCTGACGGTGATGATGCGGCTGGTCTTCCTTCTTTCCGCCGAAGAGCGCGGCCTGCTGCTCTTGGGCGACGAACGCTACGAGGCCAATTACGCGCTCTCGACGCTGCGCATGCAGCTGCGCACGGAATCCGAGGAGATCCTCGAACGCCGCTGGGATGCTTGGTCGCGCCTGCTGGCCATCTTCCGCGCCGTGTTCGGCGGAATCGAACATGAGAACCTGCGCCTGCCTGCGCTGGGCGGCTCGTTGTTCGACCCGAATCGTTTCCCCTTCCTTGAAGGGCGTCCCGCAGGCTCCGATTGGCGCACCGATATCGCCAAACCGCTGCCCATCGACAACCGCACCGTGCTGCTCTTGCTAGAGGCTATCCAGCAGTTCCAAGGGCGGACGCTGTCATACCGCGCGCTGGATGTCGAACAGGTCGGCTACGTCTACGAGGGACTGCTAGAACGTACCGTCAAGCGCACTGCAGAGGTCACGCTGGAACTTGATGGCACTGGGAATGCCAAGGCCCCCTGGGTCAAGTTGGCCGAGCTGGAGTCCGCCCAGCTGGAAGGTACCGAACGTCTCGTCGGATTGCTCCAGGAACGTTCCGGCAGTTCCGCCAGCCGTGTACGCAACGATCTGGCGAAGCCGGTCGACGATACGCTCACAGATCGCCTGCTGGCCGCCTGTCATGGGGATACGGCGCTGCGTGATCGCATCAAGCCCTATGCCCATTTGGTGCGCACCGATCCGTGGGGCTATCCGCTGGTCTATCCCGCCGGGGCCTTCATCGTCACCACCGGTTCCGACCGACGCGAGACCGGCACCCACTACACGCCGAAATCGTTGACCGAGGCTATCGTCACCGAGACCCTGACGCCGATCGCCTATGTGGGGCCAGCAAAGGGCGCGACGCGTGAGCAGTGGGTATTGAGGTCACCCGCCGAATTGCTCGACCTCAAGATCTGCGACCCCGCCATGGGCTCAGGCGCGTTCCTGGTGCAGGCCTGCCGCTGGCTGGCTGATCGCTTGGTCGAGGCTTGGTCACTGGCCGAAGGCAGTGGAAAGACAGTGAGCGTGGATGGCGAGGTGCTGGATGCGCCCGACACCAAGGAGCCTCTACCTCGCGACACTGAGGCCCGCACCGTGATCGCCCGCCGCCTGATCGCCGAGCGCTGCCTCTACGGCGTTGACCTGAATCCACTGGCGGTCGAACTCGCGAAGCTCTCCATCTGGTTGGTGACGCTGGCCAAGGGGCGTCCGTTCGGCTTCCTCGACCACAACCTGCGCTGCGGCGACAGCCTGCTCGGCATTCATCGTCTGGATCAGCTCACCGAGATCTCAATGGCGCCGACCGGGAAAGGTCAGCAACGCTTGTTCGGACAGAACATCGAACGGGCGGTTCGCGGGGCGATTGAGCTGCGGCAGAGGCTACGCCAGATGCCGATCCGCGACATTCGTGACGTCGAGGCAATGGCGCGGTTGGATACCGATGCACGCCAGAGGCTCGAAGTGCCAGAGCGCATCGCCGATGCGTTCATTGGGGAGGTGTTCACATCGGGCCGCGGTACGGCACTGGAGAATAGGCTGGCGTCACTGACCACCCAAGCCGAGCAAGCCATTGATGGCGACCGTGAAGTGCTCGCCTTGATGCGCCGGAGATCAGTAGCCGCACTCTCCACCGATCTACCAGTCGACAAGCCTGCACGTCGGCCTTTTCATTGGCCATTGGAGTTTCCAGAAGTGTTCGCGCAGGAAATTCACGGTTTCGATGCCATCGTCGGAAACCCCCCATTTCTTGGCGGACAGCGACTTACTGTGAGGTTTGGCGATAGTTATCGTGAATTTCTTGTTAATCATATTGCTAATGGCATACGCGGTAGTGCCGATCTTTGCGCCTACTTTTTTGTCAGATATTTTAATCTGTCACGGAATAACTCAATCGTTGGCGTGATTGGGACCAAAACAATATCGCAGGGGGATACCCGAGATGTTGGGTTGAGTACGCTAGTCAATTCTGGGGCAAAAATCGTCAGACGCCAGGCAAATATTGAATGGCCTGGTGCTGCGTCGGTTGTAATTACGATCGTATGGCTGCGAAATGGGGAGTGGAGCGGAAAGAGGTATAACGCGCAGCTGGATGAAGATTATCGTGCAGCTGGATCAGAATGGTCACCCAAGCAACTGAAAGCCAATAAAGAGATCGCGTACATTGGGTCGCAGCTAAGCGGCGAGGGATTCAAGCTAACCAGTCAAGAAGCCGAGGAATATGTAGAGACACAAGCTGACTGCATAAAAGTAATTTTTCCAATTCTACGAGGCGAGGACATTACGAATGAGGTGACTCAGTGCGCCATTCAGTACGTAATCAATTTTTCTGATATGTCTGAAGATGATGCTGCACACTATTTGCCTTGCTATCAACATGTTAAGGAGAGAGTGTTTCCGGAGAGGCAGAAAGTAAAGCGTGATTCAAGAAGAATGCGGTGGTGGCAGTATGCGGAAAGAAGTGCAAAGCTTTACGCGAGCATCCAATCTCTAGAGGAGGTAATTGTTCATCCATTTACCGCAAAGTATCTTTGCCCCTCAGTCGTGTCGGCCAGGCAAGTATTTTCAGCGCCAATGGTCGTCTTCACCGCCGCCTCCAAAGAATTGTTTGCCATTATTCAATCAAACATCCATGGGTGTTGGGTAGCCGCTCGGAGCTCAACAATGGGGGCAACCCAGAGATACACCCCCTCAGACTGCCTGATGACATTCCCATTTCCTGAAAAGTATATGGAATGCAGTGAATTAGCAGAGGTTGGACAAGAATACCTAAGGCTAAGGACCGCTATCATGCGGTCAGAGGAAAAAGGAATTACTGCAACATATAACGACTTTCACGATCCAAAGATACAAAGTCTGATAATTTCCGAGCTTCGCTATGTTCACCGAGATATTGATGCTCGCGTGGCAAGGGTATTTGGCTGGGGGGATATTGATCTTAGGCACGACTTTTACAGGCAACCTCATCTCCCCGAAAGCGACTGCATCCGCTTCACGATCTCGGAGGACGCTCGTGTCGAAGTGCTCCGACGGTTGTCGGAGTTGAACCGTCAGCGCTACGAGGAAGAAGTCGCCCGAGGGCTGCATGCCGATTTCGCGCCGCGTGCTTCGCCCAGTGTCTCATGTGCTGTTCAAACCAATATGGCCAGCGCCACCCAGCCCTCACTCGACTTCGAGAGTGGAGCAGCAGTTACTGCCAATAGCACACCAGCGACGCACATTCTCTACTTCGTGAGTGCGCATACCGGCTGGCATGCCAAGTCCGACATTCTAGCCGCCACCGGCATTACGGACGACCAGTGGAACACTGCGATCGCCGACCTGATCGCATGTGGAAGGATTGAGCGCCGTGGCGAGAAGCGCGGAGCACGTTATCGGGTGGCCGGGAGCTCGCAATGAGCCAGACCTTTCCATTCTCTCGGCTCCCGATAGCAGACCTCATCGTCGACGCAATATATGAGAGCAGCACTGACGGTCAGCTTTCAGGCGAGCCGATTTCCAAGCTTTTGCCGGGCTCGGGAAACATGGGTGGCTTTCGTGTGTCCGGACGCGGGGACCGAAAGAACTGGGTGGTCCTGTTTACAACAGGTGAAGATCGAGACTGGCCCGACTCTCTTGATTTGAATACCGGGAAATTCATCTATTTCGGCGACAACAAGACCCCCGGCCATGAACTACATGACACGCGAGCAGGAGGCAATAGAGTGCTTCGTCACGCGTTTAGTCGACTACATGACGAAACCACGCCGCGAGTGGACGTGGCGCCGTTCTTCATTTTCAAAAAACACCAAACAAAGAATGGAGCTCGCTCGGTTCAGTTCAAAGGGTTGGCCGTTCCTGGGTTCCCGGGAATGTCGGCGACAGAGGATCTGGTGGCAGTGTGGAAATCCACAGATGGACAGCGCTTTCAAAACTATCGCTCAACGTTCACCATTTTGGATGTGCCCGTCGTTTCACGGGCGTGGATTCTAGACCTGGCTGCCGGTAAACCAAACACATCCAATGCACCAAAAGCGTGGCAGGGCTGGGTGGCGACAGGCACCTATCGCCCGCTTGTTGCTGAACCAACGACCGTCATTCGGTCGGCAGAACAACAAACGCCTGATACGACACTAAAGGCCTCGATTCTGGAATGTGTTTGGAAGCATTTCCAAGACACGCCCATTGCCTTTGAAACGTTCGCTGCTCGTATTTATCAGATGACAGATTCAAGGGTCATCATTGATGAAATTACTCGCGGAACGATTGATGGTGGTCGTGATGCCATCGGTCGGTACTTGCTTGGCCTGGCCGATGACCCGGTATATGCAGAGTTTTCTTTAGAGGCGAAGTGTTACCGCCCACCAATAAAAGGTGCGGCGCCCCATACGATTGGCGTGAAAGAAGTTTCCCGTCTCATTTCGCGAATTCGACACCGGCAGTTCGGAGTTTTGGTCACTACAGCACTGGTCGCACGGCAGGCTTACGAGGAGGTCCGGGAAGATCGCCATCCGATCCTGTTTATTTCCGGGCGGGACATCGCCGAGATATTGATCTCTAACGGTTTCAATACCGTGGAGCGTGTGGCGGCGCTCTTGGCCAGTGAATTCAAAGTTTGAGGATCGTCATGTCAGAGCAGCCCAAAAATAAAAGCCTCAACGCATGGATTGCCATCGATCATGGCATAGGCAATGACGACAGGCTTAAGCCCTACATCCTGGTTCTGAAGGGTGAGCGTTCCTTCTATCAGGCCATTGAGGTGGACGACTGGCTCCTGGTCCTGAACCCCGATGGCGGCATCACCCGTGTTGGGCGTTTGCTGCGGGTCCGTTCCGATCTCGACACCACCACACTCTATTTCGACCGAGTGCTGTCGGTCACAAAGCCGGTCTCGATTGGCGTCACCGCGCTCACGTCGCCGACCTCGGGGAGTGTCGGTCGAGTCCAGTGGACTGACTTCGTCGACGCGCTTACCAATGCGCTGCACAAGACCATCGCCGATGTGCCGACAGTCGGCTCTGATGCCCGTGCACCCCAGTATCAACAGGAACTCGCCTACATCCGCGAACTGCTGCAATTGGCCGTGATGGACGATCTGCTCGGCCCGGCTGGCGGCCCTCACGAGCGCATTGTTGATATGGGCGTGCGCGACCGCTATTTGGTCGGCAAGCTCGCCCCGCGCGAGGCGGCACAAGGTGGCATCGAGGGACTCGAAGGACCACTGGCGAGCGAAGAGGTCGAAGAGCCCACCGACCCCAAGGCACCCGGCCGGCATGAACCCGGTGCGGAGTTTGGTACTGCGACAGGCAGAGCCGAGCCCGAATCCGACGCGGCCGATGAGATCGACGCCGCCAGCAATCAGTCGCTGGTGCCAAGCAGTCTGGGCATGACCTTTTGCGTCGATGGCGATGCCGAACGGATCGAGATCGAGGTGCGCTGGGGCCGCTACGAGCGCAGTGACGAACACGAGATCTTTCGCACCCGCAAGAACAAGGAGACCGGTGCCGAGGAACATACCAAGGCCAAGGTCTGGCAACGCATTCCATGCGGCGGCAAGCTGGTAATGCCGCTTGCCGAGGGTGTGATCCCCCATCAGGCGCCGGACAAGAACTATCCCGAAGTGCGGGTGCAAGGCTCCATCCGCGCTAAGAATGCGAATGGCGACCGCTTGGTGACGCTGTTCCTGGTTAATGCACAGGAGGAGCCCGAGACCAATCGCGATTCCGCCTGGGTTTTCCAGCCGGAACTGATCGTTCGCTCGGAAGCTGAAGCCCAGAAGCGCGCTATCTTCCGTCGCCGTCCGGTATTGGATGCGGACGGCATGGACCCGGAGCGCGAATCGTTGGAGATGATCTACCGCAACCGGGTGGAGTTTGCGGTGGGCCATGGCGTCGCGGTTCACGCCGAAACGGCGGATGACGTGACACTGGCCACCGAGGTGCGAACCGCCGTCATGCCTCAGTACGAGGTGCAGGTCACCGAGACACCGGGTCTCGACCAGGCGGACCGTCCGGCAATGAAGGAGATGGTGAGCACGGGCCTGCTCGACATGCAGCGCCTCGCGACCCTGAACATCGATCCGCTGGTCGATGCCCTGAGCCTGCTGACCAAGGATTACGCAGCGTGGATCAATGAGCAGCGTGCTCGAGTCGGTGTCGACGTGCTGGGCTACGACGCGCAGTCGCAACAGGCGATGGATCGATGCCAGGAGATCCACACGCGTCTGCAGCAGGGTATCGATACGCTGAAGAGCGATGCGAATGCCTTGGCGGCCTTCCGTTTCGCTAACCAAGCGATGGCGACGCAGCGCGTGCGCAGCCAATACGCCCTTGAGATCCGACGCGGCAAGGACGTCACCGTCGAACAGTTCGATGTGCTGAAAAACCGCAGCTGGCGACCGTTCCAATTGGCGTTCCTGCTGCTGTCGATCCCTTCGCTGGCCGACCCCACGCACCCGGATCGTGTGCAACCGGTCGAAGCCTATGCCGACCTGTTGTGGTTCCCCACCGGCGGCGGCAAGACCGAGGCCTACTTGGGTGTCGCTGCCTTCACCATGGCCATCCGGCGCATGCAAGGTAACCTGGGCGGCTACGACGGCTCGCGCGGTCTGGCGGTGATCATGCGTTACACCCTGCGCCTGCTGACGCTGCAGCAGTTCCAGCGTGCCACCGCGTTGATCTGTGCGATGGAAGTGCTGCGACGCGAGGCGCTGGCGAAGGGCGACGAGTCACTCGGCAGTGAGCCCTTCACCATCGGCCTGTGGGTGGGCAACAAGGTGACACCTGGCTCGACTGAAGACAGTCATCGGGCCATAGAGGACATTCGCAACCCCGGCAAGTACAACGCAGGGGCGGCGTCTCCCGCGCAGCTGGCCAGTTGCCCCTGGTGTGGCTCGGAAGTCGCCCCAGGACGCGACGTGGAAGTCGACAAGGGTCGTGGGCGCACATTCGTCTATTGCGGCGACAAGAAAGGCCGCTGCGACTTCTCGAAGGGCAAGTCCGGCAAGCTCCCTCACGCGGGCATCCCGGTGCTGGTCGTGGATGAGGAGATCTACCACCGCCCCCCGACGATGATGATCGCCACGGTGGACAAGTTCGCCATGATGGCGTGGCGGGGCCAGGTGCGCACACTGTTCGGCCGAGTCGGCCAGGAATGCGATCGACACGGACTTCTATGGCAGGGGGCAGACTGCAATGGCAATCACCAGGCCGGCAGGGGACTCGGTGCCACCAAGGTCAGGAACATCAGCCCGATCCGTCCGCCAGACCTGATCATCCAGGATGAATTCCACCTGATCAGCGGCCCGCTTGGCACCATGGTCGGGCTATACGAGACCGCCGTCGATGAGCTATGCGGCTGGAAGCTCGGCGCGCATACGGTCAAGCCGAAGATCATCGCGTCGACGGCCACGGTCCGCAAAGCCCGCGAGCAGGTGAACAACGTCTTCATGCGCCGTGTGTCGGTATTCCCGCCGCATGGCTTGGACGTGGAGGACAACTACTTTTCCGTCCAGCGACCGATCGAGGACAAGCCTGGACGGCGTTACCTCGGGGTCTGCTCCCCCGGCAGTTCGCGACCTGCGATGTTGATTCGGGTCTACACGGCTTTCCTGACCTCTGCCCAAGGGTTGTTCGATCGCTTTGGTGAGCCTGCAGATCCATACATGACCATGGTCGGCTATTTCAACTCGCTGCGCGAGCTGGGAGGTATGAAGCGCTTGGCAGAGGACGACGTGCAGACGCGTTCCTACCGGGTGCAGATGAGCATGGTCGAACGGCCCGCGCTGGCGCAACGCAGCGTCAGCAACATCCGCGAGCTGACCTCCCGGGTCTCAAGCCAGGACATCCCGAAATACCTCGACAACCTCGAGGTGAAGTTCAAGTCCGAGTTCGACGCCGCAGCCGGCAAGTACGTGACCACGTGGCAAGAGGGCGACACCCGGGCGATCGATGTGGTTTTGGCCACCAACATGTTGTCAGTCGGTGTCGACGTCAATCGGCTGGGGCTGATGGCGGTCAACGGCCAACCCAAAGGCACGGCCGAATACATCCAGGCTACCAGCCGGGTGGGTCGTTCGTTCCCCGGTCTGGTCTGCACCGTGCTCACCTGGGCTCGACCCCGGGACCTCTCCCACTACGAGACCTTCGAGCATTACCACGCCACGTTCTACAAGCATGTGGAAGCGCCATCGGTGACACCGTTTTCGCCCCGAGCCATGGACCGTGGTCTGACTGGCTCGTTGCTGAGCCTGATGCGGCTCGAGAACGATGCATTCAGCCCCAACCCTGGCGCCGGGGAGCTGGACAAGTCGGACAGGGCCGAAATCACGGACGCGATAGCCGTCCTCGTCAAGCGCGCATGGAATGTCAGCGAGTTGGCCAGCACCAAGACCCTCGCCGAGCAGGAGCTCAAGGAGCGCGCCGACGAGTGGGCGAAAGAGGTGGGCGTGGGCGGCCGGATCCTAGCCTATGAGAAGCGTGGGCCGGAGAAGGACAAGACCGTCGCCCTGATCAGGTCACCGGGTATACAGGCCTGGGACAATTGGACGGTTCCCATGTCAATGCGGGAGGTTGAACCCGGCGTGCGCCTGATCATGAACACGAGCCACATCGCCGACGACCACGATTGGAAGCCTCGTCCCCAGACGAAGGGTGCGGATTGAATATGATCATCAACGAGAAGACGCCCGTCGGCGAAGTACGCCCAAGCCAGCTACTCTGGACCTACGGCCCGGGTGCATTGATCGATCTGCCCAGCCTGTCGGTGGTGACGCTAGGCACCGACCGCTGGGAGAAGGATCGCTGCCAGCCCATCCAGGAGGCACGACTGCTAGCAGCCGTCAGGAAGGTGCTGGGACAACAGGTCGAGAGCCTGCGCATGCCGCCGTTCCAGAAGAGTGAGCTCATCGACCCTTGGTCTGCCGAAG
>JBIKJV010000321.1:0-3221 GCA_044360755.1 Phycisphaerales bacterium
GAAAAGCCCGTCATAGCCCAGCCGCATGTCCGTGACCCCGGCCAGCAGTAAGCCCATCAGTAACCGCGTCTGGTGCTTCTTTCGCGATGTGTGGACGGTGGCGGCATGAGACGATATACCGATGCTGAACGTCGCCGGGCGGTGAAGGATTTCGAGTGCGGTGGCATCAGTGCCGCCGAGTTCTGCCGTCGCCGGGGCATGAGCAGCGTGAGCCTCGCTCAGTGGCGGCGGCGCTACTCCGGCAGCACTCACTCCTCGCCGGCGGCAGTCCCGCCATGGCTCCCTGTGGTCATCGCCGACGCGGGCCCGCCGGCGGGGGACGCCAGCGTGGTCTACGTGATGATTGCCGGGACGCGCCGTCTGGAGGTATCCCCGGGCTTCTCTCCGGCGGATGTTCAGGTTCTCTGGAGCATTCTCAATGGCGGCGCGGCGCAGCATGCCGGCGGTCAGTGCCCATGAACATCAGCCCCGCCACCAAAGTATACCTGCTGGCCGGGGTCACGGACATGCGGCTGGGCTATGACGGGCTTTTCGCTCTGGCCAGAGGCCTGCTCGCCGAGGATCCGCTCAGCGGCCATCTCTTCGCCTTCTGCAACAAAGGACGCAACCGCATCAAGATTCTCTACTGGGATGGAAGTGGCCTCTGGATCTGCGCCAAGCGTCTGGAAAAGGGGCGGTTTGCATGGCCCGATGCTCCGGCGCGGACGGCGCAGGCGGCGGCTTCAGGACGCCGGGTGCTGATGTCGCATGCCGAGCTGATGCTGCTGCTTCACGGCATCGATCTGTCGACGACGAGAAGCCGCAGCTGGCACCGTGTCGAGGCAACTCCGGCCGTTGCCTGAAGATTCAGTAGAATATCATATAGAATTCAATTTATTACTTGCTTTTGGCAAATTACATTGTATATTATAAAACAGTAATCATACCGTTGCCTTGAACTCATCTGCCGCCTTCCATCCGAAGCTCGAAGCCCTGACACATGGGCTTCCGGAAGATGTGCGCAGCGCGCTTCGCGACCTCGTGGGCGGCCTTCAGCAGAAGGTCGGAGGGCTGGAAACCAAGGTCGGTGGACTGGAAGGCAAAGTCAGCGAACTCGAGGTCAGGATCCGCCTCCGGGAGGAGCAGCTGCGCATGGCCATGTTCGACAAGTATGGTCCCCGGAGCGAGAAGCTCAGCGGCTCGCAGCTGCAGCTCCTGGACCTGGAACCGGGCGTGCAGTTGGCCGAGGTGGAGGCCGAAGCGGCGCTGCCGGAGTCCGAAAAGCAGGTGGTCCCTGCGCCTGCGACTCCGCAGCCGAGGAAGCGCGCTGCCTACAGCAAGGCGCATCCCGGTCGTGCCGGGTTCCCGGCGCATCTTCCGCGCACGGAGGTGGTTATACCCTGCGAAGAGGCTTCGGAGGGCCGCCTCGTCGGCTATGAAGTCAGGGAAGAACTGATCATCAGGCCTGCCGAGTTCCACGTTCAGGTCATCAAGCGGGAGAAGCGCCTGGTGGTCATCGGCGACCAGCGCACCATCATCACAGCTCCACTGCCGCAGCGTATCATCGGGAAGGGCCGCCTCGGGGACTCCGTGATCGTGGATCTGCTCGTGCGCAAGTACTGCGACCATCTGCCAGCCTACCGTCAGCGGATGATCTGGAAGCGTGATCACGGCATCGCCGTCGACGATGCGCTGCTCATCCGCAGCATTCTCAAGGCCGGCGAGCTGCTCCAGCCCCTCGCCCGCGTCATCGGCGAAGCCCTCAGAAAGGGTGCATTCATTCAGGCCGACGAGACGAGGGTAGCCGTTCTCCAGCGTGAGGGGAAAGGCCGCAATGACACCGCGTGGTTCTGGCAGTACTCCGCACCGGGCGGACTGGTTTTCTTCGACTATCAGGACAGCCGGAGCCGGGCCGGACCGAATGCCTTTCTGAAGGATTACACCGGCACCCTGCAGAGCGATGGCTACGAGGTTTATGTCAACCTTGCCGGGGATATCTGCGCTCATGCCGGATGCTGGGCGCATGTCAGACGGAAATTCGACGCGGCGCGCAAGGTCGCCCCCCGGGAAGTCCCGTGCCGTGACAGTCACGACGTTCTCGACGCCATCGCCTGTCTGTACGGTGTGGAAAAGGAAGCCCGCACGGCCGGACTGGATGCCGACGGACGCCTGCGCCTGAGGGAACAGCGCGGGATCATCGACAGACTCGAAGCGCTGCGCCGCCTGATTGTGGGAATCCGCAGCCGCGTGCTGCCCGCCAGCCAGCTGGGGAAAGCCTGCGATTACACTCTCGGCCAGTGGGAAAAACTGATGGTCTATGCCCGCGACGGCCGGATCGAGATCGACAACAACTGGTGTGAGAATGCAATGCGCCCAATCGCCTTGGGACGGAAGAACTGGATGCACCTTGGCAGTGAGGACAGCGGCCCCAAGGTTGCCGCCATCATGACCGTGATCGCCAGCGCGCAGCGGGCCGGGATCAACGTGCGGGAATATCTTGCGTCGGTACTGCCGAAACTGGCCGATGCCTCGACGACCGAAGCAGCACTCGCCGGGATGCTGCCAACGCAATGGCAGGCACCGCGCAGGGACGCAAACGGAGGGACCGAGCCCTGATGGCTTCATCCCGCCATCATCGCTGACCGAGCCCCCCGTCGCCAGACGCGGTTAGTGATGGGCTTACGAATGGGGCGCCCTACAGGGCTTCGGGGATTGGTGTGTTCGATGACTTGGGCCGTTGGCCCAGGCTGGTATAGAGCGCGCCGTTGGCGCTCAAGGCGGGAGGAACGGAGCGTAGACTTTCCAGTCCACGTTTGGATTCGGGGTTGGTGGACAGGAATGTCCACCCTCCGTTGTCCGCCGGGGCGTGTTCGAAAAGGTCTGGCCTTTTGTCGTTCGCCAAATGAGAGGAACGGAGCGAGGGTTTTCGAACCCGCGTCGTCCTCATGCCAACGCGCGAAATGGTCTGGGCATTTGTGCCACGAGGGCCAACGGCCCGGAATCATACCAGCCTGGGCCAACGGCCCAGGTTTCCGAATCGAGACATTTCCGAAGGGCTGAAGGCCCGTCCCATCGGTCCGGCATGGCGCGCCCCTACAGGGCTTCGGGGATTGGTGTGTTCGATGACCTGGGCCGTTGGCCCAGGCTGGTATGGAGCGCGCCGTTGGCGCTGGAGGCGGGAGGAACGGAGCGTGGACTTTCCAGTCCACGTTTGGATTCGGGGTTGGTGGACAGGAATGTCC
>JBIKJV010000411.1:0-3201 GCA_044360755.1 Phycisphaerales bacterium
ATCGCTGCTAGTGCCGGACGCACCGTCTTCGTCATGAATGCCGCCACCGGAGCCATCGAACATCGGCTGACAGAGCACAAAAGCACCGTCTGCGACATCGCATGGAACCCGAGGAGCCCACGCGAACTAACCAGCGTGTGCGACGGCGGAGCCCGCCTCTGGCGGGTGGACGAGACCAAACCATTCGGTCATTTCGACTGGGGCGGTGCCAGCCTCATCGTCACCTGGAGCCCCGATGGCCGCTGGGTCGTGACCGGCGATCAAACCCCTAGCGTCCACCTCTACGACGTGCGGCGGAAGCACCCGCTGCACATTCAGGGCTACGAATTCAAAGTGAAGACCCTCGCATGGGAAGGTAATGGCGAGTGGCTGGCCAGCGGAGGTAGCGCATCCATCACCGTCTGGCCCTGCACCGGCAAAAAAGGCCCCGAGGGGGTGAAACCCATCCAGCTATTCGGCCACCTGAAAGAAGTCCTCGCCCTCGACTTCACCCGCGGAGACTCCGTGCTAGTCTCCGGCGGTCGCGACGGGCTCCTCCTCCTCTGGATGCCGCACCGCAGCACCGATCCTGCCCTTATCACCCGCCGCGCCAGTGAGATAACAACCCTCCGCTGGTCCCCTGACAGCTCATCCCTGGCCTTCGCCACCGCCGACGGTGACCTCACCCTGTGCCGAATCAGCAAGAAGTGAGGCCGTCCACCTCAGCCATATTTTGAGACTAGGATTTTTTACCTCGCACAAAATAATGTTTCGTTTGATATTCACTTCATTCATCCGACTCGCCATCATGGCTGTGCCAGTGGCACTGACCGTCTTTTCCACCTCGTGCACTAAACGGGCCGAACCAACTGCCCGCACAGCTAAGCTCCGTGTCCTCACGAGTTTTCTGCCAATACAATCTCATGCTGCGGCGATAGCGGGGGACTTGGCGGAGGTTTCTCAGCTACTTACCGCCGATACCGGGCCTCATGATTTTCAACTGAGGCCTACCGACGTGAAGCGGCTCGCCGACGCGGATATGTTCATCGTGAATGGTGCCGGTCTGGAATCATGGCTTGGCGAACTCATGGCCAAGGCCGGAGGTTCCGGGCAAGGAAATGACGGCAGCAAAGCACAGGCGGTGGTGGACTTGTCCGTGGGTCTACAGCTTACGGGAAATCCGGCTCCCTTTGCCGCCAAAGGGGCCGCAGAGGAAGGAAAGAATCCTCACACGTGGCTGGACCCTGTTCTGGCCAAACAACAGGTCGCCACCATCCTCGCTGCATTGCAGAAGGCGGACCCGCCGAATGCCGCCGCCTACACTGCGAATGCGGCGACATACACAACTCAGTTGGATGCGCTGGATGCTGAATACCGCTCGACTCTCACACCATTGACAAACAAAAATCTGGTCACGTTTCACGACGCTTTTCCTTACCTCGCGGCTCGCTACGGTCTGACTTACATCGGCTGCATTTCCGAGTTTCCGGAGAAAGACCCGCCGCCTCAGAAGCTGGCAGCACTCGTGGACGCCATCCGCACGGCCAAGGTGGGCGTTCTCTTTGCCGAGACAGGTTATGCACCTGCTCTGCTCCAGGAAATCGCCCGTCAGACGGGGGCCAGAGTTTCCATGTTGGACACGATGGAAGTCGGCACTGGCAATCCGACAGCCTATCTGGAGCGCATGAGGCTGAATCTCACTGCGTTGGAATCCTCCTTTACCCCAGCCCCATGACCGCAGTGGCCGACAGGGAAGCCACAACCAGTGCCCGCACGGCTTCGCAGCACGATGCCGCTGAATTTCTCTGCCGGGCTCCCCTGCTGCAGATAGAGCACCTTGGCGTCCGCTACGGCCCGCAATGGGCGCTGCGGGGCGTGGACCTCGATATCTGGCGGGGCGATGTGCTGGCATTCATTGGTCCTAACGGCGCAGGGAAATCCACTCTGCTGAAAGCCATCCTTGGGCTCATCACTCCCACTGAGGGTCGCATCCTCCGCGATGATGCGTTGCTACCGACGGGCTACGTGCCTCAGAAGCTGGACATCGATGCCAGCTTTCCACTAACGGTGGGGGAATTCATGGCAGTGAATCATCCGGGGCGTTCTTTCTGGTTTGGCGGTGTGCCGCGTCGCTGGCGTTCGCTCATCATGGAAACTCTGGAGCGGCTGCGCATCGCGGACCTTGAGCAACGGCAGCTGGGAACGCTGTCTGGAGGCCAGTTTCAGCGGGTGCTCATCGCGGCGGCTCTGCTCCAACAACCGCGGCTCCTCCTGCTCGACGAACCCTCCGCCAGCATTGACCGTCGCGGTTCGGAGGAACTCCAACTGCTCCTCCACGAGCTCCATGCGCAACTGGGACTCACCATCGTTTTTGTCTCGCACGACCTCCATTTCGTCCATCATCTCGCCCACCGGGTCGGGTGCTTGAATCAGAGCTTCTGCGGTCTCGGACCACCACACGAGGTGCTCAGCGAACACTTCCTCGCCGAAGCCTACGGCACCTCAGCCCTCGCTCCTGGACGTGTTCATTTCCACCCTGCCAGCACTCCATGACGCTGAGCGAGCTCTGGTCCTATGATTTCATGCGGTATGCCCTCATCTCGGCCTGCCTGCTGGGGCCCGCCTGTGCCATGCTGGGTGTGTTCGTCACGCTGAGGGGTATGGCGTTTTTCAGCGATGCCCTCGCTCACTCCGCCGTCACCGGCGTGGCCTGTGGTTTTCTCATTCAGGAAAAGCTCGGGCTGCAGCTTGATCCCATGCTTACGGTGCTGATTTTTGCGCTGCTGCAGGCTGCGCTCATGGCATGGCTCTTTCACCGCTCCAGTCTTGCTCCGGATACCGTCATCGCCTTTTCCTTCACAGGCAGCGTAGCGCTGGGTGTGGTGATCATTGCCATGTTGGGCAAATATCGTCTGCTGGACGGCATCCTCTTTGGCAGTATTTATGCGAACAGCCCGACGGATATCCTGCGGCAAGCCATTCTCGTGTGTATCATCGGCGCTGTGCTCCTGAGCCAGATGCGAAGCTACACGCTCTCAACCCTCAACCCTGAACTGGCCCGGGCACGGCGGCTCCACACCGTCTGGTTGAACTACGTCTTCGCTCTGCTCATCGCTGCCACCGTAGTTACGGCCCTGAAAATGCTCGGGGCCCTGCTGCTGAGCGCTCTCATCGTCATCCCGCCCGCAGCGGCCAAACTAGTTAGCGGCAGCTTTCGCAGTT
>JBIKJV010000281.1:0-3201 GCA_044360755.1 Phycisphaerales bacterium
ACGTTGCGGCGAAGCGCTTCCAGAAGTCCGCTGGGTCACGGAAGTAGTCCTCGCTGAGAGCGAGAAAGAGAGATTCTGTTCCGAACAGGTCGACGTAGTGTTCGACAAGCGCAAGCATCGCAAACGGTCCCATCCCGTTCGTGCGGTCTTCGCGGACCCGATCGAGAAAGTCGGTGTAGGACTGTGTACGGCCTTCTCTCAGATGATGAAGCCATGTCGAGCGCAGCATTGCTCGGGGACTGCGCAACGTGAAGAGAACCTGTTTGTCGCTCGGTGCCGCGGCAAGACGCCGAGCCACCTCGAACGGGCCGACCAGATCCTCGAACCACATGCGCTGTGGCATCGCTATGAGCGCTTCGTCGGAGAGAATCACCGGCTTGCCCGGATCCCGAAGGGACGACGAGAGAAGCGACGTCAGAGCGTCGGGCAACCACGCACGGTCACGGATCACGCCTTTGACGGCACCGATGGCCTCTGCTGCTCCGTCACGTCCGTGAGGCTTGCCGGCAAGGTTCGGGTAGTTGCGAAGATGCGACTGCATCGAGGTGGTTGCCGTTTTCGGCCACCCCACGTGGAAGAGCACTCTCATCTCGCTCACGCGCCGACCCTAATTGACCCGACCCTCATTGACGAGGTGTGGCAACTGTGTCGAGCTCCGATCACTTCTTGGCGAACACGACCTTGTCACCCGTCGTCAGTTCGTTGGCACGGCGCATTGCCGACGGATTCGTCACCAAGATCCGTGTGCTCGCACCCCGTGAATCGATTGTCGGGCTGAACAGATGACGTAGATCCAGACGTGCGATCTTCGTTCGACGGATGTCGATTCGTGAGACGTATTTGTTCGCTGCGAGGGACAACTTGCCGACAGAGGTGTCAGCAAGATCGATCACGCCGAGCTGCGGATTCTTCCTCAGGTCGAGCTTCGTGATCCTGGTGTTCGAAATGTCGACACTCGAGAGTTCGGATTGCTTCGCGGTGGACAGGGTCTTCAAAGGATTGTCGCTGACGTCGATGCCGACAAGAAGCGTGTTAGCCGAGATGTCGATCTTGGCGAGCTTGTTGTCTCCGGCGAAGAAGCTCTGCAGTCTCGAGTTCTTCGACACGTCGATCTTGCGGAGAAGATTCGATGAGACGTTGAGGAAGGTGAGTTCCGGCAGTCGCGTGACGTCGATCGTCTTCAGGCGATTGTTCCCCACTGACAAGTGGTAGAGCGACGACGAACTCGGAACGACGACTTTCGTCAGTTTGTTACCAAAAAGAGAGACGTAACGCAGGCGAGTGTTCGCTGAGAGGTCGATCGTCGAAAGACGGTTGTTCTCCGCCTGCAGGGTCGTCAGATCGGGGTTCTTCGACGTGTCAAGTGTCGTCAGGTTGTTCCTGCCGATCGTGAGGCTGTTCAGCGAAGGAAGCTTCGAGAGATCGATCGACGAAAGCTGATGCCCCGACAAGTCGAGTGTTTCGAGGTTGGGTACTCCCGCAGGATCGAAGGCCGCGACCGTTCCGCTCGTGGCATCGAGCGACTTCAAAACAGGGAGGTTGGACAGCGTCAGGGACGACAACCCCAACGAGTAGAACTCGATCATGGTCAAAGTCGGCATGTTCTTGATGGTGGCCGAGCGAACGAACGAAGCCTCGGAGCCGTAATAGTTCAGGTAGCTGATGCCGAGGTTGTCCAATGTGAGCGTTGTCAACTGGTTGCCGCCGATGGACAAGGAGTTGAGACTTGGAAGGTTGGTGAGCGTCAGCGAGGTCATCTTGTTGTTGCCCAAGTCGAGTGACGACAAAGAAGAGAGGTCCTTGATCGACACGGCGGTGATCCTGTTCGATCCTGCTTCGAGGGTAGCGAGTCGTCCCAAGGTGTCGATGTTGAGCGCGGTCATTTCGTTGTTCGACACCGAAAGGCTGGTCAGACTCGTGAGTTCAGTCAGAGAAAGCGATGCGAGGCGATTGTTCGAGACATCGAGAATCTGGAGACGCGGGGCCCCCGTGATCGTGAGATTGGTGAGCCGATTGCTCGCGGCGCTCAGTTCATCGAGGTCAGGCACATTCGCCAGGCTGAGTGAAGTGAGTCGATTTCCGTTGAGTTGGACCAAGCGCAGCTTGGACAAGCCATCGAGGGAAAGAGAGGTGAGGGCCATGTTGTTGGCGTAGAGAGTTTCGAGTTTCGACATGCCAGTGAGGGAGATCTCACTGATCGGATTGTCCTGAACGTCGAGATATTCCAAACTGGGGAACAGAGTGGCGTTGACGGCGAGGGACGTCAGACGATTCCCGGCAACAGTGAGGCCGGTCAGGTTCGGAAGAGTTCCCGTGGTGAAACTGGTGAGGCGACTCTGATAGACGGCGACCGCCTGGAGTGCGGTGAGCCCGGTGAGATCGATCGTCGAGACACGCGTGTTGTTGACGTCCAAGTTGGAAAGTGCCGTGTTGCCACCGAGAACGAGTTCGGTCAGATCGGAGTCCCGGGCGACGAACGACGTTAGGGCAGTCATGCCCGAGAGATTCACGCTGGCCCATCGAGTGCCCGCTTCGAGTGAGGTCATCGTCGCGTTGCCGGTGAAGTTGACCGCCGTGAGGCGAGGGAAGGAGCTCAGGCCGGTGGCGTCGGCGATCTGAAGGCCGGAGAGGTCGAGCGAGGTGATGTCTCGAACGTTCACGAACTTGACGTAGTTGTCGAGCGCGCCGCTGTCGTAGCCACGTGCGATGAGTGCCGCTTCCAGAACGTCGTCGGGAACCGAAATGAGCTCGTTCTCGATGGCTGCTGAGACCGTGGAGCCGGAGACGGCGAGACAGCCAAGCGCAAGAAGACCGGAGGCCAAGGCTCCGAGGCGGCGGGTGAGGTTCATGGATACTCCCGAGGAAGGTGGCGCCACGTCGGCGCGTCAACGTACCCCAGTACAGCACATTGAACGACGATTCGGGGGATGCGATGCGATTCCCCTCTTGACCCGCTTGACTGATTCGTGACATGTCGACACAAAAGCGCTCCGTCCAACACGACTTCTACGTGTACGTCGACACTGTGGTGTTGACCGTGAGCCGCGAGAAGGGACTCGAACCCAAGCACCGACTCCAGGCACTGGTGATGCGCCGGCCCGGAGCTCCCGAGGGGAAGTGGTCACTTCCGGGGGGTCTGGTGGGGGACAACGAGGATCTGCCTGACACGGCATTGCGGATCGTGAAGAGGGAGACCGGACT
>JBIKJV010000426.1:0-3187 GCA_044360755.1 Phycisphaerales bacterium
AGCAGTTAATTTTTTGATAGATGATTAAAGAGGCCAACTATCGTCCTCTACGTGCCTAACATACACTAATCTTTGAATCGAGACCAGTACACGCCCATGAAAAAGAACTAATTATAAATATCAGATGAACTCTCTTGAGTATCCAAATTCATTGAACACATCTTCGTATATTTCCCACACAAAGTCAAGTTGTTTCTGTGTGTAGTAGCTTTTATAATCCGTCATAGAAACATTGTTTGCATCTCTACGCAAGTCAAACTTCAAATTTCTATTTTCTACACAACCTTCGGAGGTATAATTATTGACTTTAATCCAAGATTCTACAATGGAATTTGTGACGGGATCGTCAAAATTAATAAACTTAACCTTACGTAAGTCTTCAACTAAATGTTCTACACGTACATACAAATCGGGTTTACGTGGATATCTTAGAATATCATGCTCTTCTGTATTTTTAGTTAATGCACTCAAATAGTCGTCGAATGGCAATTCGATAATGAGATCGCCCGTTTTTGGGTCTTGTTTAAAATGACGTAAATGCCATGTAGATAAAACTTTGGCATAAGGGTTACGGATATTACATATTACAGTGTAATCACTTGCGTTTGGAGGTACACCGATTGAATGTGTATGTTCTTGAGTCAAAGGAACATTTAACATTGCATTATAAAACTTATAGTAAGCAAGAATTTCTGCTACCGATCTACTAGCAGTTCGTGTAGGTAACCACCATATAACCTTTAAGTCGTCATTTATGTTCATATTTGGAGCGGGTAGCCGGAATCGAACCGGCACATCGACCTTGGCAAGGTTGCAGGCTACCACTACATCATACCCGCGCTCTCTGATTGAAAATATATAGTATTTGCTTTACTATAAACTTTACTTTTTGTTTAAATTCAACTTTCTGCTTTTTACAAGTTTGTAAAATACAGCCAATGGAGTAATCTTTAATTTATCAGCTATAACAGCAGTTGGTGTACCAGATCTATATAAATCAAGAACCTCTTTAGTACTTACATGAGGCGGATCAATTTCATATTCAACTAATGCTTGTTCAATAACATTGGTTGTCGTTTTAAATAGTTTTGCCAGTTCCGAAGCGTTATAACCCTTCTTGATATAATAAACCAATTCATCAGGGGTAAAAGTGTTTACACCTCTATACTTTTCATTTAGATTGTTTGGTTTCATTTATCGTTAAAATTTGGTGGACCGTAAGAGAATCGAACTCTTCCCTAAAGCTTGCAAAGCTCCTGTGCTACCACTATCACTAACAGCCCATTTAAATATCTTATACCAATATATAGTATAAGTCAAATCAAAAAATCAACCCTATCCTATCTGGATCAGATTCGTCCGGGTCAGACATACAGGGGTGTATCGTGTCCCTCACGCTGTTGGAGTCAATCCCCAACACGCACATTGTTTTATGTCAGACACCTTGGCGGTTTTATGGGCATATTTAACCCACAGATTATTAGCCGAACACAGCCGTTGGTTATTGTTTCGGACCTAGCCAAGTTCAAACCTCTACCATTGTCTGGTATAAAAACGGTGCAAACTATGGGAATCGAACCCATCACCGCTGATAACTTAGGTTCAATCCTAAGCCAACGTTCTCACCAGATTGCAGCTAGCATATAAAATGGTCGGGGTGACAGGACTTGCACCTGCAGCTTCCTGACTCCAGATCAGGCCGTCTCCTAATTGACAATACACCCCGATTAAAATGGTCAGAAAGACGGGATTCGCACCCGTACCTCACAACCCAGAGTTGTGCGACTATATTATTATCTACTTTCTGATTGAAATGATTGTCGGTGTTTGATGAACGGATCTTTCGATCACTAGTTTTTACTCCTGTAACTGATGATCACTCATTACAATTTCTCTAAAATTACACCCTTAACCGACATATATAAAGTGGTTGCCCGAACTGGATTTGAACCAATACAAAGAGAGTCAAAGTCTCTTGTGCTACCATTACACCATCGGGCAATTAAAATTGGAGCGGGTAGCGGGAATCGAACCCGCATAGCCAGTTTGGAAGACTGGCACTCTACCGTTGAGCTATACCCGCGTTGTAAAACTGGTGGACCAGACAGGATTCGAACCTGCCACATTCTGCTTGCAAAGCAGACGCTCTACCAAATGAGCTACTGGCCCGTAAAGTATTAGATATTCAGTCATCAAATAATTGATGTGTACTATGAACCACGAACAGGTAATCTAACTCTCATAGCGCGGAAGCGAAGGGTGCTGCCCCCTCAGTGGCTTTTAGACCACGGCAGTTTAGCAAACTGCTGTAGAAACCTAACTATCTACGTCACTTCCATAAAGTGGCGGTTGATGTCCGTACTGCCCGGACCTTCGTCTTTCAACGAACTCAGTTTTCAAGACTGATGCAGCCAGCTTATATCTGCCTATCAACCATAAAATTGTGTACCGTTTGAAGCCGCCTTCATAGATTTCTCTATGAGTCTAAGCGGAGTCTATCTCCTCGTCCACCGTATTGTGGTTACGTTCAAACTAGCAAATTTGGTGGGCGTAGTAGGACTTGAACCTACACGGATTTCTCCATGAGTTCCTAAGACTCACGTGTCTGCCATTTCACCATACGCCCGAAATTGGTCGGAATGACAGGATTTGAACCTGCAACAACTTGCTCCCAAAGCAAGTGCTCTACCAAGTTGAGCTACATTCCGATAAAATCTAAACTATATTTCAGTTATCGCCAGTTGGGTTCTGCACAAAGCATAACACCCAGTGACCGATCAAGTGTTTAAGGGCACACCAGATAGAGTTTCAAGCCCGTACCGACAACTACTCAAGACCAAGAATATCCAAGTATCGAGTCTCCTTCTTGGGGAGAATACTATCGGCAACTGTTTGAATCGCCGTGTAGTAAGCGTACAACGGATAATTCTCCGTCATCATCTTGTTTCTAACATACTCGTATTGCATATCTTTGTCAACGTTATTTTCCATAAAAATTTAGTGTTAAAATTGGTACACGGTGAGGGATTCGAACCCCCGACAAACAGCGTGTAAGGCTGCTACTCTACCACTGAGCTAACCGTGCATCTCAATCGTTATTACATACTAACACGAAATCTCAAAATGTCAATGAACTTTTCAAACAAAAAACCGTTGATCTTTTGGACCAACGGTTTGTTCTTTAAGC
>JBIKJV010000086.1:0-11014 GCA_044360755.1 Phycisphaerales bacterium
TGCCGAGCCAGCCGAACAATAGGAGGAGCGGAACCTGGTGGAGCGACGACGGTCGCGGAGGAAGGCCCCGAGCACAGCGCAAGGGCGCGGTGACCCCACGTGCCTTTCCAACCGCACCGCACGCCCGCGCCATCCCCGCACCAACCACCACCCGCATTTCCCTATCCTGCGCCGCCATGACCCCCGCCCCGAACTGGCTCGCCCTGGCGATCGCCGCATTCCTCTGCGGCAGCATTCCCTTCGGGATCCTGGTGGCCCGCCTGAAGGGCGTCGACCTGCGCAAGGTCGGCAGCGGCAACATGGGCGCGACCAACGTCGGGCGCGCGCTGGGGCGGAAGTGGGGGATCCTGGTCTATCTGCTGGATGCCGCCAAGGGCGCGGCGCCCGTGCTGTGGGCGGGGCAGCAGGCCGGCACGCTGGGGCTGCAGCCGGAATCCATCGCCGGCGGCGACCTGTGGCGCTGGCTGGGCGTCGCGGTCTGCGCGGTGCTCGGCCACATGTTCTCGCCGTGGGTCGGCTTCCGCGGCGGCAAGGGCGTCGCGACCGGAAGCGGTGCGTTGCTTGCGGTCTACCCCGTGCTTACCGCGCCCGTGCTGGTCGCGATCGGCCTGTGGGGCAGCGTGCTGGCGGTCACGCGCATCATGAGCATCGCCAGCATGGTTGCCGCGGTGTCGATCCCGCTCACGGTGATCGCGTTCGCGCTGCTGCGCACCGGCGACGGCACGCCCGACGGCAACATGCCGCTGCAGCACGCGCTGCCTGCCGTGATCGTCACCGCCGCGGTGGCGCTCCTGGTGGTGTGGGCGCACCGCGCGAACATCGCGCGCCTGCGTGCCGGCACCGAATCGCGCCTGGGGTCAAAGAAGTCCTGACGCCGCCGCGGCCCGCGCGCGTGGCGCGCGCCGCCCCGCCTCACACCACGACCGACTCGGCCGTCGAGCCCTCGCGCGCGGGCTCCGGCGTGCGGCCGTCGCCGAACCCGGTGCCGATCGCCCGCGCCGCCTCGATCAGCGGGTTGTCGATGTTCACCAGGCGCTGCTTGCCGGCCGCGAAGAGCAGGTCGACGTCGCCGAAGACGTTGCCCTGGCGCACGACCATGCGGCCGCGCTTCCCTTCCATCAGCGTCTTGATCGCGTGGTAGCCGAAGTGCGTGGCCAGGATGCGGTCGGCCGGGATCGGGCCGCCGCCGCGCTGGATGTGCCCCAGCGCGCTGCTGCGCGTCTCGACGCCGGTGCGCTTGGCGATCTCGTCGGCCACCCAGCGGCCGATGCCGCCCAGGCGGATCGGGTCCGGCGAGGTCGGGTCGACGCGGTCGACGATCTGCTGGCCTTCCTTCGGCCGTGCGCCCTCGGCCGCGACGATGATCGCGAAGCCCGGGCCCTTCGTCATGCGGTGCTCGACGTTGTCGCACACGTGCTTCATGTCGAACGGGATCTCGGGCAGCAGGATGATGTCGCTGCCGCTGGCGACGCCCGCGGTCAGCGCGATCCAGCCGGCGTTGCGGCCCATCACCTCGCACACCATCACGCGGTGGTGGCTGTCGGCCGTCGAATGCAGCTTGTCCAGCGCCTCGGTCGCCGTGTTCACCGCGGTCAGGAAGCCGAAGGTGATCTCGGAGCCGACGATGTCGTTGTCGATCGTCTTGGGCACGCCGATGATGTTGACGCCCGCCTCGACCAGCGGCGCGGCCGCGGCCATGGTGCCATCGCCGCCGATCACGATGATCGCGTCCAGCTTGTGGCGGCGCGCCGTCGCGATGCAGCGGTCGATCACGTCCTCGAAGACCGGGCCCGTCACGGGGTCCACCCGCACGCAGTACTTGCGCGGGTTGCAGCGGTTGTTCGAGCCAAGGATCGTGCCGCCACGGGTCAGGATGCCGCTGACGTCGCGCGCCGACATCGGGCGAACGCGGTCCTCGATCAGTCCCTGGAAGCCGTCCTCGATGCCGACGACCTCGATGCCGTACTGCCAGATGGCTGTCTTGGTGACGGCGCGGATGACCGCGTTGAGGCCGGGGCAGTCGCCGCCGCCGGTGAGGACGCCGATTCGCTTGATCGTGTGTGGCATGGTCGTGGATGCGCCCGCGACGGAGTGCGGGAAGCACCGAAGCATAGCGATTCCTGCGCCGGGAACCGCTACGATCCTTGCCCTGCCATGAACGCCTCGCCCACCCCGAACGACACGCCCGCACCCGAGGATCCCGGCGCCCTGGTCGCCGCGCGCCGCGCCAAGCTGGCCGACCTGCGCACGACGCTCGGCGTCGAGCCCTACGGCCGCCGCGTCGACGGGCTGGTCTCGGCCGCCGCCGCTCGCGCGTCCTTCGACGAGGCCGCGCACGCTGCGTTCGAGGCCTCGCAGGCCGCGCGCAAGGCCGACCCCGCCGCGCCCGTCGACGACCGCCGTCCGCGCGCCCGCATCGCCGGCCGCGTGATGCAGCATCGCGACCTGGGCAAGCTGGTGTTCTTCTGGCTGCGCGACTCGTCCGGCGACCTGCAGGTCTCCGTGAGCAAGGCGAACGTCAGCGACGCCGAGTTCCAGCTGGCCAAGATGCTTGACTACGGCGACCTGGTCACTGCCGAGGGCCCGGTTGGCCGCACGAACAAGGGCGAGACCTGCATCTGGGCCTCGTCCTGCGAGCTTTCCGCCAAGAGCCTGGCCCCGCCGCCCGGCAAGTGGCACGGGCTCGAGGACCCCGAGATCCGCTACCGCAAGCGCTACGTCGACATGTACTCGAACCCCGAGACGGTCCGGGTCTTCGAGCAGCGCTCGCGCATCGTCAGCCTGGTGCGCCGCTTCATGGAGTCGCGCAGCTACCTCGAGGTCGAGACCCCGATGATGCAGCCGATCGCCGGCGGCGCCGCGGCCCGGCCGTTCGTGACCAAGCACAACGCCCTCGGCATGCAGCTCTTCCTGCGGATCGCGCCGGAGCTTTACCTGAAGCGCCTGATGGTGGGCGGCATGCGGCAGGTCTTCGAGATCAACCGCAACTTCCGGAACGAGGGCGTCGACCGCAGCCACAACCCGGAATTCACGGCGATGGAGGCCTACCAGGCCTTCGGCGACTACATGACCATGCTCGAGATGGTCGAGAGCCTGGTGCACCACGTCGCGTGCGCGGTGGCCGGCTGCCCCGAGGGCGGCAATGGCCCGGTTCTGCCGTTCGGCCAACTGAACATCGACTACCGCAAGCCCTTCGAGCGCGTGCGCTACGAGGAGCTCTTCATGCGCGCGTTCGGCTTCGACATGCGCGACGAGGCGAAGGTCCGCGCGTGGGCGAAGGAGCACCATGTCGAGAAGGCCGCCACGCTCGACCACTGGCTGCTCGTGAACGAGCTGTTCGAGGAGAAGGCCGAGGCGCTCATCGACCCCGCGCGCCCGACGTTCGTGCTGGACTACCCCAGCGCGATCAGCCCGCTGACGCGCCCCAACCGCACGCAGCCCGAGATCGCCGAGCGCTGGGACCTGTTCATCGCCGGCATGGAGATCGGCCCGGCGTACACCGAGCTGAACGATCCCGACATCCAGCTGGCCAAGTTCACCGAGCAGCTGGCCGGCGCCGATGACGAGGAGAGCACGTTCCGCACGCTGGACGAGGACTTCGTCGAGAGCCTGCGCGTGGGCATGCCGCCCGCCGGCGGCATGGGCATGGGCATCGACCGCCTGGTGATGCTCCTGACCAACTCCGAGTCGATCCGTGACGTCATCCTGTTCCCGCTGATGCGCCCGCAATGACCGCGCCGCGCGTCCAGGCCGCCGCCCGCAGTGCCCGCCGCGGCGCGGCGTGGTCCGCGGCGGCCGTCGCCTGGGCGCTGGTCGCGGTCGTGGAGGCGGCACCGCCCGCGCCGGCGGCGCCGACCTCGTCCCCCGGCACCGCGGCGCCCGCCGCTGCGCCGGACGCGCAGGTCCAGGAGCACTGGTACCGGCTGTTCCTGGCCGGTCAGCCCTGCGGCTGGACCACCGAACGGACCGAGCGCACCGCTGAACGCGTGGTCACCAGCACCTCCACCGAGATGCGCGTGGGCCGGATGGGCCAGGCGATCGTGATCCGCAGCTCGGCCGTCTTCGAGGAGACCGTCCGCGGCGAGCCCGTGAAGGTCACGATCACCAAGCAGTCAGGCGCGGCGCCGGTGCGCACGACCTGGCTCTTCGGCCCCGGCGGCATCGACGTCGTGGAAGAGCAGGGGGGACGCACCGCCGCGCAACGCCAGCCGCTGCCGCCGGCCGGCTGGCTCACGCCGGCCGCCGCGGACGAATTCGTCCGCCGGCGCATCGCCGCGGGCGCGAAGGAAATCTCCTACGTCACGCTCGACCCCGAGAGCGGCCCCGTCCCGGTGCGCGTCGACAGCGTGCGCGGCGGCACGTCGCAGGCCACCGTGCTGGGCCGCAGCGTGGCCGTCACGCAGTGGACGGTGCGCACGTCGCAGCTCGAGAAGCCGACCGTCGAATGGCTTTCCGCGGATGGCGTGCTGGTCCGCAGCACCAGCGACCTGGGGATCGGCGAGCTGGAGTCGCGGCTCTCCGGCAAGGCCGAGGCCACGGCGGCCGCCGCGCCTGTCGAGGTCATGGCCCGCACGTTCGTGCCGCTGGCGCAGGATGCGCGCGCGCTGCCGGGATCGTCCGCCGCGGTGCTCCGCATCGGCGCGCGCGACGGCAACGCGTCCGAACTGCCCGCCGCCGGCGCGCAGCGCGTGCAGCGCGACTCGCCCGCGCAGCTCACCGTCACCCTGGCCGCCAACGGCACGTCGGAGGCCACAACCGCCGAGCAGGCCGACCCGCGCTTCCGGCGCGCGAGCGTGATGGCCGATTCCGACGACCCCGGCGTGCGCGCCCTCGCGGCCGCCGCGCTGGCGAAGGCCGGCGCGCAGGCCGACGCGATGGCCAAGGCGCTCGCCCTCCGCGGCGCCGTCTCCGCACACCTCACGCGCAAGGACCTGGCCAGCGGCTTCGCCACCGCCACCGAGGCCGCCGCCAGCCGCGCCGGCGACTGCACCGAGCACGCCGTGCTGCTGGCCGCGTGCCTGCGCACGGCGGGCATCCCCAGCCGCGTCGTCTCGGGCCTGGTCTACGTGCCCGGCCCGGGCCCGATGGCGAACACCTTTGGTTGGCACATGTGGACGCAGGCGATCGTCGACGGGCGCTGGGTGGACCTGGACGCCGTCCTGCCGCCCGGCCCGCGCCGCTTCGACGCATCGCGCCTCATGACCGGCTGGAGCGCCGCCGACGGCGGCTCGATGGACGCCGACCTCGTGCGCATCGTGGACCTGATGGGCGACCTGACGATCGACGTGCAGTCGATCGACGGCCGCGTGCCACCCGCCGCGAAGGAGGCCGCGAAGTGAGCGACCCGCTCCCCGCGCTGCCGCCGCGCGACCCCGCCGGCCACAAGGGCACGTTCGGCACCGTCTGCGTCGTCGGCGGGCACGCCGGCGAGCCCACGATGCTGGGGAGCGTGGTGCTCGCGTCGCTGGGTGCGCTGCGCGCCGGTGCCGCGCTCTGCATCGCAGCGGCGCCTGAGCCGCTCGTCCCCGCAATCCTGGCGGCGAACCCGTCGTGCACCGGACTGCCGCTTCCCGTCGACGGCGCTGGCCACCTGGTGCCGCACGCGGTGGCCGAGGCGCTGGACCGCGCCGCCGTGCGCGCCGACGTGCTGGCGATCGGCCCCGGCCTGGGCACGGGGTTCGCCGAGCAGCAGGTGGTGCTGCGCGTGGCCTCGCAGGACCATCGCCCGGTGGTGATCGATGCCGACGCGCTCAACTGCCTGGCGCTCACGCCGCGCTTCGACCTGGACTTCCGCGCCGAGGCCGTGCTGACGCCGCACCCCGGCGAATTCGCGCGCCTGGCCGCAGCGCTGGGGATCGACGCCGACCCTGTCGATCCCGTCGCGCGCCCGCACGCCGCCGAGCGCCTGGCGCAGCGGCTGGGCTGCGTGGTGGTGCTCAAGGGCCATGGCACCGTGGTCTCGGACGGCACGCGCACCTGGACCTGCGCGCACGGCAGCGACGTGCTGGCGGTCGGCGGCAGCGGCGACGTGCTGACCGGCGTCATCGCCGGGCTGCTGGCGCAGCACGCGCGCGGGCTGGGCCTGTACGACTGCGCGCGGCTGGGCGTTCAGGCCCATGCGCTGGCCGGCGAGGCCTGGGCGCGCGAGGCCGGCGACACCGCCGGGATGCTGGCCGCCGAGCTCGCGGCGCGGATCCCCGCGGCGCTCGGCATGCTGCGCCGCGGCGATTCCGCCTGATCGCGCAGGGGTGCCGCCCGCGCGCCGTACACTCGTTCCCCCATGACTTCCGCCCCGCAGGCCGGCTCAGGCCGCCCACGCCCGCCGCACGTCCCCCTCGACCACGTCCGCCCCCACACCTACGTGGACGGCGTCTATTCGTTGGTCAACCCGCAGCTGGGCACGGCGAAGAACGGCAAGCACTTCCTGAAGGCGCTCGTCCGCGACGCCAGCATGGAGGTCCCGATTCGCCAATGGACGTTCGACGAGGCGATGCTTGGCGAGGTCGCCCGCACCGGCTTCGTCTGGATCGGCGGCCAGGCGCAGGAGTACAACGGCCAGGTGCAGATCGTGGTCGACACGATCAAGGCCGTTGAACCCACCGCCGACGACCTGCTGCGCCTGGTGCCCAGCACGCACCACGACATCGCCTCGATGTACGACGAGGTCTGCCGCCTGCTGCGGTCGATGCAGCACCCGGGCATGCGCGCGCTCGCCGAGTCCTACCTCGGCAACGAGACGCTGATGGAGCGCTTCCGCCGCGCGCCCGCGGCCGTGACGGTGCACCACGCGTGGATCGGCGGCCTGCTGGAGCACACGCTGCAGCTGATGCGCCTGGCCGAGTCGATGCTGCCGCTCTACCCGGCGCTCAACCGCGACATCGTGCTGATGGGCCTGTTCCTGCACGACCTGGGAAAGACCACCGAGCTGGAGTGGGAGCGCGGCTTCCACTACACGGCCGAGGGCAACCTGATCGGCCACACCGTGAAGGGCGTCATCATGCTCAGCGCGCTTGCCGCGAAGAGCGCACGCGAAACCGGCCAGCGCGTCCCGCCCGAGGCGCTGCTCGTGCTGCAGCACATCCTGATCAGCCACCACGGATCGCTCGAGTTCGGCGCCGTCAAGGTTCCTTCGACCCCCGAGGCGATCTTCGTCGCGATGCTGGACAACCTGGACGCGAAGACCGCGGTCGCACTGCACGCGGCGCAGCGGCACAAGCCGATCGAGCCCGGCCAGGAGTTCACCGATCGCGTGTGGAGCCTGGACACGCGGCTCTTCCGACCGGACCCGCTGGCCGGCTTCAACGCAGGGAGCGAAGAGCCCCAGCCAGGCGCCTGACGCCCTCGGCGGGGTGCAGCGCGACGGCCCACGTGCGATCCATCCGCACGGCGGCATCGCGCGCCCGTGCGCGGTCGGCCGTGGCCGCTGCCTCCAGTTCGGCGAAGTCGCACGCACGCGCCTGGCGTGCGGCTGCCAGCTGCGCGTGCATCGCGCGCCAGGCCGTCCGGCGCTCGGCGCTGGCGCGCGGCAGCGCGGCGATGCGCGCGAGCGCCTCGCGCTTCTCGCGGCTGGGCAGGCCGTCGCCCGAATGCGGGTCGAACCAGCGCCGTCGCCGTTCGGCGGCCGTCACCGGGGGCGCGCCGTCCACCGCGGGGAAGGGCAGTCGCAGGGTCGCCGTCGCCGTGTCGAACGCGGGCAGGTCAGCACCGATCCACGCGCGCATGAATCGCTCGGTCGCCGCCTCGTACGTCCGGCCGCCCGTGCCATGCACGAACCGGTCACAGAGCGCGGCTCGCGCAATCGCGCCGGTCAGGAACGCCCGCGGCCAGATCGGCGTGCCCGCGTCGCGTGCGGCGCGCAGGCCCGCGGCATCCAGGCGCATGCGCGTGCCGTCGGCCGCCGGCGCCCAGAACGGCAGTTCCGGACCGGCCGGGCCGTCCAGCCGCAGCGGACGCGCCACACGCGGCACCAGCGCGGCACCCTCGTTGAACGCACGCGCGCATGCGGCGGGGTCTCGCAGCGCCTCGTGCACCAGCGCCGCGCCCAAGGTCGTCGCCAGCAGGCGCGAGGTCCGCGCGGTTGGCGCGTCCTGCATCACGCCGTGGCTGCAGGCGCGGTTGGCCTCCCAGGCCTGCGTGGCCGCGTCGGTCGCGTCCACGGCTGCCAGCAGCGCGCCGAACGCCCGCGCCGCACCTTCCACCACGCACGGCAGCGCCAGCGTCCCGCGCACGGGGCTGCACGCCTCGGGGACCGCGGCCGACCGCATGCAGGGCGGCGTCCCCGCGGGCACGCGCGGCCCGAAGCGGTGCTCTGCGGCACGCAGCGCGCCGCCCTCCGCCAGCGGCACGCGCATCGCCAGCGGGTCGCGCACGTCGGTGTCCACCATCAGCCACGCCAAGCCCGCACCCGACCGCGCGGCCAGTTCCGCGGCCCACGCGAACTTCGCCAGGATGCCCGGATGCCACCACTCCGCCTGGTGCCCCGCGCCCACCACGGTCCCGGCCGGCAGGCCCAGCTCGTGCGCGGTCACCTCGCGCCAGAACGCGATCGGGCGCCCGAGCAGCGTGCCTGCCGCGCGTGCCACGGGGCCCGCGGGCTCCACGTTCACGACCGGTGCGCCTGGTTCAGCCGACACCTTCGAGCGCCTCCCGCGGCAGCCGTTGGGCGCATCGGCGCAGTTCGCGGTGCATGGTCGCTCGGTAGAGCGCCAGTCGGCGCCCCGCGTCGTCCAGGTGCACGCCGAAGCTGCGGTTCGGGTCGTTGTAGATGCGCGGCACCGGCAGTTCCTCGATGCGCAGGCCCGCCGCGACCGCCTGCACCCAGAACTGCATCGGGAAGTCGTACCCGTCGACGTCCAGGTCCAGCAGCCGCAGCGCCGCGGTGCGGTACGCCTTGAAGCCGCAGAACGCATCGGTCAGGCGCAGGCCCAGCCGGCCGTTCAGCTCCGCCGTCAGCTCGCGGTTGATCCGCCGGCGCTCGGCAGGGGCCTCGTCGTCGCGTGCATCCTGCCGCAGGTAGCGGCTGCCGCTCACCACGTCGGCGGTGCCGCCGCGGATCGCCTGCAGGAAGTCGGGGATCGACGCCGGCTCGTGCTGCTCGTCGCAGTCCATCGTGATGACCCAGCCGAATCCGTCGTGGATCGCCCAGCGGAAGATGTCCTGCATGGAGCGTCCGTAGCCGCGGTTCACGGCGTGGCGCACGACCTCGACGCGGTGCCCGGCCAGGCGCATCGGCGTCTCATCGGTCGAGCCGTCATCGATCACCAGGATGGACGGGACGTAGGACCGCACCGCGCCCAGCACGCGGTCGATCGACTTCGCCTCGTTGTGGACCGGAATGGCGAGCAGCACGCCCGGCATGGTGCTCATGGCGTGTCCTCCGGCTTCCGCGGCAGGCGCACGCGCGTCTCGTGCCGGTCGCGCGGCACGACGCCCATCACCAGCACGCGCTCGTCGACCCGCACCGCGACGGGCCCGGTGCCCCGCACCACCCACGTCGTGGTGTCGCGTCGCAGCGAAGCGAACGGGACCTTCATCGTGAACGTGGTCTCGGTGCGCAGCGCGTCCGCCTCGCCCATCGGCGTGCGCACCCGATCCAGCCCCGTGAGGCGCACGCTGCGCTGCGCCCGGCCTGCGTTGGGTTCCGTGACGGTGCCCCGCGTCACGCCCACAACTGCCTCCGATGCGAAGTCCGCGGCGGCGCCGAGTTCCGGCGGTGCGATCGCCAGCGGCGGTCTGAACTCGGTCGTGGCGCCGTCCTTGGCATCCCGCTGGCTGAGCAGCCGCACCGTCCCATCGATGTCTTGCCCCAGTGTCCGCACCCCGTCCTCCGCGGTGCGGACCCACCGTCCGTCGGGCGTGCGCTCGGTCCGCTCGGCGTGGAATGCGGGGCGTGCGCCCGGGCGGTCCGGCAACGTGGCCCAGTAGGACGTGGCCTCGACCAGCGGCTCCGCATCCTGCGAACGAACGGCCGCGTCGGCCGGCGCCGGTGCCTGCCGCAGCACCTCAAATGCAGGCGTCCCTGGCGGCACCGCCTGCACGGCCTCCGCAGACGCGCACGCGCCCAGCAGCGCGGCAATCGCCGCGCCGGCGATCGCCGCGCACCGCATGATGATGGGCCCCGCCAGGCTCATCCGGTGGGCAGTCCCTTCCGTCGCCACAGCTCCAGCAGCTTCGAGGGCTCGATCGATTCGATCACCGTGCCGTCGTCGGTTTCGCGGCGGCGCAGCACGCCGGCGGCGTCAAACTCCTGATCCATCGTCGGAGCCTCCGGCGTCGGCTGCGTCGCCAGGGCGAAGCCGCCTCGCGCCGGTGATCGGTGGTCCGTGCGAAGCGCCAGCCGCCCGCTGCGGGGGTCGTACCAGTAGAAGCCGTACGCTCCGCGCGGCTCCCCGGCAGACAGCAGCCTCGGGAGCACGTACGACTCCGCCTGCGACAGATACGCCACCGGCGGCACGGGCCAGCTCAGCGGCGTCACCACCAAGCCGTTCTTCTCGCGCTCGGTCCCGTTGGTGTCCGCGCCGGTCACCTGCAGCAGTCCGCGCGGGTGCGCGGCGCTCGGCGGCAACCGCATTCCCAGCTGCGATTCCGTGCGGGTTGAGCGCCCGCGCCGTGCGGTCGTGCGGACCGTCCAGAATTCTCGCGCTCGATCCCACCGCAGCCACACCCGCGAGTCGGTGTCGGAGACCATCGTTCCCTTCTCGTCCAGCAGGGTGCGCGCCTGCAGCCTGACCAGGATTCCCCGCTCCTTTTCCTCGGGGGTCCAGTCCTTCGCTTGGCGATCGGGATTGGCGTCACCTTGGCTGGCCTCCACGACCATCATCGTCATGTAGCCGCTTTCCTGTTCCGTGCCGTCCGCCAGATGCCGCGAGATGCGGTACCAGCGCGGGGCGGGGAGCGTCGCCCTCGGAGGCAGGGGGTCCAGTGCGCGGCGGAGCGTCGCCTCGTCGAACCCCGCAAGCAACCGCTCGGCTGCCGTGATGCGGTCCGCGCGTGACTTGGCGACCTCCTCCGAGGT
>JBIKJV010000437.1:0-3177 GCA_044360755.1 Phycisphaerales bacterium
TGGTGTTGACCGGGATCTCGAAGACAAGTATGCTAAATGGGCAAATAAAGAATGACGTTTGATGAATGGTTCGAGCAACATAAAGACATCTTAGCAGGTCTATTACGCAATGATCAACTAGAAGCACTATGGCTTGCATGGTATGCTGGTTATCAAAAAGGGTTAGATGATCGACTTGAGATTGATAAAGAATTTTGGACACTAAAAATAAGTTGACTTTCAAACCAAGATACATTACATTGTTAATGTAAGCAAGAAAGGCAACTACATGAAATACTGGTCACTGTTTTTAGATGACATCCGGTTTCCAGAAGATGTAAAATTCTTCTATGGCCCCTATGAGAATCTGCGTATTTGCCGCAGCATGGATGATGCTGTGTGGGCTATTAAGCAATATGGCTTGCCTACATTTATTAGTTTCGACCATGATCTTGCAGATGAACACTACGGCAAAGACACTGGCGAAAAGACCGGATATACTTTTGCTAAGTGGTTCTGTGACCATGTGATGGACAATGATCTAAATTTGCCTGTAGGTTTTGGCTATCATGTTCACAGTATGAATCCTGTGGGTGCCGAGAACATTCGCAAGTATATGGAAAACTTCCTTAAAAATTGGAACGACGATGTTTGACAGTTGACAGCATCGTCGTTTTATGCTACTTTAACTTTGTAACGAAACAAAGAGGTAAACTAATGCGTAAACTAGCTTCGATTCGACGCATTGCTGACATTCTGCCTATTGAAGGCGCTGACGCTATTGAAGTAGCTGTTGTTGATGGCTGGAAAGTTGTCATTAAAAAGGGCGAATTTGCTATCGGCGATTCTGCTATCTATCTTGAAATTGATAGCTGGGTTCCGCATGAGATTGCACCGTTCCTTAGCAAAGGTCACGATCCCCGTGAATACAATGGTGTGAAAGGCGAACGCCTCCGCACTGTTAAACTACGTGGGCAAGTTTCGCAAGGTCTACTCCTCAACTACTGGGACTTCCCGGATGTTGTAAAGGAGTTTCATAAAACTCGTATTGTTGATCCTAACGACAGTGATCGCAGTTTTGATGTTACTGATATCCTCGGCATTCAAAAGTGGGAAGCACCTATTCCTGCTCAACTGCAAGGGCAAGCTAAAGGCACCTTCCCATCTTCACTGATCCCCAAGACCGATCAAGAGCGGATTCAAAACTGCTTCCGTGATATTGAGAAGAAGGGTGATGTAACTTACGAAGTTACTATGAAGCTGGACGGTAGTTCGATGACCATCTTCCGTTGGGAAGGTGAGCTTCGTGTTTGCAGCCGCAACATGGAACTTAAGATCAATGATGAGAACAAAGACAACACCTTTGTTGCTATGGCACTTGAAATCGGTGATCGTATCCCCGAAGGCGTTGCATTGCAAGGCGAACTAATGGGTCCGGGTGTTCAAGGTAACCGTGAAGGGCTTAAGGATCATAAGTTCTTCGTGTTTGACATCTTTGACATTCAAAAGCATGAGTATCTATCTCCGTTCGATCGTAGGACTCTTTGTATTAATCTAGATATTGAGCACGTTCCTGTTTGGTCTAGAAGCTATAAAGCACCGGCTTCCGTCGAAGAAGGTCTTGCTCTTGCCGAAGGTCCGAGCATCAATCACAAGATCCGTGAAGGTCTTGTGTGGAAGTGCAACGAAGATCCTAGCTTCAGCTTTAAAACTATCTCTAACCAATTCCTTCTTAAAGGAGGCGACTGATGATTTACGGAATGACCGACGACGAGATTGTTGAACAAATAAACAAGTTGGGCAGCAAAATTGACAAACTCGAGTCAATGCTTAAAATGGCCACACGATTTCAAATTGCTGAAGACATTGCAATTGAGAAGCGTGGCAAGGATCTTTGGTGTGTAAGCGTATTTGGCGGCACAGTTCTTGACAGAGAACTACAACGTCATTATGAACCTATGCCCAGCAGTAGAACCGAAGAGTTTATTGCTGCTACTCGGTTCGATCTTGAAGAAGCATTTTCTATTGCAAAAAGGTATGATGAGCAATGAAACTCGGTGATAAACTTAAACAGACTCTAGACGAACTCGAACGTGCCAAAGTGCAAGGTATCGAAGCACAAGCTGCAGCTGATATGGAAAAGATCCGTCGTGAGCGTGACGCACTTGCAGATTGGCTAGAGAATATTAGGCTCGACTTTGTTGAAGATATCAATAACGGTAAAGTCCCACTTAAAAAAATTAAAAACTATGATCGACAGGCTTGGCTTAAGAAAGCAATTTCAGGTAAAGCAGAACATCAAGACTTGTGGTCATTGTTTTCTAAATATTGGCATTCCGAAGGTCTTGATGCAGCGGTGCTCGACGGACATGACGGTGTAGGTCAAGAATCCTGGATTAATCTCACACTAAAAATCATGCCGGCTAGGCCACGTTCTAGCCTAAGTGCAGAAACACACGGTCTAAAGAGTGACCTTGGTGTCGGAGAGTATCGAGGATAACAGTGAGTGACGTAATCAAAAACGCTAGACTACACGCATCTAACTTAGGCAAAAGCGAGCTTAAGGCAGTTGCAACCAATGAAAACTTGCAAGAGCTCTTTAAACAAAAACAAGCATTGACTGCAGAGATGAATCAAGCTAAACGTATTGCTGCAGAAGAAGCTGCTAAACCATACTTAGAAGCATTATACGAAGTAGATCAAACTTACTCGATGTTGCTAAAGATCATTTCATCCACAAATTAAGGTAATCAAATGTCAAATATCAAAATTCCCGCTAAACACTACGTAGGTATGGTCAAGCGTTCAACTGAAAAGATTCCTCTTGGGTTCATTACTCCATGGGGTGATGATGCTGCCGCTAAAAAGCGTATCGCAACTGTTGATAATTGGGCTAGACAAGGCTATAATAGTAAAGCACTAGAGCCAATGATTATTGAAAACGTTCCTATGAACGGCTTTAAAATGACCACTGATATCCGCAGTAGCAGTTATGGCGGCAGCGATAAGTGGCGTATCGAAGATCCACGTGGGTTTGAACTTGAAATCACTAGCCCTAACCTTGCACAACTACTATCTGTTGGTATGATTGATCGTGGCGAGATCATGGACACTTGTGTTTGGGCAAGGGACGGTCAGCAAAATGTGCTACTAAGCACTTCTACTGACGAATATAAATCAGCAGTAAAGAACACCGAA
>JBIKJV010000221.1:0-3174 GCA_044360755.1 Phycisphaerales bacterium
ACCTTCGTTTGCCGCGGCCTGCACCTCGCCGCGCGTCGTCCGCAGCGGCGGCTTGCCGTCGTCCACCGGTCGCTTGGCGTTGCGCGCGCCCGTGGCAGGCGTGCCACCCGCGCCGCGCGCCGCCCCGCCCGCTGCGCCACCATTCGCCGCACCACCCTCCGCCGCCGGCGCGCCCCCACGCCCGGGCCGGAACACCATCACGCCCACCACCACCACGATCACCGCGACGGCCAGCTTGACCATCCACGCACCGCCCTGGGCGCGCGCGTCTGCGCTGCCTTCGTCACCGGTGCCGCCGGCACCGTCGGATCGTCCCGTGGGCCACTTCGCCATCCGTCACATCATCGGCTCGGCGGGGCCAGCGCGGTCAAGAGGACTTCTTCCCGCCGCCGCTGCCCGGCTTCGTGGGCGTCGCCTCGGCCGTGAGGCGGTCCCACAGCTTCTGCATCTCGGCGCGGTCGGCGGCCGAGAACTGCGGCTGCTCCATGTAGTTGGCGATGTCCGCCACCGCCGAGCTGATCTGCGACTGGAGCGAGCGCAGCCGCGCCATGTCGGCCTCCGAGGCATTGGGGTTGCCGCGCACCTTCGGGGTCAGCTCCTGCGCCTCCTTCTGCAGCTTGACCAGGTCGCGGACCTTGCGCTCGAACTCGGCATACGAGCCCTTGCCCTTCTTCGGCGCGTCGGCCGGCGGATCGTCCGGCAGCACCGCCAGGGCAGCGGGGACAGGGGCCAGCAGGGCGCAAATCACGACGAAATGGGCGGTCTTCATGGCCGGAAGCCTACTGGTTTCCGTATCGACCTCCAACCCCGGCAGCTACGCTGCACGCCCCGATGGACACCCCGACCATGGCCCGACGCCCCGAGCGCACCCGCCGCCACGCCGGCTTCACCATCACCGAGCTGCTGGTCGTGATCGCGGTCATCGCGCTGGTGGTCACGCTGATCGTCCCGACCATCACCAAGATCCGGTCGCGCGCGCGCACCATGAAGTGCCTGACCAACCAGCGCCAGATCACGCAGGCCAACTACGCGTACACGGGCGACAACAACGGCCGCTTCGTCAGCCCGCGCACGGACTCGTTCGGGTCGATGTACCTGAACGGCACCAACGTGCCCAACTCGACCACGCACTGCTGGGTCAGCGCGCAGGGAGGCAACGTCACGGGTGCGTTCGAGCGGGTCTCTGCACTGGAGCAGGGCAAGCTCTGGTCGTACATCGGCACCGTGCAGACGTACCTCTCGCCCGACGAGCCGAGCAACGCGTACGGCAACCTGACCTCGGACGCCAACACCCGGGTGCGCAGCTACTCGTTCAACGCCTGCCTGGGAGTGACCCGCCCCGACGAGCTTCCCGACTACGACAGCGCGTTCATGAACCCGCTGTCCGGCGCGGCCGGGGCGACCAGCGTGCCGCTGAGCACCTACAACACGCAGACCGTCGCGCGCGTGCTGCAGCCGGCGCGCATGATGTCGACGCTGGTCGAGGACGACAACGTCGCCTGGAACAACGAGGGCTGGATCATCAACCCGCAGCCTGCCTCGCGCCTGTGGGTCGACCTTCCCGCGCCGTGGCGCCCGGACGCGGTCACGCTGACCTATGTCGACGGCTCCACCGACGTCCGCGAGATGGTCAACCCCGACATCTGCGCGACCAACTACGGCGCCCCGTTCCCCGCGGGCATGATCGTCGGTGGCCCGGGCCCGCACAATGCGCGCGCGCCCATCGACACGTCCGGCACCGACACCGACTGGCGCTGGTTCCGCGAGCGCATGAACCCGGGCGTGCTGCCGATTCTGCCGAACTTCCCGACGTTCCCGGAGTGATCCGGGCCCGCGGCCGCCATCGCGCCGCACGTCGGCGCCCGCTTCGCTGGTATCGTTGCACAACACACGCGGGGCGTAGCTCAGTTTGGTAGAGCGCCTGCTTTGGGAGCAGGAAGTCGTCGGTTCAAATCCGGCCGCCCCGATTTCGAAGCGATCGCACCGGCCCGGGGCTGGCGCGTCCAAGGGGCCAGGGGTCGCTCCCTGCAACGGATGGACGAATTGCGGCTCCGGAGTTCGGGGCGCGACTTCCCATTGCACTCGCCTCGTACACGTACGAGACTTTGCGGCGATGCCCGCGATTCAGCTGGACGAATCCCCTTGCGACCGATTGAATGCGAGATGGTCCTTGCACGGGGGATTTCTTCCGTACATCCAGGACGACAAAACCTGATTCAGAAGTGTGGAAACTCGCATGATGACTGACGACCTCAAGCAGCACGCGGCCGGGCACCTGTTCGAGCGGGTCGGGCCGCTCGTGGCCCAGTCCGACGGCGACGGCAACCTGACGAACGTGCACGTGCCGTCCGATGCCGGGGCGTTCGCGGGCTTCCAGGGTGCCGCACACCTGCGCATGGCCCTGCCCGCACCGGTCGGCAACGCCTGGACCAACCACGTGCGCGCCGCGCTGGCCGAACGCCGCGTCCGCGGCGCGCTGGCCGTGCTGGGCGGCGAATCGCACGAAGTCTGGGCGTTGCCTGCCCCAGCGGCATCCACCGCGACCATCGTGGCATTCCGCGGCGCGATGGAGCACCTGCCCGCACCGCTCGTGGGCACCTGCTCGATCGGCGTGATCACGGAACATGTCTGGGGCGTGCTGGAGCCGCTTTCGCGCGGCCAGCTGACCACGCTGCGCGCGATCGCCAGCGGCATGGACAACGACGGCATCGCGAAGGCCATGCACCGCACCAAGCGTGCGGTGGAATGGCACATCCGTTCGCTGTACCTGACACTGAGCTGCGGTACCCGCGAAGAGCTGGGGACCATCGGTCGCCGGGCAGGGCTGTGCCGCTTCAACGAGGACGCCTGGCTGCGCGTGCTCGCAGCCCGTCCCGCGCGCCGGGGCCGCTCCGAGACGGAGTGACCCACCACCGGGCCACTGGGGGCGGGGCCCAGCGCACACGGCCTGCGGCGGCCGTTCGGAGACCCGGCCGGGAACCCGCAATCCAGACCGACGCCTTGAAACTCCGGGCCCCCGGGCCACTATGTGGGGAGGAATGCGCAGGCGGTCGCTCCACGGCTCGCTGGCTGTCCGTGTCGGCCTGACGGCCTGCGCGGCGGCGGTGTGCCTGGCCGCGCGCCAAGCCGCGGATCCGGCGCCCAAGGAACACCCCGCCGACGCCATCGACCGGA
>JBIKJV010000087.1:0-10987 GCA_044360755.1 Phycisphaerales bacterium
TGCGGCCCGCGGCTCGGCCGAGTGACGAAGGCTTCCCAGCCCAACACGTGAATCTCCGTCCGGCCCCGTCCTTGCGACGGGGCCGGACGCGTTTTCGGCGCGGTCAGGACGGGCCGCCGCTGCCTGGCCACAGCCGGCGCCCAAGCCGCAGCGAGGCGCCCACCAGCAGGATCAGCGCGGGCACCTCGACCAGCGGTCCGATGACCGTGGCGAACGCCGTGCCCGACGCGATGCCGAACACCGAGATCGCCACCGCGATCGCCAGCTCGAAGTTGTTGCCGCTGGCCGTGAAGGCCAGCGTGGCCGCGCGCGGGTAGTCGGCGCCCACGCGCCGCGCCATCAGGAACGACGCGAAGAACATGATCGCGAAGTACAGCACCAGCGGTACGGCGATCCGCAGGATGTCCAGCGGTGCGGCCAGGATTCGGTCGCCCTGCAGGCTGAACATCGCGACGATCGTCAGCAGCAGCGCCACCAGCGTGACCGGTGCGATCCGCGGCAGGAAGCGGTCGGCGTACCACGCATCGCCCTTGGCGCGGCGCAGCACCAGCCGCGTCAGCATGCCCGCGACGAACGGGATGCCCAGGTAGATGGCAACGCTGGCGGCGATCTGGCCCATGCCCACGTCGACCGCGGCGCCCTGCAGCCCGACCAGGGGCGGCAGCCACGTCATGAAGAGCCACGCGTACGCGCCGAAGAAGAGCACCTGGAAGATGCTGTTGAAGGCGACCAGGCCCGCGGCGTATTCGGCGCTTCCCTTGGCCAGGTCGTTCCACACCAGGACCATCGCGATGCAGCGCGCCAGGCCCACCATCACCAGGCCCAGCATGTAGTCGGGGCGGTCGTGCAGGAAGAGGGCGGCCAGCGCGAACATCAGCACCGGGCCCACGACCCAGTTCTGCACCAGCGAAAGCGCCAGCACGCGGCGGTCGGCGAAGACGCGCGGCAGCTCCTCGTAGCGCACCTTGGCAAGCGGCGGGTACATCATCAGCACCAGGCCGATGGCGATCGGCACGTTGGTGGTGCCCACGGTCACGGCGTCGGCGGCGCCGCGGATGCCGGGGAACATGCGGCCCAGCACGACGCCCAGCGCCATGGCCAGGAAGATCCACAGCGTGAGCCAGCGGTCCAGGAACGAGAGCCGGCCGGCGCGCGGGGTGGGGCAGGGGGCAGCGGCGCGGGCTGCGGGCACCGTGATTGCCTCCGGCGCGATCGCCCCGGGCAGCCGCTCGATGAACGCGCGGATCTCGTCGCGGACGCGGCGGTAGTGGGGCATGGCGTCGTCGTCGGTGGCCGCGCCGGCTGCCAGGCGCGGCGGATCGTCGAAGCCGACGTGCACGGTGCGCGCGCCGGGGAAGACGGGGCACGACTCGTGTGCGGCGTCGCAGACGGTGACGACGACGTCGAACGGCAGGCCGATCGACTCGGGGCGCTTGGATGCATGGCCGCGGATGTCGACGCCGGCCTCGGCCATGGCCCGCACCGCCAGCGGGTTCAGTCCGTGGGGGTGCGTGCCGGCGGAGTGAGCCTCGATGTGGTCGCTGCGCAGGGCGCGCGCCCAGCCCTCGGCCATCTGGCTGCGGCAGGAGTTGCCGGTGCAGAGGAACAGGACGCGCAGGCGGCGGCTGGATTCAGCGGCGGGCACGGCAGGCTCCTTGGCAGCAGGCGGCGGTGGCGTTCGCGGCAGCGGGCGCGCACTCCTCGACGGCGTCGGCCAGGCCGCGCAGGGTGCGGCAGAGGTCGGCGTAGCGCACCTGGTACGAAACCTGGCGGCCCGTCCGGGTGGGCTGCACCAGCCCTGCGCGCGCCAGCGACTGCAGATGGCGCGAGACGACGGACAGGTCCACCGCGCAGCAGTCGGCGACCTCGCCCACGCCGCATGCGCGCCCGCACTTGATGAGGCACGCCAGGAGCTTCACGCGCGTCGGGTCGCCCAGTGCCTTGAAGAACGCGGGATCCAGCAGGCCGTCCACGGGTCGGCAGCAGGCGGCGGCCTGCCTGGGCGACATGGGCCGGGAAACGGGGCGACGCTTGCGTACTTGCACCATGATGCAAATATAACGGAACGCTCGGAGACACGGCGGCGTCATGGCGTCATGCGCATCGCGCGGCACCGCCGCCCCGGCCTCAACCCCAGTTCGAAAGCACGATCCCCAGGTCCGCGCCGTCCACCCGGCCGTCGCGGTTCAGGTCGCAGGCCTGCGCGGCGGCGTCGCCCGGGGCCACGGGGCCCCACTTGCCCAGGAGCGTGCCCAGGTCGCTGCCGTCGACGGCGTCGTCGCCGTTGACGTCGCCGGGCTTCGCCAGCGTGACCAGCACGTGCTGCAGGCCCGCGAAGGTGCCCATGCTGGGCGCGGTGCCCGGGTCGGCGCTGCCGGCGGGCAGCGGCGGCAGCCACTGGTTGGACGCGGCGCCGGTGGTGCGCTGGATGAACGCCGCCACCGCGACGGTGCCGCGGAACGTGGCCGGCAGGCCGAGGTCTGCGAAGGGGATGCGGAACTCCAGGCCGGTGGTGGCGGTGGCCGCGCCCGCGACGCTGGTGGCCGTGATGCCGGCCGTGTTCGTGTTGTCGAACGCGACCTCGACGCCGTTGGGGTTGGCGCCACCCGTCAGCATGCCGCGCCCCGAGTTCAGCAAGCCGGCGCCGCGGTAGTCCTTGACGGCCAGCGCGCTGCCCGATGGCAGCGAGACGCGGTCGACGTAGACCTGCGCGCCGTTGGTGTTGACGTAGTAGAGCGCGTCGGGCGCGAAGCCCGCGTCGAAGGTCAGCCCGTCAAGCGGCGCCAGGCCTGCCGGCGGCGAGGGCAGGTGCGCGGTGGCCAGACGGTTCTGGCCGGTGGCCGCGCCGGGGTCGACGTCCACGAAGAGGTCCAGCGACGTGGTGTCCGCCGGCAGGTTGCCGGTGATCGAGACGCGCAGCGCGTCGCCGTCGTGGCGCACGAAGAGCTGGTCCAGTTCGCCGGCGTTGTCGCCGAAGGACGAAAGGCAGCCTTGCGTGGCCGCCAGCGCCGCGGCGCCCGCATCGGCGGGCAGGGTGCGGCCGTCGACGTCGGCGTGCGACGTGTCGACCGGCGGCGTCAACGCCGCGCGCGCGATGAACCAGCCGCGCGCCGCCAGGCTGACGGGGTACGCGCCCTTGTTGGCGGGCGTGATCGCGGCCAGCGTGGCGTTCGTCTCCAGGCTCACGGGTGCCGTGCCGGCCGCTGGCACGCCGAACGCCGAGAGATCCAGCGTGGTGGTCGCGGTGCCGGAGCCAAGGTTGATCGCCACCAGCACGGTCTCGGCCGGGTCGCTGCGCACGAAGGCCCAGACGCCGCCGTTCGGGCACGTGACGGGCAGGTACGCGCCGCGGCGCAGCGCGGGCGACGCCTTGCGCACGGCGATCAGCGAGCGGTACGTCTCCAGGATCGACCCGGCGACGCCCTTCTGCTCCTGCACGCTGCGTCCGTCGTTGTTGGCAGAGTACGTGGGCGGCACGGTGCCGGTCGCCATGGCCGCGTAGTTCGTCATCGGCGCACCCGCGACGGCCAGCCACTTGAACGGCTCACGCATCGGGATGTCGTTGGCGTCGGTGCCGACGTTCGCCTTCACGCCCCGCATGCCGATCTCGTCGCCGAAGTAGATGTTCGGCGGGAATGGCTGCGTGAACAGCACGGCGGCGGCCACCTTCTGCCGCGCATTGCTGCTGGCGAAGTCGCTGGCAAGGCGGTTGGCGTCGTGGTCGCTGGTCTGCGCGACGATGGTCTTGCCTGCGGGCGCGGCGGCCACCGTGTTGGCGGTGACGGCGTACAGGCCGGCCGCGTTGCGTGCGTTCACCGCGTCGCGTGCGGCGAATTGCCACGGCTTGGTGATGACCGCGCCGAACGCGCCGGGCGTCAGCAGGTCGGTGCCGTAGTTGCCCCAGTCAGAGGGCTCGCAGAAGATGAAGACGTCGGGGCGCACGGCGCGCAGCTGCGTGCACCAGTTCTCCCAGAAGCCGATGGTCGCGCCCCAGCCCTCGCCGCCCGAGGCCCACGCGTGGTCCAGGCGGAAGCCGTCGACGCCGTCCGAGACGTCGCCGTCGCCGTTGGGGTCGAGCCAGCGCTTCGCCCAGGCCGCCACGGTGTTGACGACGGCTGCGTTCGTCAGGTCCCAGTGGATGAAGCCCACGGACGCTCCGTTCCACGTGCTGTAGACGCTGCCGACGTACGTGGTGTTGGCGGCGTTGGTGAAGGCCAGCCACCGGTCGTAGGGACTGGCTGGGTTGTTGAACGCCGACGCGTACCACGGCGAGTTGTGGCTGATGCCGTACGCGACGAAGTCCAGGATCACCTTGATGCCGCGCTCGTGCGCCGCGTTGACGAACGCCAGGAACTGCGCCTCGGTGCCGAAGCGCGGGTTCAGTTGGTCGGCCGGTCCGTGCTGGTAGCCGTGGTATGCGGCCGACGGGAAGATCGGCTGCAGGTAGACCATCGTCACGCCCAGGTACTGCAGGTAGTCCAGGCTCTCGGGCGCGGCCAGGCCGCCGAAGTCGCCGAAGCGCGTCTGCACGCTGCCCGTCGTGTCCAGGTTCGAGTCGCGCCAGGCGATCGGCATGATCTGGTAGATCACCTCGTCCTGCGGCGGGCGGATGATGGGGGGCGCGGCGGCGGCGCTGGGCGCGGCGGCCTGCGCGGCCCACAGCAGGCAGGCAGTGATCAGTGAGGTGCGGCCGCGCATGGATCTCAAGGGTAGTGCCGAACGGCGGGGATCCAAGGGCGGGCCGGGCACAAGGCCGCAGTTTCCCGGGGCGCACCCCGGCTATCGTCGTGCCATGCGCCTGCCGACCGTCCTGCGTGCCGTGCCTGCCGCCCTCTGTGCCGCGTTCCTGGCGGTTGCACTTGGCCTGGCGGGTGACCCCGCGTCGGTGCTGCCCGTGCCGCGGACCGACGCCGGTGCGCTGGCGCGGCAGGCGCTGGTCCTGCAGCGCGTGCGCGAATCGAAGGGCCCGGCGCCCGTCGTCTTCATCGGTGCAAGCATCATCCAGCGCTGGGAGGAAGCCGGCCGCGAACCGTGGGAGCGGCTGTTCGTGCCGATGGGCGCGGTGAACCTGGGCTGCAGCGGCGACCGCACCGAGAACGTGCTCTGGCGGCTTGGGGAGACGCCCCTGACGCCGCTTGCGCCAAAGGTGATCGTGGTGCAGATCGGCACCAACAACCTGGGTCGGGGCCCCGACGCCGCCGCCGAGACGCTGCGCGGCATCCGTCGCGTGCTGGCGGTGCTGCGCGAGCAGTGCCCGCAGGCGAAGGTGGTGATGGCGGCGCTGTTCCCGCGCGGCGCGCACCTGAACGCGGCGCGCGGCGAGGGGCTGCAGGTGAACCAGGCGCTGGCCGCGGATCCCGGCGAGGGCGTCACGTTCCTGGACATCGGCGAACGATTCATCGACGCGCAGGGCGACCTGCGCAAGGACCTGATGGTCGACGAACTGCACCCTTCGCCGGCCGGCTATGCGCTGTGGGCGCAGCTGCTGGAGCCGGTCGTGCGGGCGCGGCTCGAGGACCGCTGAGCGCGGGGCGAGTCAGGCTCGGGCGCGCTTCTTTCCGCCCTTCGCCCGTCGCGCCAGTTCCGCCTTCCGCAGCGGCGTGAAGTGCCACCACGGCCGGCGGGGGCCGCCGTTCGACTGGTCGATGGCCGAGAGGAACATGTCGATCACGCAGGGGTCGTGCACCTGCTTCGTGCGGCGGCAGAGTTCGTCGTAGAGGCGGTACGCATTGCGCCGGCGCAGCTGTGCGACCGCGGTGATGCCCAGGAGGTGCAGGTCGCCGACGGCGGCGGGACCGACGTTCGCCAGGTCGGCCAGCGCGGTGGGCGCGGCGGGTGCGGTCTTGCCCCGCGTGCGACGGCCGCGTGGCGTGGTCGCGGTGTTTGCGGTGCGCGCGCGCAATGGTGCCATGCTGAAGGGGTACGGATTCACCAGGTGTAGGTGACGGTGTATTCGACGAGCTGCTTGCCTTCGGCGGGGATGTCCAGTTCGAAGGCGATGGTCGAGGCTTCGAGCTTCGTGAAGTCCGCCGACTTCGCGGTGATCTCCCAGGTCGACCAGCGGTTCAGGTGCTCGACCAGGCGCACGTGCTGCGCGGCCTTCTTCTGGTTGCGCACCTCGACGCGGATCGTCTCGGTCATGCGCTTGGCCTTGCTGTCCACCTTGAAGTCGGTGCGGGTGCGGTCGCCCACCACGTCGAACGCGTCACCGATGGTCACCTTCACCGTCTCGTTGCGCGGCGTGTGGTCGATCACGTCCTCGCCAACGAACTCCAGGGTGCCGTCGGCGGGGTCTTCCTTGTAGACGCGCAGCTTGCCTGCGGGCAGCGGCATGCCCAGGTGGTTGGACTCCTTGTTCTCGAAGCTGACGACGATCTGCGGGCTGCCCTTGCGCACCGACGCGTACCCGGGGTCCTGCACCGGCATCACCGGGATGCCGCCCATGTTCGAGAGGTCGAGCACCAGCTCCTTGCGCGCGGTGAACGCTGGCACCGGCGGGAAGAGCGCCAGCTGCTGCGTCGAGTTCTGCAGCACGTCGGTGCGCCGCGGCAGGGTGTACAGGTGGTAGTCCAGCAGTTCCTTCTCCTCGAAGCCGGCCGAGCGGTCCGCCATCGCCGCCACGGCCCCGAACGCGCCACCCGAGCCGCCGGCGCTCCGCACGCGCTCGATCTTCCGGACCTTGCCGGCCACCAGCTTGAGTTCCGTGTCGGGGTACGACGCGCCCGAGAGGTTCAGGAGCGTGACCCATGCGTTCATGCTTGCGCCGGTGTCGGTGGCGTCCAGCACCAGGTTGTAGTCGGCGCGCCACGTCAGGCCCGCGGTCTGGTACGTCGTGCGCACCAGGTGTTCGCCGCCGTTGCCGGACAGCTTCCAGACCAGCGTGGGCTTGGTGATCAGGCCGCCGGGCAGTGCGCCCAGTTCCACCTGCGCATTTGTGGCGGACAGGATTCGGACGACGCCCGTGTCGGACCGCACGACCAGCTGGCCCTGGTTCGAGCTGAGAAGCGTCCCGTTGAGCCTGTACGCCGAGTCGCCCATCGGCGTCGTCAGCGCGATGGGCTGGCCGACGTAGCGCTCGAGCAGCTTGGACGGGCTGACCAGGTCGAACTGGAAGTTCTGCTCCAGCACGGTGGTGGCGGGGTCCTGCAGGTCGACGAACGAGACGGTCGTCGGGTCGATCCATGCCGCGACGTCGGTGAACGCCACGTCGCCCGCGCCCTTCGGCACGGCGACCGTGCGCACGGCCTTCACGACGCCGAAGCCGGGCACGCCCCACGGCGAATCCTGCCCGCTGGCGCGCTGCTCCTGCACGAACTGCCGCGGGTCGAAGCTGCCCGGATCGGCGGACGAGTAGACGGTGAGCGACGTGCCTGCCTTCGGCGCGGGCGCGTCGGCGGCGGGTGCGGTGGCGGCGATGGCGAGCAGGGCGGTGGCGAGGTTCATGCGTTGGTGCTCCGGTTGCGGGAGGGTACGTGTGGCAGGTCCCGGCGGGTTCCCCGTTAGACTCCGCGCGCCCATGTGGATGATCCGACTGTCCGTCCGCAACCCGTACGTCGTGGCGGCCTTCGCCCTGGTGCTGGCGATCCTGGGCGTCCTGTGCCTGCAGCGGATCCCGGTCGACATCCTGCCGGTCTTCAAGGCCCCCGCGGTCCAGGTGCTGACCTACTACCCGGGCATGCCGGCGCAGTCGATCGAGAAGACGATCACCAACCGCATCGAGCGCTGGGTGAACCAGGCGCCCGGCGCGCGGCTGGTGGAGAGCCGCTCGGTGCCGGGCGTCAGCATCGTCAAGATCTACTTCCGCGACGACGTCGACCCGAACGAGGCGCTGACCCTGGTCAACTCGCTGGCGCTGGGCGCGCTGCCCAACCTGCCGCCGAACACGCTGCCGCCGGTGGCGATGCCGTTCGACGCCACGGGCACCATGCCGGTGGGCATCCTGACCGTCACCAACCCGGCGATGGACGACGCCAAGCAGAAGGACGTCGCGCGCATCGACGTCCGCAACATGCTGGGCGCGGTGCCGGGCTGCATCGCGCCGGTGGTCGTCGGCGGCCAGGACCGCGCGGTGATGATCTACCTGGACCCGGCCAAGATGGACGCGCGCAGCTTCGCGCCGATGGACGTCGTGGGCGCGCTGCGCCGCGGCAACCTGATGGTGACCCCGGGCACGGCGTACTTCGGCAACGAGCAGCTGCTGCTGGACAGCAACGCGATGGTCGAGCGCCCCGAGGACCTGAACGACCTGCCGGTCACGCTGGGCCCCGCGACGACGACGTTCGTCCGCGACATCGGCACCGCGCAGGACGCCGCGACCATCCAGACCTCGCGCGTGCGGATCGACGACCGCAACGAGGTGTTCGTGCCCGTCTACCGCCAGCGCGGCAGCAGCAGCCTGGCGGTGGTGGACGGCGTGCGTGCCAACATCCCCGCGATGGAGGAGCGCCTGCCCGCCGGCACGAAGCTGGACCTGGTGATGGACCAGACCGCGGCCGTGCGCGGCGCGCTGAGCTCGCTGGTCTTCGAGGGCGTGGTCGGCGCGGTGCTGGTCTCGCTGATGATCCTGCTCTTCCTGGGCGACTGGCGGATGACCTTCATCGCCACGCTCAGCATCCCGCTGGCGGTGCTGGGGGCGATCGTGGGCCTGTACGCCACCGGCAACACCATCAACGCGATGACGCTGGGCGGCCTGGCGCTGGCGATCGGGCCGCTGGTGGACGAGGCGATCGTCGAGCTGGAGAACAACCACCGCAACTACCACATGGGCAAGAGCCGCGTGCGCGCCGCGATCGACGGCTGCGCGCAGGTGATGGTGCCCGTGATGGTGGCGGCGTGCACCACCTTCATCGTGCTGGCGCCGCTGGCGCTGCTGCCCGGGATGGGCGGGTTCCTGTTCCGGCCGCTGACGCTGGCGGTCGGGTTCGCGATGCTGACGTCGTTCTTCCTCTCGCGCACGTTCGTGCCGATGATGTGCGCGAAGTTCCTGCCGGACGACCACCGCCGCCTGGCTGGCGAGGTGGCCGCGCACGCGCGCACGCCGCGCCGCGGGCCGGACGCGGTGGCGCGCGTCTCGGCGCGGTTCCAGGCGAAGGTCGACGTGCTGGCCGCGCGCTACGCCGCCGCGCTGGACTGGTGCCTGGCCAACCGCGGCAAGGTCATCGCGGGCGTGGTGGGGCTCTTCCTGGTCTCGCTGACGCTCCTGGGCGGCATCGGCCGTGAGTTCTTCCCGCAGGTGGACGCGGGGCAGATCGTGATGCGCGTGCGCGCGCCCAGCAACCTGCGCCTGGACGCCACCGAGGCGCGGGTGAAGGACGTCGAGGCCTTCATCAAGGAAGCGGTGCCCGCGCCCGAGCGCGAGATGATCGTCACGGAACTGGGCCTGAACCCCGACTGGTCGGCGGCCTACACCACCAACTCAGGCCAGCAGGACGCCGTGATCCGCCTGCAGCTGACCAAGGCACGGACACGCAGCGCGCAGGAGTGGGCGTCGGAGCTGCGGCACCGCTTCGCGGCGGACGCGCGCTTCGCCGACCTGCGCGCGGACTTCGACACGGGCGGCATGATCTCGACCGCGCTCAACATGGGCGCGTCCAGCCCGATCGACATCGAGCTTGAGGGCGGCACCGCCGCGCAGTCGCTGGACGCGGCCCGCCAGGTGCGCGACCGAGTGGCCGCGGTGAAGGGCACCGCCGACGTGCGCGTGCACCAGCGTGCCGATGCGCCGTACCTGGTGCTGGACGTCGACCGCGCCAAGGCCGCGGAGCTTGGCCTGAGCGCCGAGGACGTCGTGCTGCAGGTCGTCGTCGCGATGAACAGCAGCGTCAGCGTCAACCGCAACTTCTGGATCGACTCGCGCTCGGGCAACCAGTACTTCGTGGGGGTGCAGTTCCCCGAGGACGTCGACCGCACGCTGGAAGACGTCCTCTCGCTGCCCGTCAAGGGCGTGGGCCAGCCGTCGGGGGTCAACCTTGGCAGCGTGGTCACGCCGCGCCGCACCGCGGGCGCGGTCGAGATCAACCACAGCGGCCTGCGGCGCGTGGCGAACGTGATGGTGAACGTCGAGGGGCGCGACCTGGCGTCGGTGGCCGGCGACATCGACCGCGCGCTGCAGGGCCTGAAGCTGCCCGAGGGCATGCGCGTCACCTTCAAGGGCGAGTACGGCCGCATGAACGAGGCTTTCGGCCAGCTGGCGCTGGGCCTGGCGCTGGCCGCGGTGCTGGTCTACCTGCTGCAGGTGACGCTCTTCCGCAGCTGGATCGGCCCCGGCGTGATCATGCTGACCGTGCCGCTGGGCTTCATCGGCGTGCTGTGGATGCTGTTCCTGACGGGCACCGCGCTGAACGTGCAGAGCCTGATGGGAACCATCTTCCTGGTGGGCGTGGCAGTGAACAACGGCGTGCTGCTGGTGGACTTCGCCAATGCGCGCCGGCTGGAGGGCGCGGACGCCGCCGGCGCGATCCGCGAGGCCGCGGCCACGCGCTTCCGCCCGATCCTGATGACGTTCCTGGCCACCGTACTGGCGCTGACGCCGATGGCGATCGGCATCGGCCGCGGCCACGAGGCGAACATCCCGCTGGCGCGCGCGGTGGTGGGCGGCATGATCAGCTCCACGTTCCTGACGCTGTTCATGGTGCCGGTGATGTACGTGCTGCTGGTGAAGCGCGTGCGCCCGATGATGGACCTGGACGCCGAGCTTGCCGCGCCGCTGGCGCAGCCCGAGGAAGGCCACGCATGACGAAGCATCGCGACCGGCGCGGCCATGGCCGCCACACCGACGAGGACCGCATGGAGAAGAACCGCTCGTTCCCCTGGCTGATGCTGGCGCCGCTGGCGCTGGTGGTCGCGTTCCTGCTGATCCCGAAGGGCGGCAGCGGAGGGGACGCGAAGACCGAGGAGGCGAAGCCGGAATCCGCGGTGAAGGCGGAGGAGGCGAAGCCCGAGGCCGCGAAGCCCGGGACGCCCGTGCAGGCCGAGGCTGCCGACGCGC
>JBIKJV010000094.1:0-10642 GCA_044360755.1 Phycisphaerales bacterium
CGACCTGACCGAGCTGGCCAAGAACGGCGAACTGGACCCCGTCATCGGCCGCGAGCACGAGGTCGAGCGACTGATCCAGATCCTGAGCCGCCGCACCAAGAACAACCCCGTCCTCCTGGGCGAGGCCGGCGTCGGCAAGACCGCCGTCGTCGAGGGCCTGGCGCAGCGCATCATCGCGCAGGACGTCCCCGACCTGCTCTTCGAGAAGCGCCTGGTCGTGCTCGACCTGGCCAGCATGGTGGCCGGCACCAAGTACCGCGGCCAGTTCGAGGAGCGCATCAAGGCCGTGATGAACGAGGTGCGCCGCGCCAAGAACATCATCCTGTTCATCGACGAGCTGCACACGCTGGTCGGCGCCGGCGGCGCGGAGGGCGCGATCGACGCGTCCAACGTGCTCAAGCCCGCCCTCGCCCGCGGCGAGATCCAGTGCATCGGCGCGACCACCTTCGACGAGTACCGCAAGTACATCGAGAAGGACTCCGCGCTCGAGCGCCGGTTCCAGTCGATCCCGGTCGAGCCGCCCAACGGCGAGCAGACCTTCCTGATCCTGCAGGGCCTGCGCGAGAAGTACGAGAAGCACCACAAGGTGCGCTTCACCGACGGCGCCCTGCGCGCCTCGGTGGACCTGTCGGGCCGCTACATCACCGGCCGCGTGCAGCCGGACAAGTCGATCGACGTGATCGACGAGGCCGGCGCGCGGATGCGCCTGCGCAGCATGACCAAGCCGCCTGACCTGGCGGACCTCGAGTCGCGCATCGAGCGCCTCTCGATCGAGAAGGACGAGGCCGTCAAGAACGCCGACTACGAGAAGGCCGCGGAGCTCCGCGACCAGGCCGAGAAGCTGCGCAAGGAGAAGGAGCGCATGCAGCAGGGCTGGCGCGACCGCATGAACGAGGTCGACACCGTGGTCGACGAGAACGTCATCGCCGAGGTCGTCAGCAAGATGACCGGCGTGCCGCTCACCCGCCTGGAGAAGGCCGAGAGCACCCGCCTGCTCCAGCTGGAGGCCGAGCTGCACAAGTCGGTCATCAGCCAGGACGAGGCCGTCAAGCAGGTCGCCCGCGCGATCCGCAAGGCACGCAGCGGCCTGAAGGACCCGAAGCGCCCGATGGGCAGCTTCATGTTCCTTGGCCCCACCGGCGTCGGCAAGACGCTGCTGGCCAAGGCGCTGGCCGAGTTCATGTTCGGTGACCCCGACGCCATGATCCGCCTGGACATGTCGGAGTACATGGAGAAGCACAACGTCAGCCGCCTGGTCGGCGCGCCTCCGGGCTACGTCGGCTACGAGGAGGGCGGCCAGCTCACCGAGCGCGTGCGCCGTCGCCCCTACTCGGTCGTCCTCTTCGACGAGGTCGAGAAGGCGCACCCGGACGTCTTCAACATGCTGCTCCAGGTGATGGACGACGGCCACCTGACCGACTCGTTCGGCCGCCGCATCGACTTCCGCAACGCCATCATCATCATGACCTCGAACATCGGGTCCGACATCATCAAGGGCGGCGCGAACTTCGGGTTCACGAAGCGCCAGGAGGTGCAGGACTACGAGAAGATCAAGAAGTCGCTGCAGAGCGAGGCGGAGAAGTTCTTCCGTCCCGAGTTCATCAACCGCCTGGACGACATGATCGTCTTCCGGCCGCTGGTGAAGGCCGACCTGACCCACATCATCGACCTCGAGCTGGCCAAGGTGCACGAGCGCCTGAAGGCGCGGGGCATGGAGCTGCAGGTCAGCGACGAGGCGAAGGACTTCCTGATCGAGAAGGGCTACAACCCCGACTTCGGTGCCCGCCCGCTGCGCCGCGCCCTGGCGCAGTACATCGAGGACCCGCTGGCCGAGCGCCTGCTCAGCGGCGAGTTCCAGGACGGCACGAAGATCACCGCGACCCGCGAGGCAGGCAACGAGTTCCTGACCTTCGTCGGCGCGGGGAGCGCGCCCGAGGCCCCCAAGGCCGAGGCGCAGCCGGCCTGACCGCGGGGGCCCACGGCCCCGCAGCAACGTGATTCCAGCTTCGGCCCGCCGGACGACCCACAAGGAGCGTCCGGCGGGCTTGTTTCGTCGGCGCCTCCGGTTTCGTGGGGCGCCTCAGGGCGACGGCCGGATCGATGCCAGCTTCATGCCGTCGGGCGTCATCTCGAACTCGACGACGCGCAGCTTGAACTGGTCCCACAGGTGCGGCGAGACGACCGCGCGCATGCGGTTTGCGGAGACCTTCGTCATCGTGACGTCGGCGCCCATCGCGTTGAAGCGCATGCGGTTCAGGAGCTCCATTGCGGGACGGCGGCTCTCGACGCACCACTTCTCGAACGCCGGGTAGCCGCCCTTCTTCTGGTATGCAGCCTTGGTGTCGGGTGCCAGCAGCTGGTCCCACATCAGGCGGTACTCCTCGTTCTTCAGGCACGCCATCGTGTTCGCCACGACGTGGTCGGGCATGATGTTGCGCAGGACGACGGTGCCGTCCTCGAGCGTCTCGCGGGGCTCGAACACCTTCTCCGGGATGGGCTTGCCGTCGGGGCCGAGTTTCCGCTGCTTCGCCTTCTGCAGCGTGCCGCCCAGGTCCCGGTCCAGCATGCTGGGCGCGGGGTCGCGGTCAAGGAAGACGACCTTCGTGCCGTCCGCCAGCACGGTCTCGCTGGGCGAGTTGGCGTCGGTCATGTACGCGGGGCGGTAGCGGTACTCGACGCGCTGCTCGTCGCAGGCGGCCAGCGCGGTGGCAAGCGCGAGGGCAAGCGCGAGGGCAAGCGCGGCGCCGGTGGGCCCGGGGCGGGGCCCGTTCACGCGGGAGCCTCGCAGCCGGCCGCAAGCGGGCGGACGACCGGGCCCTCGCGGCCGATGCTCCAGCAGAGCCGGTGCGCCTGCGCGGCGTCGGGCGCCGGGAAATCGGTGCGCCGGTGGGTGCCGCGGCTCTCGGTGCGCGCGAGCGCCGCCGCGGTCATCAGCGCGCCGACGGTCAGCAGGTTCTGCATCTCCCAGCCGTCGGGCGAGTCGAACACGCCTTCCAGCGCGTAGCGGCCCCATGCCGCGAACATCGCCTGCGCCTCGCGCAGCCGCGCGCCGGAGCGCTCGATGCCGACGTGGCGCCACATCGCGCTGCGCAGGCTGGCGCGCACGTCCTCGACGTCGATGCCGCCGACCGCAGGGCGCTGCAGTTCGCTCACCAGTTGGCACGGCATCGCCTCCAGCGCACTGCTGCGGGCGATGTCGTCCGCCACGCGCCGGCCGAAGACCAGGCCCTCGAGCAGGCTGTTGGAGGCCAGGCGGTTCGCGCCGTGGACGCCGTTGGAGGCCGCCTCGCCGCAGGCCCAGAGGCCCGGCAGCGACGTGCGGCCGTCGAGGTCGGTGCGCACGCCGCCGATCGTGTAGTGCGCCGCGGGCGTGACGGGAATGAGGTCGGCGGAGGGATCAAGCCCGAAGCCCGCGAGCATGCGCGCCAGGCCCGGGAAGCGCGCCGAGAAGGCGCCGGGTGCGAAGTGGCGGCAGTCCAGGAACACGTGGCCCTCGCCGGTGCGCCCCAGCTGGCGCACGATGCCGCAGCTGACGACGTCGCGCGGCGCGAGCTCGGCCATCGGGTGCTCGCCGACCATGAAGCGCACGCCGGCGCGGTCGACCAGGTGCGCCCCCTCGCCGCGGACGGCCTCGCTGATCAGCAGGCGGCCCGCGCCCGCCACGTAGAGCGCGGTCGGGTGGAACTGCGTGAATTCCAGGTCGGCCAGCTCCGCGCCGGCCCGCCACGCCATCGCCAGGCCGTCGCCGGTGGCGACGCGTGGGTTGGTGGTCTCGCGGTAGACGCGGCCCGAGCCGCCCGTCGCCAGCACGGTGGCGCGCGCCCAGACGATCTGCAGCCCGTAGCGCGGGTGCCAGGTCAGCGCGCCGGCCACGCGGCCCTCGGGCGCATCGGCGCACGGTGCGCGCAGGAGGTCGACCGCGAAGCAGCGGTCGAAGACGCGCACGCCGCGCGTGGCCCGCAGCCGCTCGATCAGGCAGCGCGCCAGCTCGTGGCCGGTGGCGTCGCCGTCGGCGTGCACGATGCGCGCATGGCGGTGCCCGCCCTCCAGGCCCAGCGCGGGCGTGCCGTCGGGTGCGCGGTCCAGCCGCATGCCCCACTCCAGGAGCCGCGCGATCTCGGCGGGCCCTTCCTCGACCAGGGTGCGCACCGCCGCGGGGTTGCAGAGCCCGGCGCCCGCCTCCAGCGTGTCGCCGACGTGGCTGTCGACGGTGTCGTCGTGCGCCAGCACCGCCGCGATGCCCCCCTGCGCCCAGCCGGTGTTCGACAGGTCGACCGCTTCCTTGGCCAGGACGACGACGTCGCCGTGCGCGGCGGCGCCGATCGCCGCGCGCAGCCCCGCCACGCCGGTGCCCACGACCAGCGTGTCCGTGAACAGCTGCGGAAGCAGCGTGCTCCGGAACGGGATCAGCAGGCGGCGGTGGTGGTAGGGCTGCATGGGGGCCATCGTAGGTGCGCCGGAGCGCGCAGCCGCTACTTCGCCTCGGGCGCCGCCACGAACGGCGCCGCCTTGCCCGCCGCATCGACGTCGAACCGCGCCACCCACACCTGGCTGGACTTCGGGCCGTTGCCGCGCTGGGCGGTCCAGATCATCCACTTGCCGTCGCAGGTGAACGCGGGCAGCACGTCCGCGCCGGGGCAGTTGGTGATGCGGACGGCCTTCGACGGGTCACGGGCGTCGCGCATGAAGACCTCGTAGTTCGAGTGGCCCACGGCGCTGCTGCCGTAGACGAAGTGCCGCCCGTCCGGGTGGAAGTACGGGCACCAATTGACGTTGCCGTCGGCGGTCATCGGGCGCTCGTTGCGCATGCCGGTGACGCTGCCGTCGGGCGCAAAGGCAAGGTCGGCCACGTAGACCTGTAGCAGGCTGTCGCCCTTCCGGTCGCTGCGGTAGACGATGCCCTTGCCGTCCGGCGTGAAGAACGGGCCGCCGTCGTAGCCGGGGGCCTTCAGGATGCATGTGGTGCGGCCGGTGGGCAGGTCCATCGTCCAGAGGTCGCCCTGCGTCTCGGGGTCGACGCGCGTGTAGAGCAGCGTGCGCCCGTCGGGGCTGATGCTGCCCTCGGCCACGTAGCCGTTGCCGTCACCCGCGATCGTGCGCAGCGTCTTCGCGGTGCCGTCGGCGGTGCGCAGGTCGGCCTCGACGATGCGCATCTCGGGCGGGAACTGCCAGCGGTACTTGCCGGTGCCGCGCTGGTAGCCGGGCGTCTCGCGGTTCGAGGGCGGCTCGACGGTGGTGCCGAAGATCACGCGGTTCGGGTCGGTGGGGTGGAACCAGCCGCAGGTGTTCGCGCTGCCGGGCGGGCTCAGGCGACGGATGTTCGCGATGCCGGTGATGTCGCCGTCCGCGCTGCGAACCACGTCGGCCACGTACATGGCATAGAACTCGCTGGGGGCGCTGCCGTCGGTGGGCTGCTCGACGGCCTGGAAGATCACGTGGCGGTCGTCGGGGCTGAAGTAGTTCTCGCCGGCCTTCGCGAAGCGGTCCGGGAAGGTGAGCTGGCCGTGCTTCGTCAGGATCGGCTGCTCGGCGGCGCGGAAGTCGTAGCCGACGGCGGGGCCGGGCGTCGGCGCGCCGGGCGCACCGGCCTGCGGGGCGGGCGCCGAAGCGGGCGTGCCGGCACAGCCCGCAAAGAAGGCGAGGACGGTCGACGCGGCGGCCCGTGTGGGGATCATCCCGGGATTCTAGGATCACGCCCCGCGATGGAAGACCACGGCTACGCCATCCTGCACGCCGACGAGCACCTGCTGGTGGTGGACAAGTCCTGCGGACTGCTGACGGTGCCCGGCATCGGGCCCGAGAAGGCCGATTGCCTGATCGTGCGCCTGCAGCGGCGCTGGCCGGGCGCGCGCGTCGTCCACCGCCTGGACCGCGATACGAGCGGCGTGCTGGTGGTGGCGCTGGACGCCGGCACGCACCGTGCGCTGAGCATGCAGTTCGAGCGGCGCGAGACGTCGAAGACCTACGTCGCGCTGGCCGCGGGCCACCCGCCGAAGGACGAGGGCGAGATCGACCTGCCCCTCCGCAAGGACCTGGTGAACACGCCGCTGCAGATCGTCGACTTCGCGCACGGCCGGCCGAGCGTCACCCGCTGGCGCGTACGCGACCGGGTGACCGCGCCGGACCGCACGCGGTTCGAGCTGACGCCGATCACGGGGCGCAGCCACCAGCTGCGGGTGCACCTCTTGACCATCGGGCACCCGATCCTGGGCGACGACCTGTACGCCCCCGCCGACGTGCGCGCGATGGCGCCTCGGCTGTGCCTGCACGCGGAGCGGCTGGGATTCACGCACCCGGCGACGGGCGAGCGCGTGGAGTTCGCGGCACCGGCGGCGTTCTGAGAAATCAGGCCCCGCTTCATTTGCCGATTTTCCCGGGTTGCGTGGTCACCGCGCCCTTTCGCTGCGCTTGGCCCCCTCCTCCGCGAACTTCCTCGCTCCACCAGGTTCCGCTCGTCATCGTCGTCGGCCGGTTCGGCACGTGGGGCGACCCGGGACTAATCGAACCGTGGTACGCGTGCCTCACGGCCTCGTACGTCGCTCCGGAGGAGGCCAATGCTCGCTGCGGGCGCTCGCCCGCCGACGTTCGAACGTCCAGATGCGAGCGCCCGGAGCGAGCATCGGGGGCTTCCGCAGCGAATCGCGAGGCCGCGAGGCACGCGAGGCGGCACCGATTACGCCCGGGTCGTGACAGGTGCCGAGCCAGCCGAACAATAGGAGGAGCGGAACCTGGTGGAGCGACGACGGTCGCGGAGGAAGGCCCCGAGCACAGCGCAAGGGCGCGGTCGTGCGCCGGTGCCTTTCGCGCCGTCACGGAAAACAGGAAAGGGCTACCCCGGACACCATTTCTCAGCCCGCCGCGACCGGCTCGCGCGCGGGGCGCGCCGCGACCGGCACGGGCACGCCATGCGCGGCCAGCGCGCGGCCGATCGCCATCAGCGGGAAGTAGTGCCGGTACAGGTGGTAGCGCAGGTAGAAGACCTTCGGGAAGCCGGTGCCGGTGAACTCGGTCTCGACCCAGCCGCCCGCGGGGTCGCCGTCGGGGTTCAGCGCGGGGTCCGCGGCGTCGGCCGGGCGCAGCTGGGTCTTGGCCAGCCACTGCAGCGCGCGCCAGAGGTCGGGGTCGTTCGGGCCGTAGACCTCCTGCAGCACCATCGCCGCCCAGGCGGTCTGGCTGGCGGTGCTGGGGCCCGTGCCCATCAGGCTTCGGTCCTCGTAGCTGTTGGCGGTCTCGCCGAAGCTGCCGTCGGCCTTCTGCACGCTCTTGATCCACGCGCCCGCGCGCTGGATCCACGGCTCGGTGCGCGGCACGCCGCAGCGGATCGGGCCGATCACGGCCTGCCACGTTCCGTAGATGTAGTTCACGCCCCAGCGGCCCCAGAAGCAGCCCTCGGGTTCCTGGTGGCCCTTGATGAACTCGACGGCCTTCGCGATCGCGGGGTTGTCGACGCGGTAGCCCAGCCAGCTCATGCACTCCAGCGTGCGGCCGGTGATGTCGTGGCACGCGGGGTCCTGCATCGCGTTGTGGTCGGCGAAGGGCACGTACTCGTAGACCTGGTGGTTCGTGGTGCGGTCGAACGCGGCCCAGCCGCCGTTGGCGCACTGCATCGCGAAGACCCACTCCACCGCGCGGCGCGCGGCCGACTCGTTCTCGGGGCCGCCGGCGCGCTTCAGCGCCATTGCCACCATCACGGTGTCGTCGACGTCGGGGTACCACGCGTTCTGGTACTCGAAGAACCAGCCGGCGGGACGCGTGCCGGGGCGAACGTTCGCGATCCAGTCGCCGGTCCAGCGCACTTCCTTCGCGCGCAGCCAGTCGGTGGCGCGCTCCAGTGCGGTGTCGTTGGCGGCGGTCAGGCCGCAGTCGGTCAGCGCATAGCTGGCGATGCCCGTGTCCCACACGGGGCTGAAGCACGGCTGGATGTGGATCGTGGGCTGACCGGCGGCGTCGCGCTCCTCGATGAAGAACGCGTCCAGGTCACGCTCGGCGCGCTGCACCAGCGGATCGCCGCGCTTCACGCCCAGCGCCATGAAAACCACCTGGATGTAGACCATCGGCGGGAAGATCGCGCCCAGGCCCTCGGTGGGCGCCGGGGCGTCCTGCGACGCACGCGCCAGGATCCAGTCGTACGACGCACGGATCGCCTTCATGCGCGGGCCGGTGCCGACGATGCGACCGCCGAACTTGAGCGCCGCATCCGCGCACTTGAAGAAGCCGCGCCAGAACGCGGGCACGTCCGCGCGCATCTTCAGGCGGTTGCGGTCACGCTCGCTCAGGAAGAGCTCGCCGATCCCCAGGGTGGGATCGAGCCGCCGCGTGGGCTGCAGCGTGGCGACGATCGCCAGCGGCAGGATCATCGTGCGGCTCCACGCGCTCATGCGGTCCATGTGGAAGTAGAACCACTTGGGGAACCACACGATCTCGGGCGGGATCGCGGGCACGGCGTCCCAGCTGATCTGCCCCAGCGCAGCCAGGTAGAAGTTGGTGAAGCTGTTGCAGCGCTCGGCGCCGCCCATGGCGCGGATCACCTCGCGCGCCTTGCGCATGTGCGGGGCGTCGGGGCTGTCGCCGTAGAGCTTCAGGCAGAAGTACGCCTTCACCGTGGCGCTCAGGTCGACCGAGCTGCCGGGGTACTGGCCCCAGCCGCCGTCGGGGCGCTGCTGCGACCGCATGTAGCGGACGATCCTCAGCATCGTCTCATGGCCGTCGCGGCCGTCGGCCATCGGCTGGCGCTCCTGCCCCAGGATCCACTTCATGAGCAGGTACTCGCTCTGAAGGATCGAGTCGCCCTCCAGCTCGGCGCACCAGTGGCCGTCCTGGCGCTGCAGGCCCTTCAGGGCGGCAAGCGCATCCGCGGCGGTGCGGGCGAGGGTCTCGAGCGTCTGGCGATCGGGGGTCGTCATGGCGGACCGACCATTCTAGGGGGACGTGCAGGCGGATCGGCCCGTGCCCCGCCGGGGTCGGCCGCCCGCCAAGCGCCGCCATCGGCTGCCCCCGGGCTCACCGCCGCTTGTGCATCGCGCGGTCGATGTCGCGCTTCATCTCGCGCGCGGCGATCGCCTGACGCTTGTCGGCCGCCTTGCGGCCCACGCCGATCCCCACCAGGAGCTTCGCGCGGCCGTCCTTGAAGTAGATCTTGAGCGGCACGATGGTGACGCCCTTCTTCTTGACCTGCTCCGCCAGCTTGCGGATCTCCTTCTTGTGCGCCAGCAGGCGGCGGACCCTCACGGGCGGGTGCTGGGCGGCCTTGCCCGCGGGCGGGTACTCCGCGATGTGCACCGAGTGCAGGCTCAGGGAGGGCGGTTCGGCCTGCGCGCTGACGTAGCCCTCGGCCAAGCTCACCTTGGAGGCCCGGACGCTCTTGATCTCGGTGCCCAAGAGCTCGATGCCGCACTCCAGGGTGTCCTCGATGGCGTAGTCGTGCCGGGCCTGGCGATTCTCGATCACCGGCTCGTTCGGACGCTCGCCATCGGACTTTCCGGCCATGGGGGGCCGAGTATAGGACCCTCCCCTGCAGGCACCCCGAGGTCATGGAATTTGGGGCGGAATTCGGCAGTTGAGGGAGTTGCCCCGCGCCAAGGTCCGTAGAACAATCTGGCAGCGACCTGGGCCGAGCGGCCGGGTTCGCCTGTCGGCGCCTCGCGAATCGGCCGATCCTGGAGAACCGAAGGCACATGCTCACCCCCCCCACCACCGTCCTTGCCGCCGTTTCCATCGCCTGCTCGCTCGCCGTCGGTTCGGCGGCGCAGGTCGCGCCCGTTCGCGCCGGCGAAACCGCCGCTCGCCCCGATGCGGCCACGGCCGAGTCGTCGTTCCTGACGCGCAACCCGGACTGCCGCGTGATGCGCCTGGGTGACCAGGTCGCGCGCGCGTACGGCCCGCTGGCCACCGGCGCGACGCCCATCGAGAGCGCCCAGGCGTTCCTGCGCGTGAATGCGCCGCTCTTCGGCGTCGACGCCTCGGACCTAGCGCCCATCGGACCGTTCGAGGGTGGCGAGCACCTGGTGCCGATCATGAACGACGAGATCACGGGCATGGCGAAGTTCACCGGCGTCTACTGGACGCAGCAGGTGCGCGGCGTGCCGGTGTTCCGTTCGCACCTGCTGGTGCTGACGCGCAACGAGCCGGGCTTTCCCGCAGTGCTGGCCTCCAGCACGCTGTGGGACGTCGGCGACTTCGCCAAGACGCTCGATGGCAAGGACCTCACCCGGTTGCCTGACCCGCGCATCTGGACGCGGCGGCCCTTCAACGCGTTCCGTTCGCAGCCCACGACCACGCCCGCGCAGTACGTCGTGTGGGCCGGCGTCGACCGCGCCAAGGCGGCCGAGCCACGCCTGGCCGTGCAGTTCGAGGCGGAAGGCGGAGGTCCGTGGGACCCCGAGAACCACCAGCGGATCCTGTTCGTGGTCGATGCCGCCGACGGGACGATCCTGTACCAGGAAAGCCGCATCTACCACGCGACGGGCGGTGCGATCACCGGCCAGGCGACCGTCGGCAACGACGCGGACACCTGTGCGGGCATCGCACCCTATGCGCTCCCGTACGTGGGCGTCGCGTCGGGCGGCGTGACGGTCTACGCCGACGCCAACGGCAACTGGACGCACCCGGGCGGCACGGCCAGCTACGTGTGCACGCTCGGCGG
>JBIKJV010000260.1:0-3149 GCA_044360755.1 Phycisphaerales bacterium
AAAGAGAATAGAGGCGGGCAAGCGTTACTTGCATAACATGATCGTTTATGGTCTCCAGCTATGTGTTCCGATTTTATTATATTCGTCTTAATTGACACTGCATGTTGATAATCGGAAATATAAGCATTGTAGATTGCGATTTGTTTTTTGCAAAAGTAGGTCTGTATACCACGCTACATGCACTTTGCTAGAACTTTATTACTCACTCTTTCCTCTCTGTTTTAATATCGCCCCTGTAGGCCAATTGGTAGAGTCGGCGGATTCAAAATCCGCATAGTGTCGGTTCGAGTCCGACCGGGGGCACCAAATATTCTTTTAAGGAAGTTTAATATGCGTATGAATGGGAGAAACGCTATGCGTAGTGTAAAGATGAAAAAAGACGAGCTCCTAATGATTGTTCGTCAAAACAAGATTAAGCACATTGCTGAATACGATGAAGCAGTTAACGATTACAAAACACTTGCTGTTAAGATCACAAAAGAAAATGCAAAACTAGCAAACACAGGTGATCTAGAAAAAATTAAAGAGATTAAAGGTATTCCTTCTGCGCCACGTAGTTACGAAAGCGATTACAACCGTGCAGCTCGTATGCTTGAACTAAGTGTTGAAGACGTAATCGAACTTGAAGACGATGTGTTTAATCAACTTGTTCTTGACGAGTGGTCTTGGAAGCAATCGTTTACAGTGAGCAACAGCTCATATAAGCTAGGAATGTAACACGACTTAGGGCACCAAAGTTTTAGTCTGCGTCTTGTAGTTTATAATTGAGATTCTCTACTTAAGGCGTAAAAATGGACCGATAAGATAATTCGAAGTAAGAAGTCCTAACACTGCTGGTAAAACCGTTAAATGCTTTCTCAGGCTGTGCAGTTGCCGGACGCAGACTAAATATTTTCGAGATGATAAATAAAAGTGTAAGATAATTTTATCTCAGATGATAAATAAACTTATATAAGGAATAAACAGTTCAATGATTACATGCGGAACCACAGCACAGAATACATGGTCACTAGGGGGCAATCCTAGTGTCGATTCCGTGCAGGCGGGCCGAGGTAGCTGAACAATATACAAAGTTCGAACACCAAGGCCCCAAGCGAAAGCTGCGGGGCTTTTTTAATGGCAAAAAAAAAGAAAAAAAGACAAAATAATACTTGACAGGCAAGACATCATACACTATATATAACTAGTAAGGGACGCAGAAACTTGTAACAAAGATTGAAGCACCCAAACAAAAAAGAAAAAAAAGTTGTTGACAAAGCAAAAACAAGACGCTAAGTTAACAAAGTAAGCAAGAAGTTGTTTACACGCTCTTTGACAATTTAGACACATTAAGATAAGCTATAATAGCTTATTACATTCCTTAGCGCAAGCGATGATAGGGATTGTAAGTAGACGATGTATGCAACCAACATACATTATCAAATCTCTACTTACACATACTAACTGGTAGCTGGTTCGATTCCGGCGTTGAGTCTAGGTGACTATGAAAGGTTTGATTCCTTTGCACTACTGATGTAGCAAATTGGACGACGGTCCGCCAAGTTAGTAACTGTAAGTAGAGACAACGGTTCTATTTTCACATACATCCTGTGAATGAGGGTAGGCCACCCAACACTTTGCGGACTACGCAGAAATGCTGGGGTGTATGTGTAAGTAGAACGAGCAATTGAATTATTCAGTGCTGTGGAGTATTTCCAACAGCATTTGATGATTGTGCCATGTGGTAAAAAGATTGCTTACAGCTAGAAAAAAGCTGACTACAATGATACACGGTAATAAAATGGACCAAATCTTTTTTATCATCGTGTATTTATAGAATAAACTAGTGCAGGAGGATGACTCCATAAGACACAAGGTTATCGGTACTGGAGAAAAGCACCCCTCTAGTTAAATCGCTCAGGATGACGCTGAGTAGAGCCACAAACATTATGTTCCGTCTTAGCTCAGTTGGTAGAGCAGGTGACTGTTAATCACCGGGTCGCTGGTTCGAGCCCAGCAGACGGAGCCAAAGTTACGGAGCGGGGGCAGGATGGTAATGCAGCAGATTGCTAATCTGTAGAGGGAGCAATCCCTCACTGGGTTCGACTCCCAGTCGCTCCGCCATTATAATACAGGACTATTGCGGGGTAGAGAAGTGGTCATCTCGCCTGGCTCATAACCAGGAAATCGTTGGTTCGAATCCAACCCAACGCAACCAAGTTTAGACTGTGACGTAATCGGCCCTTGTGAGGAACGCTCCCGTAACCAGCCGGGTTAAAGCTGCAAACAGCCCAGTCTAAAGCAATACGGACACTTGGCAGAGATGGATTATTGCACCGGTCTTGAAAACCGACGGCGTCGAAAGGCGTCCCAGGGTTCGAATCCCTGAGTGTCCGCCATAAATTGGCCCTATGGTATATGGGTATTACACTAGGCTGTCTACCTGGTGAACGGGGTTCGAGTCCCCGTAGGGTCGCCAAGATACTTGAGTGTCAGTAAGTGAAAGGTGCTACGGTTTAGCGGCTGTAGTAACAAAGGAAATGCATCCTTCCAAGTAACTGTAATGACTTACCCCAAGGACGCAAGTCCATAGCTACACGGCCGAAAATTTGTAGATAATGCTGTTGATGTTGTGGCAACAGGCTCAAGTAATTAAATAAAAAAAAGATAAAAAAGGTGTTGACAATGACAGCAACACATACTATATTAAGAACATAAGCAGCAAACAAGTTGTTTATGCGCTCTTTGAAAATTTAGACAAACACTGTGTTTAAAACTGCACTGACGGGTGCGTTGCTAACTACCAGAACGCCTAGGCCAAGGATCCGAAGTTAGCCAGTGCAGTTTTAAACACAGTTTACATGGGCGGTATAGCGTCCAACTTAAGGGTAAGTGCAGTAATGCACCCAAAGCAAGGTTTCCTATAAACTTGCGCCAGCAATGGTCCAGCTATACAAGCCTGGGTTAACATTACTCGCCCTGAGCGTAAGTAATGTCCGTCCGTAGAAAGGCGGTATCCAGTAAGTTAGAAGAACTGTCCGTAAGGATAGCTACAGAGCCGGTCGGTGAGTAGTAAGAGGGTTGGCGCCCGAACAGTTTTTAGCCAAACTAACGAATGGAAAATACCAACAGGTAGTTAACTAGTCTGAGCAGGCAAGCAAAGGCAAGTT
>JBIKJV010000302.1:0-3148 GCA_044360755.1 Phycisphaerales bacterium
CCTTTAAGTGAATGGGTATTACTACACGACAGCGATCCTGTCGAATTAATACCAGAGCAACTACACATTAAAATGCGTGACAGCATTGTAGGTTGGAATAATGCAGTTAAGCGATATTCATATACAACTTATAGTAGTTCGACAACATATAACATCGACGATGTTGTAGTCGACGGTAGTAATCGCTATTATATTAGTTTGAAGAATATCAACTTAAATCATACTCCGTCAACTGACACTACAATGACATGGTGGAGACGTATATACGAGTATGAACTTCCAGCAGATACTCCTGCAAACGATATAGATGTTTGGATGGGCCAACCACTACCTGACCTTAACTTACATCCGTTTAACACATACGGACATTTAACAAGACCGAATCAAAGTTTAGTTAGAGATTTAAAAACTGCAAGACATAACTTTGTTTATGCAGCAAATGATCTATTATCTAGGATTTGTATAATTAACGAAATACCAGAGTGGGACACAATTTTTAAAGAAATCATAGCAGACGGAATAGTTGAATATGAAATGGAGAAGTATTGGATTTACAGTGATTGGTATCGTAAAGAATACAACAACGATGGCTCTTTGTTAAGTGTATTTGACAAATCAATTCTCCCTGATTTGTATGTCGATATTAAACAAGAGCTAATACCGGCATTAGGAGAAGAACCGCTATCAACCGAAGAAGGAACACTTGTCTATGTTAAAAAGGTATTGCATAGTGACGGTGTAAATAGACCAGAGATTTACAAACTAGTTAATAACGAGTGGGTAATACAATGGAAATCTAAAGGCACAATACAGTTGAGTGAAGAACTTTGGAATTTAGAAAAGTTCGGCTACGGGTTTGACGTTGGACCGTTCGATATGAGCGGGTTTGATGCTGAACCGAGCCCTGTAATAAAAGCCATATTCGATTTATTAAGAAATAAAGTATTTGTAGGTCAATACAAGTCCTACTATAATAAACTTTGGTTCACGTGCTTGTATCATTCAGTAACTGATAATACTACAGATGACTTTGCATTTAAAACAACTTATGCAAAGATTCGTTTAGAACACCCTGTTCTAACAAATGCAATAAACTATCAACCAACAGGCACTGAAGTAGTTGAAGAGTTCTTTAATTCAATAAAACCTTATCACACAAAGCTTCATAGCATTGATCGTGCAGTAACACACATGGACGAAAACGATATAGAAGTAACTGAACTAGATCTGGATTCAGAGATTACAATAAGATACAACGATCATGGTGTTAAAGATTACGAAGACTTTGATGAAATTCTAACAGGCGGTACATTTACTAGTGTAATCACTAATACAGATAGTTCAACATTTACTACGTTAGATGCAGCTCTTGAATATATATATGATGGTAACGGATTTAACACTGTAGTTAGAGATAATTGGGGCGAAGAATTATATCCTATCGATTACTCAGAAAACATTCGTATTCGTGTTCAAACTAATAGTAGTGGCAGCACGGTAACAAGTGACACAAGAACATTTGATATGGTTTATTATTCTCCGTATCAAATCGAAGAAAGCACAGTTGTTGTTAATACTGCAAAAACAACATTATCTAGCAGCATAAGTGCTACAGCAACTAGCATAGCTGTAACAAATGCGTCAGTATTAACTGCACCAGTAACTGGTCAATTCGGGGTTGTTTGGATTAATAATGAACGTATAGAATACCGTGCTATAGAAGGCAATACATTACGCTACTGTACAAGAGGAACACTTGGAACAAGTGCAATAACACATGCTTCGGGTGCAACTGTAACCGATGCAAGTTGGGTTTATAAAATCCCAACACTAGAACATTTTATCGATTATGGTAATAATTTGGGTTTTGCCTATAATGATACAGGAATAAGCCTAAGTGCAACAGGAACAACACCTATGCATATATTCATAAGAAATGCAGGTTCCGGAACGTTATAAATATTATAAATGGAAAAAAACTATGAGTAAGATAATTGAAAAACCAGTATTCGGAATAGAAGGACACATAACAATATGGGATCCTGATAACGGTGAAATCTTAGTTCGCCGTCGTAATGCTATTAACTATGAAAATATGAGTATTGCACTTGCAAATTTATTAGCAAATGAAGCAGGTGGAGTTGGGACGTATGCGATAGCACAGATGCGTTTCGGTAATGGCGGAACTATTATCGATGGGTTAGGTGCAGTTACATACAAAGCAACAAACACCAATATCACATCCGGTGCATTATATAATCAAACATATGCACAAACAGTTGACGAAACTATAACAGGCTCGGCAACAAATAGTGTAGAAGTAACACATACTTCAGGCGAGTTATATAGCGATGTAGTTGTGACTTGCACTCTTGATTATAACCAACCATCCGGTCAAGATACGCTAGATACAAGTGTTAATATGAACGGCACTTATGTTTTTGACGAACTTGCACTTTATACTGCAAATAACACAATGTTAACTCATGTTATTTTCCATCCGGTTCAGAAGAGCGCAAACAGAAAAATACAAGTAATATATACTTTAAGAATCAGAACATCGTATAGTGATGTATAAAGGAAGAAAAGATGCCGTATACAGTTGATTGGCCAGATGCAAGTAAAACACCTATTATCGTTAACGATGGAACCGTAGACACTAGTACTACACTAAATCTCATCGGACGAAATTATAGTAGGTTTGGCGAAGCACTAAATGAAAATTTTTTAAGATTACTAGCCAACAACGCAGACGACACTGCGCCAACAAATCCAAACGAAGGTCAACTTTGGTATAACACTACCGAAAGTCAATTATATTTGTACGATAACGGTGCGTGGTGGCCGATAGGTTTCCAAGCAGGCGGAACACGGGTAGTTGCAAGAAGAAGACTTGACACATTAGGGGTTTACCATTATACAATAGAAACTATAGTCGATAGCGATATCGTTACTATACAAGTCAGTGACACAACAGCATGGACTCCTGCTACAACAGAATACTTAGAAGACGGCTTAACACGGTTAAGCACACAGTTTCCTGTTTTGCAATCAGGAGACAACATGAACACAACTGCAAACTTTAAATTTAGAGGCACTGCAACTAGTGCTGAATATGCTGACCTTGCAGAACGTTATGCTGCTGATA
>JBIKJV010000088.1:0-10910 GCA_044360755.1 Phycisphaerales bacterium
TTGCGTGAGCGGGACCCGCACGGGGGCGGGCGCTGCTCCGTCGCGGGGTTGGTCGGGGGTGGGGGCCATGGACCAGCGCAGGATGGTATTGCGACTCAGTCGCAGGATCAACCATCGGCAGTCGAAGGCGGCCCTGGCGGCGCCTCGGAGGCCGATTCCGGAGGTCGTTCTCCGGTTTCCCGGTAGCCGCGGCGCTGCGCGGCGTACACCGCCGGCGCGATCGGCAGGCCGGGCGTCCGGCCGCTCTGCCATTGGTGGTGCAGGCCGCGCAGGAACGGTACGCACCACTGGCAACCGGTCCCGGCGCCCAGGCACTCGGACAGCTGGCTTGCGACCGCCGGCTGCTCGCGTTCCATGAAGTTCACGATCTTCCGCAGGCTGACGCGGAAGCACAGGCAGACGTGGTCATCGGGCAGCATGCCCGGGGCAGGTGCGCCTGCGTCGTGCCCGTGGATCACTTCTGGTCGCCCTTGGGGGCGGTGTCCTTCGGCTCGGGCACGGGTTCGATGCTGCGGACCTCGTAGTCGAAGGCGTAGGTCAGGTACGGGCCGACCATCGGGGGCACCTCGAATGCTCCCGGATTGCTGCGGGCGGGGTCGACGCGGACCCTCGGCCGGACGACGGCGGTGACGTCGACGTCACCGAAGTACCAACGATCCCCCTGGCGGACGCGGCTTGCCTGCGTCGTCGAGAGGGTCACGGGGACCCTGAACTGGCGGGTGCCGTTCTGGAACAGGAGGTCCATCGATGCGCTGGTCTTCTCGACGCGGATGCTCGTCGGATCGATGCGGCCCACCCACGAGAACGTCCGCACGTAGCGGCGGTTCATCCGCGTGCACCACGCCTCGAGCTTCTTCAGGTGGTTGCTGAACTGGACGGCTTCGCCGCCATCGGCAGGCGTCCGCGGAGCTGAGTCGAAGGCCGAGAGGTACTCGGCCTGCAGCATCGACAGCAGGCCCCCCGGGCCGATCGAGGGGTCGGCAGGCACGACGTCGGCGGGAGGCGCGGTGGGCGCGGGCGCAGTTGGGGCGGTCGGCGCGGCGCTGGGCGCCTGCTTCGCCGCGTCGGCCGCTGCCTTCAGCGCGGCGATCTCCTTCTTCAGCTGCTCGACGGTGTTGCTCAGCTGCTCGTTTTCCTGCCGGAGCCGGTCGATCTCCTTCTGGAGGTCGCTCTGGCTCTGCTGGGGTGCGGGCGCCGCATGCGCGTTGGTGCCCGTGGACGGGGCGACGAGGCAGGCGGCGAACAGGGTGGCGGCGGCGAGCGTCTTCATGCGCATGTCGGGTTGGATGATACGGGTGGGCACGGCACCGCGTGGGCTAGCATGACGCTGTCGGGATGCGCGTCCGTCCGGTTCGGCGCGGCACCGCGGAGGAACCCTCTTGGATCGAATTCGATCGCTCGTCGGCTTCGCTCGTCGGCGCCTCCTCCTGGAGGCGTGGGTGACGGCGTCCCTGCAGGCGGGCGTGGTGACTGCGGCGGTCCTCCTGGCGCTGGTCGTGGAACGCCGACTGCTGGGCGCGAGCGACGCGCTGGGCGTGCCCTCGCGCAGCATGGGGTTCCTGGTGGCGGGGGCGTCCGTGGCGGTGCTGCTGGCCGTGGCGATCGGCGCATGGCCTGCGTGGCGGGGGCGGCGCACCGAGGGCAGCATCGCGCTTGAGGTGGATGCGCGTCTGGGCACCGGGGAGCGCTTCTCGACGGCGATCGCGCTGGATGCGGCAGGCGCCGCGGACCCGTTCGCTCAGGCGGCGGTGGCAGACGCCGTGGCACTGGCCGCTGATCGCGACGTGGCGTCGCGTGCGCGCAGCGCGTTCGAGCTGCGCGCGCCGCAGCGCTGGTGGGTGGCGCCGGCGCTCCTGGTGCTGGCGGTGGCTGCATGGTTCGTGCTGCCGGATCCGGCACCGCTGGCAGGCCGCACGCAGCCGCGGGCCGACGACGTGCAGCAGGTGGCGGCCAAGGCGCCTTCGCCCGAGGAGAAGCGCCTGGAGGAGTTGGTCCGGCGCATCGAGGAATCGCCGGAACTGGCTGGCAAGCTGCAGGCGGAGCTGGATGCCGCCAAGCGCTCGCTGGCCGAGGACGCGTCCGCCAAGGTGCGTTCCGCCGACGAGACCGCGCGCGAGGCCGCCAAGCGCACGGCCGAGCTTGATGCGCGCCTGGCGGAGCTCCGCGACAGCCAGCAGGCCCGCGCGGCGCGCGACCTGCAGGACGCGCTCTCGAAGCTGGAGCTTCCGGAGGCGAAGAACGGTGCGGCCGAACTGGCCGAGGCGATGAAGCGCGGTGACTTCGCGGCGGCGAAGGCGGCGCTGGACAAGCTGGACAAGGCGCTGGCCGAAGGCACGATGTCGAAGGAGCAGCGCGAGCAGGCCGCGGCGGCGCTGGACAAGATGGCCGACCAGCTGAAGCAGATGGCCAACGATCCATCGAAGCTGGCCGAGGCGCTGAAGCAGGCCGGCATGGACCCGGCGCTGGCGAACAACCCGCTGGCGCTGCAGCAGGCGATCGAGGCGGCGAAGTCGCTGAACGCCACCCAGAAGGAAGCGCTGCAGAAGGCGGCGGCCGCGCAGGCGCAGGCGCAGCAGTCGATGCAGCAGATGGCGCAGGGTCTGCAGCAGCAGGCCGGCGAGTGCCGGAACCCCGGGCAGCAGGGCCAGCAGGGGCAGCAGTCGTCGCAGGGCCAGCAGTCGCAGCAGGCGCAGGGCGGGCAGCAATCGCCGGAGGGGCAGCAGTCGGGACAGGGGCAGCAGCAACAGCAGCAGCAGGCGCAGGGCAATGGCCAGCAAGGCCAGTCCGGCGGCGACGGCAAGGACTCGATGCAGTCGATGCTCTCGAAGGCCGAGGCCGACCGCCAGATGGACATGGCCGCGTCCGCCGCGCAGTCGGAGAGCCAGTCGGGCGCGATGAGCGAGAGCGAAGCCGACAGCGCGCTGCGCGCGAGCGCCGAGGAAGGCAGCCGTGCGGGCGATGGCCAGGGCGAGAAGTCCGGCACCACGGGCGGCCGCGGCCAGGCGCAGGGCGGCAACCGCGAAGTGCGTCAGACCGCCACGGGCAGCAAGTTCCAGAAGCAGAAGGGCCAGAAGCAGGAAGGCGACGTGATCGCGCGGCAGCTGGTGGCGGGGCAGGCACCCGTCGGCGAGAGCAAGGTGGGGCTCTCGGAGGTTGCCGGCGCGATCTCGCCCGGGTACGAGCGCGGGACCGAGGAAGACCCTGTCCCTGCGCACCTGCGCGACGTGCACAAGCGCTATTTCGGCGACCTGCGCAAGCGGTTCGAGGACCGTGGCGTGGCACCCGCCAAGTCGGCCGATGGTGGCGGTGCGAGCGCCGCGCCGGCTCCGGGCGCCCCCGCACCTGCTGCGCCCGCCGCCGAACCCAAGCGATGAGCCGCTGGCGCAGCGCCAACTTCGTGCCTCGGCTGCTGGTGCCCGCGCTGGCGGTGCTGGCCGCGGCGTGCGATCGTCCCTCGGTCACCGTGTACGTCAGCGCCGACGAGGACGTGTCGCGTCCGGTGTTCGAGGAGTTCGAGCGCCGTACCGGGATCCGCGTCGATGCCAAGTTCGACACCGAGGCCACCAAGACCACCGGCTTGGCGAACATGGTGCGCGCCGAACGCGACCGCCCGCGCGCGGACGTGTTCTGGTCCAACGAGCAGGCCGCGCCGGTCGGCCTGGCGCAGGACGGGCTGCTGGTGCCGGACGACGCCGCGCGCGCGTGGCCTGCGGCGTGGCGCGACGGCGACGCGCGCTGGTGGTCCTTCGCCGGGCGCGCGCGCGTGATCGTGTATGCGCCGGACCGCGTCAAGGAGCCGCCGCGCACGTGGGCCGAGCTTGCCGACCCGCGCTGGAAGGGCCGCGTCGCGATGGCTGACCCGCGCTTCGGGACCACGCGCAGCCACTTCGGCGCGATGAAGGCCTGGTGGGGCGCCCATGCAGCGCCCGGGTACTTCGAGGCGTTCGTGGCCGGTCTGGCCGCCAACGAGCCGCGCGTGCTCACGTCGGGCAATGCCGGCGTGATCGACGCGGTGGCGCGTGGCGAGGCGGACATCGGCACCACCGACACCGACGACGTGCTGGCGGCGCAGGCGCGCGGCCTGAAGCTGGCGATGGTGTTCCCGCGGCATGCGCATGACGGGGGCGTGACCGGCGGCGGCACGTACCTGATCCCGAACACGCTTGGCCTGGTGGCGGGCGCGCCGCACCCGCGCGAGGCCGCCGCGTTCCTGGCGTACATGCGGACGCCGGAGGTCGAGCGGCGCCTGGCTGGCGCGCCGTGGCGGCACGTGCCGCTGGTGGTCGCGCCTGCGGAAGGCGACCTGGCCGTTCCGGACCCGCTGGCCGTGGACCCCGCGGCGGTGGTCGGCGCGGCGCCCGGCGCGGTGCAGGCGTTCCTCGACGCGCGCGCGAAGATCGGCGCGAAGGTCGAGTGATGCGTGCGCCCGGCGCCATCGCGGCGGTGGTCGGCGCGGTCGGCCTGTGGCTGCTGGCCGTCGGGCTGCCCGTGATCGCGGGCGCCGGTGCGGCGGTGCGTGGCGGGGCCGTCCCCGATTCGTTCGATGGATGGGGCACGCTTGTCGGCACGCTGGCGTGGGGTGGTGGCATCACCGTGGCCGCGGTGGCGGTGGGCTGGCCCGTGGGTCGGGCGATGCGGCGTGCCCGCGGCGCGCGCGTGCTACTGGCGTGCAGCGTGGTTGCGGCGTCGCTTCCGCCCTACGCGGTGTTCTGGACGTGGTGGCAGGCAGCGGGGCCGGGCAGCGCGCTGGGCGATTGGTGCGCGGCGCACGGGCAGGTCGCGCTGCTGCGGGCCGCGCTGCTGGCGGCCGGCATGGTCAGCTGGGCGTGGCCGTTCGCGGCATGGGCGGTGCTGGCGCGCGATGCGTCGGACGAGGACCAGGCGCGCGAACTGGGCGCGCTGGACGGCGAGGGCGTGGCCACGCGGCTGGCGCGCGCCTTCCGCGCAGACCGCGCGGCGCTGGCGCTGGGCGGGGCGGTGACGTTCGTCGCGGTCGCGGGCTCGACGGTCGCGTTCGACCTGGCGCAGGTGCACACGTACGGATTCGAGTTGCGTGCGCTGGACGTGCAGGGGATCGCCGCCGGGACCGTGCTGCGTGCCGGGCTTCCCGCCGTTGGGCTGGCCTTCATGGGCGCGCTGCTGCTGGCGTCATGGCCGGTGCGGCCACGCGAGGAGTCCCTTGCGCCCGCGCGGGCGGGCCGCGTGCGCGTGGCGTGGGCCGTCGTGCTGCTTTCGCTGCTGCTGCCGCTGGCGGTGCTGCTGCGCGCGCTCTTCGGAGCCGACGCGCTGCGCGGCTTCGGCACCATCGCGCTGCGTGGCGCGCTTGGGACATTCGGTGCCGCCGCGGGCGCCGGCGCACTGGCGGCGCTGGTGGCGTGTGGGCACCTGGCCTTGGCGGCACGCGGCGCCGCGCCGGGCCGGGGAGCGGGTGCCGCGCGCACGGCGGAACGCGCGATGCTGGCAGGCTGGGTGCTGATGGCAAGCGTGCCCGCCACGGTGGCGGCATTGGCGCTGGGTGGCGCCTACAACGGCGAACTGCTTGGTCCGGCCGTCTACGACACGCCCGCGATCATGGTGCTGGCGCACCTGGCGCGGTTCGGCGTGGTGGCCGCGTGGATCGGCCGCCTGGTGGCGCTGCGCGAGCCGCGCGACCGCCGCGAGGCGCGCCTGCTGGACGCCGGCCCGTGGCGCGGCTTGTTCGGCGCATTCGGGCCCGAGGCCGGTGCCGCCGCGCTGGCCTCCGCGCTGGCCGTGACCACGCTGGGCGCAGGCGAGGTGATCGTCAGCGCGCGCCTGGAGCCGCCGGGCTGGTCGTGGGCGTCCGACACGCTCCTGAACGCGATCCACTACCAGCAGCCGGCGACGGTGCTGGGCGCGCTGGTCGCGCTGCTGGCGATCGCGGTGGTGGCGGGCGGCGGCGTCGCGCGGCTCCTGCTGCGGCCGGCGGTGCGCGCGGTGCTGCTGGTGTTCTCGCTCGCGCTGCTTCCCGTCGCGGTCGGCGGGTGCCGCGACGCGTCGGCGCCCGACACGGCGCCTGCGATCCAGGCCACACGCTGGTTCGGCGGGCCGGGGCGCGGCAAGGTGCAGTTCGAGTACCCGCGCGTCCTGGAGATCGACCCGCGCGACGGCGCCGTGTACGTGATCGACCGCCAGGCGCGTGTGCAGCGCTTCGATGCCGACGGCCGCTGGCAGCGCGAGTGGCGGATGCCCGAGAAGGAGATGGGCAAGCCGACCGGGATGGGCATCGCACCCGACGGCACCGTCTGGGTGGCGGACACGCACTACCACCGCGTGATCGGCTACACGCCCGAAGGAACGGAGGTGCGCCGGTTCGGGTCCTATGGCACCGAGCCCGGGCAGTTCATCTTCCCGTGCGACGTCGAGTTCGGCCCCGACGGCAACCTGTGGGTCTGCGAGTTCGGCGGCAACGACCGCATCCAGGTGTTCCGGCCCGACGGCACGTTCGTGCGCCAGATCGGCGCGCAGGGGCGTGGCCCGGGTCAGTTCGACCGCCCGCAGTCGATCGCGTTCGCGCCGCTGGGCGACGAGCTGTTCGTGACCGACGCGTGCAACCACCGCATCCAGGTGCTGCGGCCCGATGGGGCGGTGGTGCGCATCCTGGGCGGGGTGGGTGAGGCGCCAGGGCAGTTCGTCTATCCATACGGCCTGGAGCGGCTGCCCGACGGCACGCTGCTGGTCGCCGAGTTCGGCAACAACCGCGTGCAGCGGATCGACCCGCGCGACGGCCGCTGCCTGGGCATCGGGTCGGCCGTGCGCGGGGCCCCGACGCCGGTCACGCTGCAGCTGGTCGACGGCGACCGCATGCGTTCGGTGCCGTCGGGCGCGAACATGCTCCGCTTCCCCTGGGCCGCGGGCGTGCGCGAAGGCCGTGCATACGTGCTGGATTCGGGCCACTCGCGGGTGCTGGTCTTCCCGGTCGAATCCTTGCCCGTGCCGCCCGGTCCGGACGCGGCGGCGGTGCGGTAGCGTGGGGTGCGCGCGATGCAGCTGAGCTTCGAACATCCCTGGGCCCTGGCGATCCTGGCGCTGGCGCTGCCGCTGGCGTGGATGGCGTGGCGCAGCCGTGCGGTGCTGGGGCCGTTCAAGACGTGGGGCGGGCTGGCGCTGCGGCTCCTGGTGCTGGCGCTCCTGGCGTGCGCGCTGGGGCGCCCCAGCTTCGTGCGCGAAAGCGACGCGATGAGCGTGCTGGTGCTGGCCGACGAGAGCGACAGCGTGCCGCTGGCGCTGCGGCAGCAGTCCGAGGCCGCGGTGCGCGAGGCGGTGGGCCGCAAGCCGCGCGAGGAGGACTGCGTCGGCGTGGTCACCGTGGCGCGCGACCCGATCATCGCGGCGATGCCCGGGCAGCTGCCCGAGGTCACGCTGACCGGCCACGTCGGCGACCTGCAGGCCACCGACCTCGCGGCCGGCGTGCGCATGGCGCTGGCCACGCAGCCGGCCGACACCACGGCTCGCATCCTGCTCCTGAGCGACGGCAACGAGACCGCCGGCAGCCTGATGGAGGCCGCCGACCTGGCGCGCGCGGCGGGGGTGCCGATCGACGTCGTGCCGCAGGAGTACCGCCACGCGAACGAGGTGCTGGTGGAGCAGCTGCGTGCGCCGACGCGCGCGCGTGAGGGCCAGTCGATCGACCTGCGCGTGGCGATCCGCAGCCAGAAGCCCGCGAAGGGGCGCCTGCTGCTCTGGCAGAACGACGAGCCGATCGACCTGGGCGGCGACGGTCGCGGCTACCCCGTGACGCTGGAGCCCGGCGCGAACCTGGTGACCCTGCCAGTCGTGGCCAACGGCACCGGCGCGCAGCGGTTCCGCGTGGTGTTCGAGCCCGCGGACCCGGCGGCGGACACCATCCAGCAGAACAACGCGGGCGCGGCGGTGGTCTTCGTCGGCGGCACCGGGCGCGTGCTGGTGATCGCGCCCGAGGGCGCCACCGACACGCAGGCCCTCGAGACGGCGATGCGCGAGGGCCGGATCGAGTCCGAGCGCGTGGCGCCCGAGACCGCGATGTCGCGCGGGCTGGCGTACCTGGCGGGGTTCGACGCGGTGGTGCTGGCCAACGTGCCGCGCTGGGCATTCGACAACGAGTACGACCGCGCGCTGCACGCCTACGTGCACGACCTGGGCGGCGGCATGCTGATGCTGGGCGGGCCCGAGAGCTTCGGCGCCGGCGGCTGGCTGGGGTCCGAGACCGCCAAGACGCTGCCCGTGCGCATGGACCCGCCGCAGACGCGGCAGATCCTCCGCGGCGCGCTCGCGATCGTCTTCCACAGCTGCGAGATGGCCGAGGGCAACTACTGGGGCCAGCAGGTGGCGACCTCGGCCATCGAGGCGCTCTCGAGCCAGGACTACATCGGGCTCATCAGTTACGGCGGGGGCGGCTTCTCGGGCGGCGTGCCCAAGCCGAGCGACCGCAACGGCTACGGCTGGGGCTTCCCGCTGCAGATCGCGGGAAGCAAGGGCGCGGCGATCGCGGCGGCCAAGGGCATGATCGTCGGCGACATGCCCGGCTTCGAGATCCCGATGGAGATGGTGCGCGACGAGATGGTGAAGGTGCGTGCCGGCCTGAAGCACGTCATCGTGATCACCGACGGCGACCCCAGCGCGCCGGACCCCGAGCTGCTGAACGACTACAAGGCCGCCAAGATCACCGTGACCACCGTCATGGTGGCCGGCCACGGCAGCGCGGAGGACAACCGCAAGATGCAGGCGATCGCCACCAAGACCGGCGGCCGCTTCTACAAGGTGGAGAACCCGCGCAAGCTGCCCCAGATCTTCATCCAGGAGGCCACGCTGGTCAGCCGCTCGCTGATCGTCGAAGGGGACTTCCAGCCGGGCGTGGCCGCGTCGGCCGGCGGGCCGATTGCGGGCTTCGACGCGGTGCCGCCGGTGCGCGGCTACATCCTGACCGTGCCGCGCGAGGGCCTGGCGCAGGTGCCGGTGGCCGTGAAGACCAGCGAGGGCACCGACCCGATCGTGGCGTACTGGAACTACGGCCTTGGGCGCAGCATCGCCTTCACGTCCGACGTGGGCCCGCGCTGGGGCCCGGCGTGGACGCGCTGGACGCGATTCCAGGCATTCTGGGAGCAGGCGCTGCGCTGGACCCTGCGCCCGGCGATGCCGCAGGACGTCAGCGTCGCGACGCGGGTCGACGGCGACCGCGCATTCGTGGACGTCGAGACGCGTGAGCAGCAGGGCGGCTTCGCGGCCACCACGCGTGCCGACGCGCGGCTGGTGGCGCCGGATGGGCGCACGATCGACCTGCCGCTGCGGCAGGTGGGTCCCGGGCGCTTCACGGGCGAGTTCGACGCGAAGCAGCAGGGCGCGTACCTGGCGAACATCGCCTTCGCGCGCGCGGGCGACGACGGCAACGCGCGCGCCGGCAGCGTGCAGGCCGCGGTCAGCGTGCCCTACGCCGCCGAGTACCGCGCCACCGCCGACAACGCGGCGCTGCTGCGCGCCGTGGCCGAGCGCACCGGCGGGCGCGTGCTGCGGCTGGCCGACGCGAAGACGTGGGACCTGTTCGACCGCTCGGCGCTGGGCGTCTCGCAGAGCGCGCGCACGCTGTGGAACTGGGCAGCGATCCTGGCCGCGGTGCTGATCGTGGTCGACGTCGCATGGCGGCGGATCGCGTTCGACGCGCGCGATGCCCGCGACCTGGCCGCGCGCGTGACCGGCGGCACGATGCAGGCCGGCACGGGCGGCGTGGATGCGCTGCGCCGCGCGCGCACCGGTGCCGCTGCGGGTACGAAGCCTGGCGCCGCCGGCCGCCGCTTCGAGGCATCCGCCGACGCGCCGCGCGCCGACGCCCGCGACCTGGCCGCCGATTCCGGGAAGCCCGCGGGCCCCGCGCCCACGAAGCCCGCGGCGCCGTCCGCCGGCACGCCGGGCGAGGCCGACGACGCGCTGGCCCGCCTGCGCGCCGCGCGGCGGCGTGCGCGCGGCGAGGATCAGGGGGACGCCGGATGACGCCGCTGCCGGCCGAGATCGCCGCGCTGCCGCCCTTCGACGCGGGCATCGAGGACGAACGCACCGCGCGCGAGCGCTGCGCCGCGTTCCGTGCCGTGGCCACGCGCCTGCGCTCCGAGGTGGGCCGCCGCCTGGTGGGGCAGTCCGACGTGGTCGAGCAGGTGCTGTGGGCGCTCTTCGCCGGCGGGCATGTGCTGCTCGAAGGCGTCCCCGGCCTGGGCAAGACGCTCTTGGTGCGCTCGCTGGGCGACGCGTTCCACCTGGATTTCGCGCGCATCCAGTTCACCCCGGACCTGATGCCCGCGGACATCGTGGGCACGCAGATCCTGGTGGAGGACGGCGCCGGCCACCGCGTGCTGCAGTTCCGCCCGGGCCCGATCTTCACGCAGGTCCTGCTGGCCGACGAGATCAACCGCGCGACGCCCAAGAGCCAGTCGGCGCTGCTTGAGGCCATGCAGGAGCGCGCCGTGACCGTGGGCGGCACCACGCACCGCCTGCAGGCCCCGTTCCTGGTGCTGGCCACGCAGAATCCGATCGAGCAGGAGGGCACCTACCCGCTGCCCGAGGCGCAGCTCGACCGCTTCCTGCTGAAGGTTCAGGTGCCGCCGGTGCAGCGCGCCGACCTGCACGAGATCCTGCGTCGCACGACCGTGCAGAAGGAGCCCGAGGTCGCGGCCGTGCTGGACGCCGAGCGCATCCTGCAGGCGCAGCGGCTGGCGCGGCGCATCGTGGTGGCCGACCCCGTGCAGGACTACGTCATCCGGCTGATCCTGGCGACGCACCCGGGCGGCGAATGGGCCGACGTGCACGCCGCGCGGCAGATCGCGGTGGGTGCCTCGCCGCGCGCGGCGCAGGCGATCGTCTCCGCGGGCAAGGTGCGCGCGCTTCTGGACGGGCGGTACCACCTCTCGATCGCCGACGTGCCCGCG